>NZ_QAIH01000244.1 GCF_003060895.1 Acidovorax sp. HMWF029 | reverse complement strand
ATCCTCCTCTTTGCCCGCCGGAGCCCCTCCCATGCCCACCACCCTCAAAATCGATTTCGTCTCCGATGTCTCCTGCCCCTGGTGCATCATCGGCCTCAATGCGCTGGAGCAGGCGGCGGACCGGCTGCAGGGCGAGGTCGCGCTGGACCTGCATTTCCAGCCCTTCGAGCTGAACCCGCAGATGGCGCCCGAGGGCCAGGACATTGGCGAGCACCTGCAAGAAAAGTACGGCGCCACGCCCGAGCAGAGCCAGAAGAACCGCGAGGCCATCGCGGCGCGCGGGGCGGCGCTGGGGTTTACCTTCAGCATGGACAAGCGCAGCCGCATCTACAACACTTTTGACGCACACCGGCTGCTGCACTGGGCCGAAGAAAAGGGCGTGCAGCCTGCGCTCAAAAAGGCGCTGTTCAAGGCGTACTTCACCGACGGGCAGGACCCGAGCAACCACGAGGTGCTGGTGCGTGTGGCGGGCGAGGTGGGGCTGGATGGGGCCGAGGCGCGTGCGCTGCTGGCCTCAGACCGCTACGCCGACGAGGTGCGCGAGCGTGAGCAGTTCTATCTGCAAAACGGCATCCATTCGGTGCCTGCGATCATCATCAACGAGCGCCACCTGATCCAGGGCGGGCAGCCGGTGGAGGTGTTTGAGCAGGCGCTGCGGCAGATTGCAGCGCAGGGTTGATGCTATATATTTAATAGCTATAAAGGCATGATGGACGCGCGGAGAGAGCTGTTTTGAATCGAAAAAAAGGGGCCGATGGCCCCTTTTTTGATGCTGAGCCCTGCTCCCGCCTCGCCTCGCCTTGCCTTACTTGCGCAGCGGAATGGCCGTGGCGCGGTCCACCGGCACAGCGGTCACGCTGTTCTGTGGCGAGCCGTCGATGAGCTTTTCGGAGTAGGTGAGGTAGACCAGCGTGTTGCGCGGTGCGTCCACCATGCGCACGATGCGCAGGCGCTTGAACAGGATGGACATGCGTTCGCTGAACACTTCTTCCTGCTGCTTGAGCGGCGCAGGAACGTGGATGGGGCCGACCTGGCGGCAGGCAATCGATGCCTCGGCGCGGTCTTCGGCCAGGCCCAGCGTGCCCTTGATGCCACCCACGCGGGCGCGCGAGACATAGCAGGTCACGCCTTGCACGGCGGGGTCGTCGTAGGCCTCGACGATGATGTCGTGGTCGCGGCCGATCCACTGGAAGGCGGTGTCCACCGTGCCGATCTTTTCGCCGGACGCTGCCTGCGCCGTGCCAGCTGCGCCCACCCAGGCGGTGGCGGCGGCCAGGGCCAGCAGCGCCGAGGTGGCCACTTGCTTGACGGACTTCACGCAGCAGCCCCGGCTTCGGTGCAGCGCTGGGCCAGGTGGGCCAGAGCTTCTTCCACCTGGTCCACCAGCACCAGGCACAGGTCGCCAGGTTGCAGGCGCGCCAGCGCGGTGTCGATGGCGATGAATTCGCCACGGATTTCTTCGACGTGTGTGGTGCGCGATGCGCCTGCCAGGCCTTCGCGCAGCAGCGCCATCACCTCGCCATCGGCGCGGCCGCGCTGGGCGGCGTCCTGGTACAGGATCACGTCGTCAAATGCGGCACCCAGGATGACGGTCTGGTCGCGGATGTCTTCGTCACGGCGGTCGCCCGCGCCGCTGATGACCACGCTGCGGCGGTTGCCGGGCAGGGCGTCCACGGCGCCCACCAGGGCGCGCATGGCGTCGGGGTTGTGGCCGTAGTCAGCGATCACGGTGGCGCCCCGGTAGTCCATGATGTTGAAGCGGCCGGGCGCGTTGTCGCTGTCGTTCACAAAGCCCGACAGGCCGCGGCGGATGGTCTGCCAGGGCATGCCCACGCCCCAGGCGGCGGCCACAGACGCCATGACGTTTTCAACCTGGAAGCCGATCTTGCCGTTGCGGGTGATGGGCACGTCGCGCAGGTGGATGGTTTCGCGCCACGAGCCTTCCGATGCCACGATGGAGTCGCCATCCACGTACACGGTGCGATGGCCCTGGGCGCGGTGCGTGACCATCACGGGGTGGTGGCGGTCGCTGGCAAAGTAGATCACCTTGCCGGGGCAGGCCGAGGCCATGGCGGCCACGATGGGGTCGGCGGCGTTGAGCACGGCGTAGCCCGTGGGGGCCACGTTCTGCACGATCACGCGCTTGACCACCGCCAGGTCTTCCACCGTGCTGATGTAGTTCATGCCCAGGTGGTCGCCTGCGCCGATGTTGGTGACCACGGCCACCTGGCAGCGGTCAAAACCAAGGCCTTCGCGCAGGATGCCGCCACGGGCGGTCTCGAACACGGCGGCATCGACCTCGGGGTGCAGCAGCACGTTGCGGGCGCTCTTGGGGCCGCTGCAGTCGCCGCTGTCGATCTGGCGACCGTTCACATACACGCCGTCGGTGTTGGTCATGCCCACGCGCAGGCCCTGGGCCGTGAACAGGTGGGCGATGAGGCGCGCGGTGGTGGTCTTGCCGTTGGTGCCGGTGACGGCCACGGTGGGAATGCGGCCATCGTCGCCATGGGCGTAGAGCTTGTCCACCATGGCCTGGCCCACGTTGCGGGGCTTGCCGTAGCTGGGCGCCAGGTGCATGCGCAGGCCGGGGGCGGCGTTCACTTCCACAAATCCGCCGCCTTGTTCTTCGAGCGGGCGCAGCACGGTTTCGGCCACCATGTCCACGCCGCAGATGTGCAGGCCCACCATCTGGGCGGCTGCCACCGCGCGCGCAGCGACCTCGGGGTGCACGTCATCGGTCACGTCGGTGGCGGTGCCGCCGGTGGACAGGTTGGCGTTGTTGCGCAGGATCACGCGCTGGCCTTTGGGTGGCACGGAGTCGGGCGTGAGGTTCTGCATGGCCAGGCGGGCCACGGCGATGTCATCGAGGCGGATCTTGGTCAGCGAGGTGGCGTGGCCTTCGCCACGGCGCGGGTCTTGGTTGACCACCTCCACGAGCTGGCGCACGGTATGTTCGCCATCGCCCAGCACCTGGGGCGGCTCGCGGCGCGCGGCGGCCACCAGCTGGTCGCCTACCACCAGCAGGCGGAAGTCGTGGCCGGGCAAAAAGCGTTCGACCATCACGGTGCCGTACTCAACGGCGTTCTTGTAGGCCTCTTCGAGCTGTGCGCGGTCGGTGATGTTGACCGTGACGCCCTTGCCCTGGTTGCCGTCTTGCGGCTTGACCACCACGGGCAGACCGACCTTGAGGGCGACCTCCCAGGCTTCATCCACGCTTTCGACCGGCCTGCCCAGCGGCACGGGCACACCGGCGGCGTGCAGCAGGCGCTTGGTCAGGTCCTTGTCCTGGCCGATGGATTCGGCCACGGCGCTGGTCGAGTCGACCTCGGCGGCCTGGATGCGGCGCTGCTTGGAGCCCCAGCCGAACTGCACCATGCTGCCGCGTGTGAGGCGGCGATAGGGGATGCCCCGGGCCACGGCGGCTTCGACGATGGAGCCGGTACTGGGGCCCAGGCGCTCGTCTTCGTCCAGCTCGCGCAGCTCGGCAATCACTGCGGTGGCGTCAAAGCTGCCATTGCCCAGCGCGGCTTCGATGAGTTGCTGTGCGTATTCAAACGCCTTGCGGCCCACGGCCTCTTCGCTGTATTCGACGACCACCTGGTACACGCCTGCGTCGGTGGTGGCCGTGGTGCGGGCAAAGGTCACCGGGCAACCCGCCTGTGCCTGCAGGGCCAGGGCAGCGGTTTGCAGCACATGGGCCAGCGATACATCGCCGCCACCGGTTTCAGGGTGTAGCGCGCCAATGGCCGGGAACAGGGCGCGCAGGCGGGCTTCAAAACCGGCCATCTGGCCCACGGCACGCTCGGCTTCCGAGCAGGCCACCACGGCTTCGATGGCCATGTGGCGGCTCCAGAGGTTGGGGCCACGCAGGGCCCGGGTGCGGGATACATCCATGGGATTTCTTTCTGTAGTCTTCGGGGCTCGCGGGCCTCGTTCCAGTCGAAGGCGTGTGTTGCTGTAGGGGGCTGTCAGGCCGGCAGCTCGGGCTCAAAGGTCTTGATGCCCGCGCCGATCAGGTCGGGGGCAATGTCCAGCGCCCAGGCGGTGCCCACGGCGGCCAGCAGGGCCTCGGTGTCGGGCACCACGGCGTTGCGGCCAAAGGTGAGGTCTGTCAGGGCGCCGAGCACATGCTCTGCACTGCCCGTGGCCAGCACTACGCGGCCGTTCTTGACGAAGACGGCGCGGCCGTTGTCCTTGGCGCGGTGTTCCACGATGGCGGGCAGCGTGCCGTCTTGCGCGTACAGCACCACGTCGCCGTCGGACAGCGGGGCCAGGTCGGCCACCTGGGCGATGGCGGCATTGAGCACGGCAGCGCCTTCGGCCAGCACCACGTCCACCTGGGTGCGCATCACCTTGGTCATCTGGTCCTGCTCGTGCACGTCAAACTCGGCCAGGGTTTCCACACCGTCCATGTCGGTCACCACGCCCACCTGGCAGCGGTCATAGGCCAGGCCGTCGCGCAGGATGGTGCGGGCGTCGCTTTCGATCACGGCGGCCTGCACCATCTTGTTCATCAGCAAGCGGTGGGCGGCTTCCCAGTGGGCGCAGTCGGTGGCTTCCACGCGGCGGCGGTCCAGGAACAGGCCGTCGCGGCAGGCCAGGCCGGTGTGGTGTCCGCTCAGGTGCAGCAGCCAGGCCACCACGCGCGAGATGGTGGCGGTGTTGCGGGTGCCTGCGACGCCCACCAGGGGGATGCGGCCTATGCCTGCCGATCGGCCCTCATCGTCGCCTTCGGAGGGGAACAGGTGCTCGGCAATCGCCTGGCCCACGGGGCGGGGCGCGCCCACGGCGGGTTTGAGGTGCATGAGCAGGCCGGGGCCTGCGTTGACTTCCACAATCGCGCCGCCCTGGGTGTGCAGGGGCTTCCCGATGTCGCGCGCGACCATGTCGATGCCCGCGATGTCCAGGCCCACGACCTTGGCGGCCAGCTGGGCGATATAGGCCACCTCGGGGTGTACGTCGTCGGTGCAGTCCACAGCCACATTGCCGTTGCGCTGCACCACCACCTGACGGCCCGCAGCGGGGATGGAGTCGGCGGCAAGGTCCTGGCGCTTGAGTTCGAGCTGCACCTTGGTGTCGGTGGCAAGGTCAATGATTTCGAGCGGGTACTCTTCTTCGTAACCACGGCGCGGGTCGGAGTTGAGCTGGGTGTCGATCAGCTCTTTGACCGTGGAGCGGCCATTGCCCGTGATGCTGACCACCTCGCCGCGTGCTGCCGCCACCACCTTGCCGCCCACCACCAGGAGGCGGTGCTCGTCGCCGGGGATGAAGCGCTCGACCATCACGTCGCTACCTTCGGGGTAGGCCACATGGTAGGCGGCCTCGATGTCTTCCCGCTTGCGCAAATCCAGCGTCACGCCCCGGCCGTGGTTGCCGTCCGACGGCTTGACCACCACGGGCAGGCCGATGTCCTGTGCGGCTTCCCAGGCTTCTTCGGGGCTGTTGACCACCTGGCCTTCGGGGATCGGCACGCCGCAGGACTTGAGCAGGCCCTTGGTCAGGTCCTTGTCGCTGGCAATGCCTTCGGCGATGGCGCTGGTGAATTCGGTCTCGGCCGTCCAGATGCGGCGCTGGCTGGCGCCATAGCCCAGCTGCACCAGGTTGCCGTCATTCAGGCGGATATGGGGGATGCCCCGGTCGGTGGCGGCCGTGACGATGCAGGCCGTGCTGGGGCCGAGGTACTGGTCGTCCACCTCGGTGCGTACACGGGCCACGGCGGCGGCTACGTCAAAGGGTTCGTTGTTGATGGCCGCCATGATCAGTGCATGGCCCTGCGCCAGCGCCACACGGGCCACGCTTTCGTCGCGGGCGCGGAAAACCATGCGGTACACGCCGCGCTGGCTGGTACTGCGCGTCTGGCCGAAGCCTGTGGGCATGCCGGCCAGGTTGAGCAGCTCAATGACGATGTGCTCCAGCACGTGGCCACACCAGGTGCCCTCCTGCAGGCGCTGCAGGAAGCCGCCGCGCTCGCCCACGCCGCAGTGGTGCTCGATCAGCGCGGGCAGCCAGGTGGTGAGGCGGTCATTGAGCCCTGGCAAGAGGTTGGAGGGGTAGTCCTCCAGCTCGCCCAGGTCCAGCCAGACTTCCAGGACCGGCCGGTAGGTCCAGATGTTGGGGCCCCGCAGATAGTTGACGCGAAGCAGTTGGATGTCGTTGAGTTTCGCCATGGATTGCAGCGGGTGTGTTTCCGGCCTTGTGAGGGCCTAGCGTGGAAAAGGGGACGAAGGGGGATTTTGTTGGACGATGATTGTGCGCCAGCCCGGGGCCTGTTCGCAGTGTCAGCCAAATGGCTGCCACAGACGTTACAGAAGGATGCCGTCGCACCGTGGCGTGCAGTATCGGTGAGAATTCCCGCTTTCGCGAGTTCGGCCACCGCAGGCTGCCGGTGGCGGAAAACCCAACCAAAAATGCAACATCACCATTCTGTGGACGCCTCGGGTGTCTTTTCTGGCCCCGTGGGGGGCGAATTGCGGGCCATGCTCGCTTCCAAAGAGAACGTGCTGGCTGCGTTACAGGTTGACCTGAGCACCGCGTTGCGGTTTGCGACAGGCTGGGTGGTGGTGACGTCCGAGCGTCTGCTGGCCTGCGACCCCGGCACCACGGCCTGGCGTAGCTGGCCGCTGGGCGACGGCCTGGTCCTGCGCCTGCACGACCATGGCGGCGTGGGCTCGCTCGAACTGCATGCCCCCCAGGAGCGCCTGGCGCTGTGGCGCTTCACGCTGGCACACCATGCCCAGGCACTGCGTCTGGTGCAGCGGTTCGATCAGCAAGTAGCCCGGGGCGGGAATGGCGCCGAAGACGAGGACGATGAGCCCGCCTGCCCCACCTGCCACACGCCGCTGCCGCCCGATACCGACGAATGCCCGGCCTGCGCCCGTGCCCAGCCGCCGCAAACATCCACTTGGGTACTGCTGCGCCTGTGGCGCTTTGCCCGGCCTTACCGCAAGCAGCTGGCCACCGGGTTTGCGCTCACCCTGGCTTCCACGGCGGCCACGCTGGTGCCGCCGTACCTCACCATTCCGCTGATGGACGACATCCTGATCCCGTTCCAGAACGGAAAGCAGATCGACCCCATGCTGGTGCTGTTGTACCTGGGCGGGCTGCTGCTGTCGGCCCTGCTGGCCTGGGGCCTCTCTTGGGCGCGTACTTATATATTGGCGCTGGTGTCCGAGCGCATTGGCGCCGACCTGCGCACCACCACCTACGAGCACCTGCTGCGCCTGTCGCTGGATTACTTTGGCGGCAAACGTACGGGTGACCTGATGGCGCGCATCGGGTCCGAGACCGACCGCATCAACGTTTTCCTGTCGTTGCATGCGCTCGACTTCGTCACCGACGTGCTGATGATCGTGATGACGGCGGCCATCCTGTTCTCCATCAATCCGTGGCTGGCGCTTGTCACGCTGGTGCCGCTGCCGTTCATTGGCTGGATGATCCACACCGTGCGCGACCGCCTGCGCACCGGCTTTGAAAAGATCGACCGTGTGTGGTCCGAGGTGACCAATGTGCTCGCCGACACCATCCCCGGCATCCGCGTGGTGAAGGCCTTTGCGCAGGAAAAGCGCGAGGCCCAGCGTTTCCGCGATGCCAACCAGCACAACCTGGAAGTGAACGACAAGCTGAACAAGACCTGGAGCCTGTTTACCCCCACGGTGTCGCTGCTGACCGAAATCGGCCTGCTGGTGGTCTGGGCGTTCGGCATCTGGCTGGTGTCGCGCAACCAGATCACGGTGGGTGTGCTCACCGCCTTCATCGCCTACATCGGACGGTTCTACGGGCGGCTCGACTCGATGAGTCGCATCGTCTCGGTCACGCAGAAGGCCGCCGCTGGTGCCAAGCGCATTTTTGACATCCTGGACCACGTGAGCAACGTGCCCGACCCGGCCCAGCCCGTGACGGTGGACAAGGTCCAGGGCGCCATCAGCATGCAGGGTGTGGGTTTCCGCTACGGCAGCCGCGCCGTCATCAAGGGGTTGGATCTGGACATCCGTCCCGGCGAGATGATCGGCCTGGTGGGTCACAGCGGCTCGGGCAAGAGCACGCTGGTCAACCTGATCAGCCGCTTTTATGACGTGAGCGACGGCTCGATCCAGGTCGATGGCATCGACATCCGCCGCTTTGCAGTGGCCGACTACCGCCGCCATATTGGCCTGGTGCTGCAGGAGCCGTTCCTGTTCTTCGGCACTATTGCCGAAAACATCGCCTACGGTAAGCCTGACGCCACGCGCGAGGAAATCGTGGCTGCCGCCCGCGCCGCGCACGCGCACGAGTTCATCCTGCGCCTGCCGCATGGCTACGACTCGCTGGTGGGCGAGCGTGGCCAGGGCCTGTCGGGCGGGGAGCGCCAGCGCATCAGCATCGCCCGCGCGCTGCTGATCGACCCGCGCATCCTGATCCTCGACGAGGCCACCTCGGCCGTGGACACCGAGACAGAGAAGGAAATCCAGAAGGCACTGGACAACCTGGTGCAGGGGCGTACCACGATCGCCATCGCACACCGTCTGTCCACTCTTCGCAAGGCCGACCGCCTGGTGGTCATGGACCGGGGCGAGGTGGTGGAGGTGGGCCCACACGACGAACTCATGGAAAAACAGGGCGCCTACTGGCGGCTGTACGAAGCCCAGGCCCGCCGCGCCGAAGAAGACGCGCAGGCGGCGGGGGTCATCATCGACAGCAGCTTGCTGCACCCGGCCCATCCTGCGGGCAATCCTTGAAACGTTGTAAGCGACTTTGCCATGAATGCACCCCTGACCCCGTCGCCTGCGCCCGCCTTCCAGTTGGCGCGCAACCCCCATGGCCGCCTGGTTCTGACGCTGCCCGACGGCACGGCGCATGAAGGCGTGACGCCCGTGCGCGCCTTTCCCATCGCCGCGCCCGGCGAGGGCCTCTCGCTGGTGGGCGCAGACGGCCACGAGTTGCTGTGGATTCCCCGGCTGGAGCAGGTGACAGGCCCGGCCCGGCAGCTCATCGACGAAGAGCTGGCGGTGCGGGAGTTTGTGCCCACTATTGAAAAAATCGTTGCTGTGTCGAGCTTTTCCACGCCCAGCACCTGGCAGGTGGAAACAGACAGGGGCCCCGCCAGCCTGGTCCTCAAGGCCGAAGAGGACATCCGCCGCCTGGGCGGGCGCACCCGGCTGCTTATCGCCGGAGGCGACGGCATGCAGTTCCGCGTCAAGGACACCGCCGCGCTGGACCGGCACTCGCGCAAGCTGCTGGAACGCTTTCTCTGACCGGCCCGGGGCCGTGCAGCCCCAGCTGAAGCCCCTCTTTTTTTCTCTTTTTTCGTGCGCTGAGCGCCTTTGAGCGCCTCTGGGCGCCCCTTGGCGCACTGCCAGCAAACACAAAAGCCACAGACTGGCCCTGTGGTTGTGATCGCCCGTGCGCTCAATCCGTGTTTTCAGCCCACATCAGGCTTGTGCATGACTTGAACCTCCTGTGAAACCTAGGTGAAAACCCTCGATTTGGGCAAATCGGTGAAAAAGACCTAAATTTCCCCTTCTTTTTGCCGTTATGAATTACGAAGACGGCGGAAAACCCTCTGCACGCCAAGACACATTCATTCACCATCGGGGCCACTGCCATGCAAATGCCACCTGTCGATCGATCGCCGAGTTGGCGTCCTCAGGGCGCTGATTTGTATTCCACTGGCGCCTCGGGCGCGCCGCCGGTGCGGCCCATCAATGCGCCCAACCCGGTGGAATCCATGGACCGCCTGGGCGAGGGCGCTGTTGTGCGCGAGCCCGACAAGCCGTCTGCCCCGGACACGGCCAACCGGGACTGGACCGAGGTCAAGAAAAAAGAAACGGTAGAAGAACCCCCTGAGCCCCCCAAGGAGCCCATCTACAAGCAGCTCCTGGAACTGATCCAGTCGATGTGGCGGGCCAGCGGCACGGCGGTGGAGGTGGCGCAGGACATCAACAAGATGACCCTGCAGGAGCGCATGGCGCAGCAGGTCAAGAATGAGCCGCTCACGTACTCGGATCCCAAGGTCAAGCGCACCGGGGGATTGTGAGGTTTGCTATTTAATTGATAGCTTGAATGGCATGTTGGACGCGCGGAAACGGCCAATTTTGCTTGTATTCTTTGCCGCCACGGCATCACGGCCGGGGCGATGAGGCGGCAGCTGCCGCCTGGGCGGCGGCCCGCTGCTGGTCCCGCTGCTCCCGGTGTTTGGCGGCAAAGGCCCGCACTTCCTCGTACGACACATAACCGTCCCGGTCGGTGTCCGCGTCATCGAACGCGGCCGCGAGCCGGGGAAACAGTTGCACTTCGGTGCGGCTGAGCTTGCCGTCGCCGTTGAAGTCCAGCATCTTGAAATCACGCTGCGCCTTGGCTTCTCCTTTGGTGGGCGCTGGCGGTGCGTCGGCGTCAGGTGCCTGGGCCCAGGCTGCGCTGCATGCTGCGATCCAGAGGGCGGCCACGCAGGACAGGGTGAGATGGGTGTGCAAAAGGGGCTCCTTGGAAACGAGCGGTGACCCGCACCCAGACAGACCGCGCGCCGGGCGATCAGTTCCCGGCAGCCCGCAGCGGCGCCATGTTCGAGATACCGCTGCTGACATGCCCGGCCGGCACATGGCGCGCGGCCGAGGTCACATGGCCCGTCTGGTCGTCGAAGAAGAAGTCGGGCTCGAACTCGCGCAGGAACTCGCCCTTGGGCAGCCCGCCCAGGAACATGGCCTCGTCCACGTTGATGTCCCAGTCCATCAGCGTGCGGATCGCACGTTCGTGCGCTGGCGCGCTGCGCGCCGTGACCAGGGCCGTGCGGATGCGCATGCCCGTGGTGCTGCCCGCTTCTCCGGCCGACTGCAGCCGGTGCAGCGCCGCGAGCAGGGGCTTGAAGGGGCCGTCGGGCAGCGGCAAGGTGGCCTTGTCGCTTTCATGCTGCTGAAAAGCCGCCAGGCCCTGGGCCTGGTACACGCGCTCGGCCTCGTCGGAGAACAACACGGCGTCGCCGTCAAACGCAATGCGCACTTCGGCGGGGTTGGCGTCACCTGCCTGCATGGATTCGGTCACCACCCGCGCGGCCGGGTAGCCCAGGTGGAGGGCTTCGCGCACATCGGCCTCGTTGGCCGACAGGAACAGGTGGGCGCCAAGGGGCCGCAGATACCGGAACGGATCGCGCCCCTGCGTGAACACCCCGCGCTGGATGGTGGGTAGCCCGTGCGCGTGGCATGAGCGGAACACACGCATGCCGCTCACCGGGTCGTTGCGCGAGAGCAGCACCACTTCGACGCGCTGGTGCTCGGGCGTGTTGAAGGCGAGCAGCTTGCGCACCAGCGAGAACGCCACGCCCGGTGCCGCGGGCACATCCAGCCGTTGGCGCTGCAGGTCCACATAGGCGCGGTCGTTGTCCTTCTCGAAGACGCGGTTCTCTTCCTCAAAATTGAACAGCGCGCGCGATGAGATCGCCACCACCAGCTTGTCGTCCAAAGTCACGGCCATAAGGTCACTTCACAAACTGGTTGAGTTGGATGATGGGCAGCAGCACTGCCAGCACGATCAGCATCACGATGCCGCCCATGCCCACGATGAGCAGCGGCTCCAGGATGGTGGCGAGCGCCATGGCGCGGCGCTGCACCTCGGCGGAGAGCTGGCGCGCCGCGCGCTGCAGCATCACGGGCAACTGGCCGGTCTGTTCGCCCAGGCGCGCGAACATCGACAGCAGGCCGGGGAAGCGTTTTTTTTGCGCCAGCGCCGAGGCCAGCGGGGCCCCCTCGCGCACCAGCACCAGGGCATCGAGCGCATCGGCACGCAGGGCGCGGTTGCTCAGGGTTTCGGCTGCGGCCTGCAGGGCCTTGAGGATGGGCACCCCCGCACCCGAGAGCATGGCCAGCGTGCCTGCAAAACGCGCCGCGTTGTAGCCCCGGGCCAGCTTGCCCACCAGCGGCAGCTTCAGCCAGGCGGCATCAAACTTTTCGCGCACGGGGTCGATGGCCAGCGCCCACCGGCCCCCGATGGCGGCCAGCACTGCGGCCACCAGCATCACCCAGCCATAGTTGCGCACAAAGGCGCTCAGGCCCAGCATGGCCACCGTCAGGAACGGCAAGGCCCGCTTGGTGCCCGCAAACACGCTGGCCACCTGCGGCACCACATAGCCCACGAGGAACAGCACGATGGCAATCGCCACCAGTGTGACGATGGCTGGGTAGAGCGCTGCGCCCACCAGCTTGGCTTTGAGCGCCTGGCGCTCTTCGAGGTCGTCGGCCAGGCGCTCCAGCACCAGTCCCAGGTTGCCGCTGTGCTCGCCCGCGCCGATCACGGCGCAGTAGATGTCGGAAAACTCGCGCGGGTGCTGCGACAAGGCCCGCGCAAAGGTCGATCCGGCATTGACCTCGGCCCGCAGCGCAGCCACCAGGTGGCGCTGGCGTTCGTCGTCGGCCTCTTCCGACAGGGCCGTGAGCGCCCGTTCCAGCGGCAGGCCCGATGAGACCAAGCCGGCGATCTGCCGCGTCCAGATGGCCAGCGCAGTGGCGCTGAACACGGGCCGTGTGAAAAGGCGCTGGCCCAGGCTGGCGGCACGGCCGTTCTGTGACTGGCCGGTTTGCACCGGCTCCACCGCCAGCGGCACTAGGGCCTGCGCCCGCAGCAGGCTGCGCGCAGCCTTGGCGGTATCGGCCTCCATGAGGCCCTTGCGGGTCTGGCCCTGGGCGTCCAGGGCTTCAAAGGAAAAAGCGGGCATGCGGGCGTGGGCGGTAAAGCGGTGGCGAGGAAAGCGGGCAGTCCCACACCACGCAGACGGCTGGATGAGGTGGGTGGAGTCGCTGCAGCCCCAGATGGTAGCCGCTACCTGAGGTTCCCCCCTCCAAGCAATGCCAGCCAACGCCAGCCTTCGTTGCGTGATTCAGGTCAAGGCATTGACCAGCCCGGCGCGCAGAATCAAAAATGGCCTGCCGCATCCGGCGGCAGGCTGTGTGGTTGGACAAGGAGTCTTTTATGTTGAAGAACAAGGTTGCGTTGGTCACCGGGGCTTCGTCGGGCATAGGTCGTGCGATTGCTCTCGTCTGGGCCCGTGAGGGCGCCCGGGTGGTGGTGTCGGACGTGAACGTGCAGGCGGGCGAGGAGACAGCAGCGTTGGTGCGCGCAGCTGGGGGGGACGCCATCTTTGTTGCCGCCGACGTGGGCAAGCCCGAGGACTGCGAAGCGGTGGTGAACCGTACCGTTGCCCACTACGGCCGCCTGGACATAGCCTGCAACAACGCTGGGATCGGGGGGCCGCAGGCACCCACAGCCGACTACCCGCTTGACGGCTGGGCCCAGGTCATCAATATCAACCTGTCGGGCGTGTTCTACGGCATGAAGTACCAGATTGCGGCCATGCTCAAGAACGGCGGTGGTTCGATCATCAACATGGCGTCCATTCTGGGCGCTGTCGGTTTTGCGACGGCCCCGGCTTATACCGCTGCCAAACATGGGGTGGTGGGGCTGACCAAGGCGGCTGCCCTCGAATACAGCGCACAGGGTGTGCGCGTCAATGCTGTGGGGCCTGCCTTCATTCACACGCCCATGATCAGCGGGCTGGAGCAGGATGCGGGCATCCATGCCATGCTGGTGGGCGCTCATCCCATTGGTCGCCTGGGACAGCCTGAAGAGGTGGCCGAGCTGGTCGCCTGGCTGGCGTCCAGCAAAGCGTCTTTTGTCACCGGGGCGTACTACCCGGTGGATGGTGGTTATCTGGCGCGATAAAGCGCTAAAGGGGGCGAGCGGGTGCTCAGACTGACGCAGTGGTCTGGCCCAACGTGGCGTGGGCCTGCGCGGCAATATCCAATGACCGCAGGCGCAATGCCGGGTCGTACACATCGCTCACCAGCATCAGCTCGTCAGCGCCGGTGGCTTCGCTGAGCTGCGCCAAACCTGCGCGTACCGTGTCGGGCCCGCCGATCACGGCAGCGGCCAGAAAGTCGCCGATGGCTGCACGCTCCTGAGGCTGAAGACGTGCGGCGTAGTTGTCAACGGGAGGCAGCAGGCGGCGACGGTCGCCCGTCAGGATGCCCAGCACCCGCTGGTAGGTGCTGCTGGCCAGAAACTCTGCTTCTTCATCGGTGGGCGCTGCAATCAGCGGCACGCCAATCGCCACATAGGGCCTGGGCCAGGCGGCAGAGGGGCGGTAGAGCTGGCGGTACAGGTCAATCGCCTGGTGCAGCAGGCGCGGCGCAAAGTGCGAAGCAAACGCATAGGGCAGGCCGCGCTCGGCTGCCAGCTGCGCCGAAAACAGGCTGGAGCCCAATAGCCAGATCGGCACATTGGTGCCTGCGCCTGGCATGGCAATCAGGCGCTGGCCGGGCTCGGCGGGTGCCAGCAGGCGCTGCAGTTCGGCCACATCCTGCGGAAAATCATCGGCGGTTTCGACCCGGCTGCGGCGCAGTGCGCGCATGGTGGCCGGGTCGGTTCCGGGCGCCCTGCCAAGTCCCAGGTCGATGCGGCCCGGGTACAGCTCGGTCAGGGTGCCAAACGCTTCGGCCACTACCAGTGGAGCGTGGTTGGGCAGCATCACGCCGCCGGAGCCCACGCGGATGCGCGAGGTGCCTCCGGCAATGTGGCCCACCAGCACGGCTGTGGCCGAGCTGGCAATGCCCGCCATGTTGTGGTGCTCGGCCAGCCAGTAGCGGGCAAACCCAAGTTGCTCGGCGTGTTGTGCGGTGCGCAATGCAATCTGCAGGGCATCGGCCACGGTACCGCCTTCGCGGACGGCCACCAGGTCCAGCATCGACAGGGCGGGGCGGCGGGAGGTAGAGATCATGGCCGCATTGTCTTGCCCCTGGCGCCTTTGTGCTGGTTCCCGGGCAGAGCTGGCAGGGCCTGAAGGGTCGCCTTTCGCGATTTGCACTGCCGGACGATTTTTTGGTAGCCAAAACGGCGGCGGCGCCACAGAATGTTTCAAGACTTTTCCGTGTGGGCCGGTTCCGGTGTGCGCGACCCCTGGCCGTTTAAGGGATGACGATGGGTTTCTTCAGCCGTTTGTTCAAGATCAAGGAGCAGGATCCGACCAGCCCCGACACCACCTGGGCCATGGAGGACAACGGCAGCGAACTGGTGCTGGACGCCGAATACGCAGCCACCCTGATGACCGAAATCGACATCGATGCCGCCATTGCCAGCCACGAGCGCTGGCGCCTGCAGCTGCAGGACATGGTCAACGGCCGCTCAGAGGAGGTCATGCGCCCCGAACGCATCTGCCACGACGACCGTTGCGACCTGGGCCGCTGGTTGTATGGCACGGGGCGCGTGCGGCTCGGGCACTACCCTGCATTCGAGATGCTGGTAGCCCGCCACAAATACTTTCACCAGCAGGCCGCCGACGTGGTCACGCTGTTCCAGTCGGGCGAGCAGCAAAAGGCGGTGCAATTGCTCAACAGCAGCTGCCGCCATGCCTCCAACCAGGTGCTGTTGTTGCTCAAGGAACTCAAACGCGGGTTGGGGCGCTGAGCCGTGCACGCCGTGCATGGTCCAGCGCTTGCGTCGCTGGTTGCTCTATTTTTGATAGCTATTGACGCATAACAGCAAGGCGCTGGCGTCGGTTTTGAACGGACTCTTGTACGCATCGTGCTGAGCGCATAGCCCCAGCGCCCACCGGACTGCTCGCGGTCCTCCTGCATCGGCACACAGCTCTTACATCTGCAGACACGCCCCGGAGCCAGAAATGGCGATGCCGTGGCTATCCTTCGGCCCGCACCGCCCCCCAGGCAATGGCATGGGCGCTGGCGTTGGTGCAGACATAAACCAGCAAGATGAAGAGAGGGAACCCCGATGGACCGCCGCAAATTGTTGACGCTCGCCACCCTGGCATCTGGCGTGAGCGCCGTATCCCCTGTGTGGGCACAGTTCGACCTGGGCAAGGTGCTCGATGCAGGCAAGGACCTGGCCAAATCCGAGTCGCTGACCGACGAAGAGGTGAAGGCCGCCTTTGACCAGATGGCCGCTGAAAGCGACCGCCAAAACCGCATTGCCCCCGCTGGCAACCCTTACGCCACGCGCTTGAACAAACTCACGGCGGGCTTGGGCACGTATGACGGCCTGAAGATGAACTTCAAGGTCTACCTCACCCCCGACATCAACGCCTTCGCCATGGCCAACGGCACCATCCGTGTGTACTCTGGCCTCATGGACAAGTTCACCGACGACGAAGTGCGCTACGTCATCGGTCACGAAATCGGCCACGTCAAAATGGGCCACAGCAAGGCCCGCATCCAGGCCGCCCTGCGCACCAGCGCACTGCGCAACGCCGTGGCCTCCAGCAACAGCAAGGCGGGCGCCATTGCCAGCTCGCAGCTCGGCGACCTGTTTGAAAAGGTGGTGCGCGCTCAGCATTCGCAAAGCAACGAGCGTGAAGCCGACGACTACGCGATGGGTTTCATGAAAGCCAAGCGCTACGACGGCAAGGCCTGTGTGACGGCGCTGGAGAAACTGGCGGCCATGTCGGGTGGGGATTCAAGCAGCTTCCTGTCCACCCATCCGTCACCCAAGGAGCGGGCGGAGCGGATGAAGACGCAACTGGCCTGAGTCCGCCAAGCGAGACTTGCCTTGAGGTCAATATGGAAGAACGGTGCAATGATTAAAGATACGGTGGGTCAAGGCGGCCGAAATAGCGTGAGCGACACGCTGATCGTTCAACGGCTGCTCAATCAAATCGACATTCCTGGTGCTCATCAGCTTGTTACCGATGGTTCGCCGGGCGTTCGGACCATCTTCAAGATCCAGGCATTCCAGCGCAGTATTGGTATTCCAAGGCCGGACGGTCTTATCCTGCCTCGCAGCAAAACCATGACTGAATTGATGTGCCGCGCAGATGCGGAGAACTCTGTGCATGCCCAATTGGTACTAACCAACCCGGCGCCTACCAGCGCAGACTTGGGCGCACCTTGGATTGCGACTGCTGAACGTGAAATCGGGCAGAAGGAGGTAGTTGGCTCCAAGGCCAATCCGCGCATCATGGAATATCACAAAGCCTCCAAACATTGGGCCAAAGATGATTCAGGAAAACTGGACGCGTGGTGTGGATCGTTTGTTGCCTGGGTCATGTCTCAGCATGGCTACGCACCGCCCAGGGATGCTTACCGGGCCTTGGAATGGGCCAAGTTTGGTACTTCGCTCAAAGCACCTGTTTATGGCGCCATTTGCGTGAAAAGCCGGTCTGGTGGTGGGCACGTCGCATTCGCTGTGGGGCAGAGTCGGGATGGCAAGGACTACTACGTTTTGGGCGGCAATCAAAATGACGAAGTGAATATCAAAAAATATCCTGCAACCGTATGGGACGCCTTTGTCTTTCCTACAGGAGTTGTGGCCGGGACCTCGCTGCCTGTCTACCAAGGTACTGCGGAAAATGCTGGAAGGGAGTCGTGATGCAGCGCAAGAGTTTGGGCTTATGTTTGACGCTGTTTCTCGGGGGGGGCATTGCGGCACCGGTTGTATTGGCCCAGGCTCCTCTGCCTCAGGTCGAGGAGGCAGCGTCTTCTCTGAAAGAGCCACTGGAGAGGGCGGTTGCACAGACGCCCTATTCAGCACTTGTCATTCATACCCGTGTCGATATCGAACCTTTGTACCCAAAGAAAGGCGCATCGGTGGGTCAAGATGAGTACACCGAAGAGCGCGCTGTTTATTACGCGCGTGTGCTGGAAACGTTTCGTGGCAAGACCGTCCAGCAGGTCCGCTATGAGGTGTGGGGGGAGCGCGGAGAGGCGGCAGTCATTGACAGCAAGCCCCAGATACTGACTTTATGTTCTGGACCACGAGGCTTCTATTGGCCTGGCACGGGTGCCAGCTTTCCCGCAGATCCAGAGCTTGTGGTGTTGGCACGGCGTACAGGGCGCGAAGCAGCCGCAGGCTCATCGCGAAAATTTGTGCAGTGCAATTGATTTGTGCGCCACGTGTTTTTCCGATCAAGCGTCGCGGGTCGGGCGTTCGGTGGCAAACGGAAGAATGGGCTGCGAGCTAGCCTGTCTCTTCTTCAATAGCTCCGCCCCCCCTTGTACATCGCATGCTGCCGCCGGTTCAGCGTGGCCGCCTCGCCCAGCCGCCCCATCGCCGCGCCAGCATGCGCATGGGTGATGGCCATGCCCAGGCCGTCGGCTGCATCGGTGCCCGGCAGCCCGGGCAGCTGCAGCAGGCGCCGCACCATCTCCTGCACCTGGCTCTTGGCGGCGCGGCCGTGGCCGACGACGGCTTTTTTCATCTGCAGGGCGGTGTATTCGGCCACGGGCAGGTTGCTGGCCACCAGGGCGGTGATGGCGGCGCCGCGTGCCTGACCCAGCAGCAGGGTGGACTGGGGGTTGACGTTGACGAACACGATTTCGACCGAGGCCACATCGGGCTCGTAGCGAGCGGCCACCTCGGTGATGCCGTCGAACAGGATCTTCAGGCGCCCGGGCAGGTCGCCCAGGGCCAGCGTGGTGGTGCGGATGGTGCCGCTGGCCACGTAGCTGAGCTTGTGGCCGTCCACGTCCACCACGCCAAAGCCGGTGGTCTGCAGGCCGGGGTCAATGCCAAGAATGCGCATTTGCTATAAATTTAATAGCTGTTCAAGCAATATGGTCGCGCGCAGACGGCCATTTTTGATCAAAGTCCGAAGTACCAGCGCACCGAGTGGAAGAACACAGGGGCTGCAAAACACAATGCGTCCACCCGGTCGAGCAGGCCGCCGGCGCCGGTGACAGACATGCCCTGCATGCCCCAGCTCGTGATGCCCCGGTCGCGCTTGAGCGCCTTCATAACCAAGTGCCCCAGGCTGCCCGCCACGCAGGCCAGCAGGGCCATGCCCAGCGCCTGGCCGGGCTTGAACGGGGTGATGAACGACAGCAACCCGCCCGCCAGTCCACCGGCCGCCACGCCGGCCAGCCAACTCGCCCACTGGAAGCTCTGGCTCACCTGCGGCGCCACGGGCTTGTGCGGAAAGCGCCGCCCCAGCAGATGCTGCACCACCATGCAGGTCTGCACCACAAAGACCAGGAAGAACACCAGGAACGCGCCCTTGTCGCGGTAGCCCGGAAAATCGAGCAGCAGCAGCGCGGGCACATGGCTCATGCCATACACGCAGACCATGATGCCCCACTGCAGCTTGGCGTTGCGCTCCAGAAAGCGCTGCGGGTCGTTGGCCAGTGCGCTCACCACGGGCAGCGCCAGGAAGACGTAGACCGGGATGAACACTGTGAACAGGTCAAAGTGTTTGCTGCCCACGATGTAGAACTGCAGCGGCAGCACCACGAAGAACGCCAGCACCAGGCTGCGGTGGTCACCGCGCCGCGTGGGCGAGAGGGTGATGAACTCGCGCAGCGCAAAAAATCCCACGATGGCAAACAGCACGGTGGCCACGGTGTCGCCCAGCACCCAGCCCACCCAGAACACGGTGGCCATCATCCACGAGGTCTTGAGCAGGCCCCAGAAACGTTTGGCCTCCAGCATGCGTGCTTCGGACTCGGGGTCGTCACTCGCATGTTCGCGCAGATTGCGCACAAAGGCCCACACGGTGACGATGGACAGGATGCCGAACACGGCAAGGAAGAGAGCGCCGATCTGCTGGGTGGCGGTGAGGTTGCGAAGGAAGTCGTTCATGTCGTTGCCGCCTGGCCGCCCGAAGGCAAGGACGCGCCCCCTTGGGGGGCAGCGATACGCGAAGCGATGAGCGTGGGGGCTTGTAGTGCGGTTGCCGCCCGGCCGCCCGAAGGCAAGGACGCGCCCCCTTGGGGGGCAGCGATACGCGGAGCGATGAGCGTAGGGGTCATATTCAGACGTCCCGCAGTGCAATCACCGCGCGGCGTGCGCGGTCGAGGAAGGGGCGGCGTTCTTCGCCTGTTTCCAGCTGGATCGGTGCGCCAAAGGTCACCGAACACAGGATGGGCACGGGCACCACTTCGCCCTTGGGCATCACGCGCTGCACATTGTTGATCCAGGCGGGCACCAGCACCACCTGCGGAAACATCTGCGCCAGCTTGAACAGGCCGGATTTGAAGGACTGCGGCTCGTCGCCATGGCCACGCGTGCCCTCGGGGAAGATCACGATGGAGTCCCCACTGGCCAACGCGCGCACCAGCGGCGCCAGCGGGTCGGACTCGGGCAGGGCAGCGCGCAGCTCATCGGGCGTGGGCGCGCGCGGTGGCGCTTCGGGAGAAGGGTCGGGGCCGCCTGCCATCGCGGTTTCGGCACCCGCAGATGCGGTGGCCATGGCGTTGCTCACGCCCATGGGCTCTGTCGTCACAGGGGCGGGCGGGTGCGCGGGCGCGGCCTGGCGGTCCACATACACGGCGTTGAACACAGCCGTGGTGATCCACTGGCGAAAGGGCGTCTTGGTCCAGTAGTCCTTGGCCGCGATGGGCCGCGTGATGCTGCGAAGCTCCTCGGGCAGCGCAGCCCAGATCAGCACCATGTCGGCGTGGCTCTGGTGGTTGGCGAAATAGATGCGCTGCTCGGCCTTGGGCGGGCAGCCATACCAGCGGGCCTGGGAGCCGGTCAGAAACCGCACGATCCCCAGCAGAAGGAAACTCATCAACTTGGCAAGCATGGCGGGGATGATACGGGCGCCGGGCGTGCATGCCTGGCGGGGACCAGCGCGACGCTACACCCAAATGCGATAGGCCCAGAATGCCTCGTCGCCATAGATGCCGTCGTACAGCGCCTGCGGCGCGTAGCCCGTGATGCGGCGCGTGACGCGGCACAGGTGCGGCTGGTCAGAAAAGCCTGCGCCTGCGGCCACGTCGGCCCATTTGACGAAACCTTGCGCGGCATCGGCCGCAATGGTGTCGAAGAACGCCTGCTCGGCTTTGCCAAAACCGCGCAGCTCGCGCAGCGGCAGCCCGGCCCAGCGCTTGATACGCCGCTCCAGCTGGCGCAGGCTGCGGCCGGGGGCAGAGAGGGCAGCCCGTTGCGCCAGATGCATGGCCCAGTCACCATAGCGCTGCGTGGGCAACGCCTGCGCGGGGCGACAGGCCTGCCAGCGGGGCTCCAGGAAGTCTTCCAGGCATTGCAGGCGGGCCGCGTTGTCGGGCTGGTTCTGCACGGCCTCGCACAGTGCAATCCAGTCGGGTGGCAACGCAGACTGTGCGTCCACCATGCGGTCGGTCAGGGCGCCCGGGTCCACGCCGGTGAGCTGGTGCAGCGCGTCGGGCATGAACATCACCATCATGGCGTGCGTGGGCCCTGCGCAAAAGCTGGACGTGGGGCGGGTCTGCGGGCCCGCCAGCACCCAGCGGCCGGGGTAGGCCTCGCGCGGACTGTGCTCTGTGGGCATGGTGTCGGGGCGCTCGGCCACCAGGGCCTCGCTGCGGCCTTCAAACCACCAGCTCAGGCTGCACAGGGGCGATGCCGGAAACCGGTTGATGCGCTGCGCATCGCTGAGCGTGTAGCCCACCGTGCTGCGCGCCATAGCGGCACGCAGGCAGGCCGTGAGGCTGGCACGCGGCAGCCACAACTCGCCCGAAGGGATCAACC
>NZ_QAIH01000243.1 GCF_003060895.1 Acidovorax sp. HMWF029 | reverse complement strand
TGCAGGCTGTGGGGTACTTGGGGATGGGGTGCCTGGGGATAGGGCGATCAGTGGTCCGTGGAGCGGTCTCTGCACCGGCCCACCCGTTGCCTCAGCCCAGGTCGTTGAACCGTATCAGCGGCGTGAGCGAGGGGAACTCGCCCGCCCGTTTTTGCTTCATGGCCGTGACGGACTCCATCACGTGCCGGTTGCTCCAGATGGCACCCTGCAGCCAGCCCATCTGGCGCAGGCTGTCTTCCACGCTGTGGTCGCGCGCGTAGTTCACGGCCTGCTTGGTGCCCCAGATGGCGACGGGGGGCTTGGAGGCGATCTCTTGGGCGCACTGCAGCGCGGCGGCCACCATGGCTTCCTGCGTGTCGAAGACTTCGTTGACCAGGCCGTAGCCCTGGGCCTTCTGAGCGCTCAGGCGGCGACCGGTGTAGGCCAGCTCTTTCACCACGCCCAGCGGGATGAGCTTGGGCAGGCGCTGCAGCGTGCCCACGTCGGCCACCATGCCAATGTTGATCTCCTGGATGCAGAAGAACGCGTCGGCCGTGGCGTAGCGCACGCAGGCGGTGGTGACCATGTCCACCGCGCCGCCGATGCAGCCGCCGTGAATGGCCATGATCACCGGGATGCGCAGGCTCTCGATGCGGGTGAAGGTGGCCTGCATGTCGGTGAGCAGGTCGAAGATGGCGGCCCGCCCCTCGGGGCTCTGGTCGTCCATGGTGATGGCGCCGCCAAAGGTTTCGAGCGCCATGCCCGCACTGAAATGTTTGCCGGTGCTGCTGACGACCAGCGCACGCGCTTCGCCACTTTTGTTCAATGTGCCCAGCACCTCGTCCAGCTCGCGCCAGAAGGTGGGGTGCATGGTGTTCATGGCCTCGGGGCGGTTCAGCACCAGGTGTGCCACATGGTTGGTGATGCTGAGGGAGAAGCAGGTGGGGGTGGTATTCATGGGGCGTCACTGTAGACCCGCCAGCAGCACGCGGGTCGTCGCCTGGGTGACTTTGGATTATTTTGGCCATCTCCGCGCGACTGCAAATGGTTTCTTGCTATAAAAAATGCAGCATATGCAATGGCAAGGCTGGGCGGCAGCTGTTCAGGGCGGATGTGGTT
>NZ_QAIH01000242.1:2904-6826 GCF_003060895.1 Acidovorax sp. HMWF029 | reverse complement strand
GGCGTGGCGAAGGGCGGTGTGGCCGTCTGCCGTCAGCGTGTAGCTGTACTCGGTGGTGGGGCCCGGACGGACCGGCGGCAGGAAAAGGATGAGGGTGCTCATGGGCAGGTTTTGCGGGCCATTTTAGGGGGCGGACTTGACACTGGCAGCCAGTCGCTGCGCGGGTGTCGCCAATGTGCTGCAGCTCATCGCGGCGGCGGCGCCATGGCCAGGGCGTTTTCGCGGTCAAAAGCGCCCCGCTCGCGCCACAGCGTGGTCACGTCGATGCCCTGTTTGCGTACCAGCGAGCGCTCGTCCACCATCGCATCGCCCAAGCGCAGGCGGCCCCGCACTTCAAAGTAGGACGAGGCCACGGCGTGGGCGCTTTCGTTGATGTCGATGCTCGCGCCCACCAAGTCGCGCACCTCGCTGAGGGTGCGGAAATGCCGGGCCTCGCGCGCCTGCACCATCTTCTGCGCGGTGGCGCTGTCCATCCCGTCGATGGCGGCCATCAGCACGTCGATGCCGGCGGTGTTCAGGTTGACTGGCGTGCGCACCGGCAGCAGGGTGACATGGGGGGCCAGTGTGGCCACGGTGGCCGGGCTCAGGCCCAGCCATGTCAGCTGGCTGATGGTGGGGGGCAGCAGCGGTGCGGTATTGCCATCGCTGCCCACGCCCGCCTGCGCCCGGCGCAGCCCATCCAGCAGCCGCGTGAGCTGCTGCGGGGGCAGGCCCAGGCGTTCGAACAGGCGGGTGAACTGCCGCAGAGCCACGGCCTGCACCTGCCCACCTTCGGCCAGGTTGGTGATGTTGAGGCGACCCTGCATGTCGGTGATCTGGCCCGACAGGAAGGCCTCGGTGGTGTCGGTGCTCGCGTCATCGACCTGGCTCACATTGTTTTCGGCGGCCAGGAAGGTGGACAGCCGGGCTTCCTCCAGCGGCACGGCCCAGGGCTCGGCCAGGTGGTCGGCACCCCCCGAGCGCCCGTCTTCGCGCAGGATGAGGCGCGACCAGTCGAGTGCGCCGATCAGGATCCAGGTGGACTGCACCCGGCCCCGCTCGGCCGTCTCGACCTCCACCGCGCGCCACTGCTGCCACATGGCGGCAGCGGCAAAGGTGGCGACCAGGGTGACGGTGAGCATGGCAGCGAGCAGGGCGGCACCGCGCGCGCCGTGCCTGCGCCGCTGGTGGTTCGGTGTGCAGCGGTTCCAGAGGGAACTCATGACCTGCCTCCCCCCAGCACCGGGTTGACCCAGTCGCGCGTGAGTTGGCCCGCCAGCGCCTGGCCGGGCGGCAGCGTGATCTGCAGGCGCACGCCGTCAGGGACCGCAGCCGAGCTGTCGCCCGGCGTGGTGCCGGTGCTGGACAGCGGGTTGGACCACGCACCGCCCCGGTAATAGAAGATTTGCCAGCTTTCGAGTGGCAGCAGCGCCACTTCGTAGCGCCGCTCTGCATCGCCCGGTGTGCGCGCCCATTGGGCTGCCTGCTGCCAGGCCTGCTGCCAGTCCGCGCGGGTGCGCACCGGGGGCGACTGCCAGCGCAGCCACTGGCCGCCCGGGTTGGTATTGCGGCGGGTCCAGGCCACCACCAGCGCGCCCTCGTCGGGCACGGCACTGCTGCGGCGCGTCAGGCGCAGCACCTGGCCGTCCCAGTCCAGCGGCGTGGTGTTGGCAATCGGCATCAGCGCATCGAGGTCGGTGCCCCACTGGCCCAGAGCGGCCTGCAGCACCAGCATCTCATCGGCCCGCTGGCGCGTGATCTCCTGCGCCCGCACCATGCCATCAAGCCCGCGCCAGCTCAGGATGGCCAGCAGGCTCATCACCGCAATTGCCAGCAGCAGCTCGACCAGGGTGAAGCCGCGTTGGCCTGTGACCTCACAGGTGGGGCGCCAGCGCGCGGCCTGCGCAACTGGCGCGGCCCAGGTCAGCAGCCGCCGCGCAAGGGCCGCCCCGCCGCGCTGGCGGCGTCCCCCTGCCCGCATTGCGCAGCAATGCGAGAGCGGGGGGAAGGCCCGCAGGGCCTCAGGGGGGTGTTCCATCAATACCTTCCAATGATGGTGGAGATGCGCAGAATGGAGTTGTCGCCATCCAGCACCTGCGCGTCGATGCGCCTAAAACTCGGGTTCGGTGTGGGGCGCACGACGGTCACCACCTGCAGCTGGCGCCCGGCCTGCTCGCAGGGCTGGGTGCTGTCGCCCACGCTGGGCATCTGGCGCGAGAGCCGGGCGCGGACCAGCTCGTTTTCGGCACAGAGCTGGGCCAGCACGATGTCGGATTGCCGCAGAGCATTGCGCGTGAGCGCCGACGTGGCTTGCAGCCCCGCCATGAGCGCAATGGCCACAATGGCCAGCGCCACGAGCACCTCCACCAGCGTGAAACCGTGTTGCTTTGCCGCTGGCGCGGCGAGGTTTGTTTTCACTGCACCGCGTCCACAGAAAACGGGCGCACGCCATCGGTGGCGATGCGCAAGACCCGCTCGGGGTGCGCCTGGTGGGTGATCAGCACCTGCTGCGGGCCAATGAGGGGCTCGGGCCCCAGCTGCAGCACGGCCGGGCCGCGCACGGTGGTGCCGTTGTCCAGCCACTGGTTGGGCAGCGCTGCCTGAGCGCTGGGCGGCAGGCCTTCAAACCGGAACCCCTGGGGCACGGCGCGCCAGCGCACGGGCAGGCCACCGGCCCGCGACTGCGCACGCGCGGACTCGAGCAGCGCCGCCAGCCGTGCGGCCTCGCGCTCCAGCTGTGTCTGTCCGCTGTCGCGCATGGCCAAGCCCGCACCGGCGGTGGCCAGGGCGACGATGCTTAGGACCACCAGAAGCTCTAGCAGGGTGAAGCCGCGTGAGCGGTTCATAAACACTTTTTTTGGGGGAGCCTGGGGGGCTATTGCCAGCTGCCGATGTCTGCGTCCTTGCCTTCGCCGCCCGATTGGCCGTCGGCGCCGAACGACATCACGTCGATCTCGCCCTTGATGCCGGGGTTCAGGTACTGGTAGGGACGGCCCCAGGGGTCGTTGGGCAGTTTTTCCAGGTACAGCTTCCAATTGCCGGGCACCGGGGCGGCGCTGGGCTTGATGACCAGGGACTGCAGGCCCTGCTCGGCCGTGGGGTAGCGCTGATTGTCCAGGCGGTAGAGCTTGAGCGCCTGCATGATGTTGGTGATGTCGGTGCGGGCGGCCGTCACGCGGGCATCGTCGGCGCGTTCCAGCACGTTGGGCACGATCAGCGCGGCCAGCACGCCGATGATCACCAGCACCACCATCAGTTCGATGAGGGTGAAACCACGGGCCACGGTCTTGGCAACACGGCGCGGGGCGGTGCGCACGAGGAGGGAGAAAGAAGTGTTCACTGCTGGTGGTCTCTCGGATGGTCGAATCGCGTGAATCATAATCGCCGCATGGTGACCAATTCGTACAGCAAATGGGGCGTCCGTCTGGGCTCGCTGGTGCTCTGGGCCGTGGCGGGTGCCAGCGTGGTGTTCTGGGGGCTGCGTTTGTCGGCGCCTTCCGCTTCGGCGGTGGGCCCGGCAGTGGCACCGGTCCCCGTGGTGCCTGACGCCCAGGCCCTGGCACGTTTGCTGGGCGCTCAGCCGTCGGTGCCGGGCGCCGCGCCCGTGGCGCCGGTGGCTTCAGCGGCCAGCCGCTTCACACTGATCGGTGTGCTATCGGGGCGCAGCAGCGGCGGCGGGGCCGCACTGATCGCGGTGGATGGCAAACCGGCCAAGCCCTTCCGTGTGGGGGCTGCGGTGGATGAGGGGTTGGTGCTGCAAGCCCTGGGCCCCCGGCAGGCCCAGCTGGGCGGCCAGATGGGTGGGCCCGCCACGCTGACGCTGGACATGCCGCTCAAGAACTGAGCCCGCCTCCAAGGCCTAGTTTCAGTCCAGATCCCGCACTTCCCATTCGCCCCAGCCCGGCGCCGCCACAGGCCAATCTTCCGAGCGGGGCATCACCCC
>NZ_QAIH01000242.1:0-2851 GCF_003060895.1 Acidovorax sp. HMWF029 | reverse complement strand
CCACCCGGCCAAGCATGCGGGACAGGGGCTCGCCGCCGCCTGGCGCGTGGTGGGCAAAGTCTGCAGTCCAGGCATCGATGTCGCTTTTGGCGAGCGTGTTCCAGGCCCGGCCTTCCCAGGCGCCAAAGTCCATTTCGCGCAGCCGGGCATCTGGAATCAGCATCAAATCGGGCCTTTCCGCGCACAGGGATTGCCCCAGCTGCTCACATCTTTGTAGCGTTGAGCAAAACACCCCTGGCGCTGGGGGGAGGGCGGCGGCCAGACGCCGGGCTGCTGCCAGCGTGGCGACCGGGTCGGCGGGGACATCCAGTGCGCCGTAGCAGGTGCCCGAGGCCACCTGGGGGGCGGCATGGCGCACCAGCCACAGCCGGGCGCTTGGTTGGGGGGGCTTCATGCCCATCGCAGGGCGAGCGCCGCACCCAGGTAGAAGCCGATTTCGCTCACCTGCTGGGTGGCGCCCAGGCAGTCGCCGGTAAAGCCCTGCAGGCGCCGCGCAAACCAGCGCCCCATCCAGGCTGCGGCAGCTGCGCTGAGGGCTGCAGATGCTATGAGAAAAATAGCTGATTGGGCATGCCAGACAAGCGCCAGCGGCACGAAACACCATGCAACGGCTGTGGCCAGGGCGCCGCCCGAGATCTGGTCGGCCAGCGGTTTGCTTTTGGAGCGTGCCGTGTCGCCCACATGCGGCAGGCTGCGCACGATGAACAGCGGCCACAGGCGCGACAGCACGTGCGCGCCGACCAGAGCCGACAGCGCGACTGCCAGGCTGTGTGCGCCCAGCAAGGCGAGCAGGCTGAGTTTGGACAGCAGCGCCAGCACCAGCGCCATGGCCCCAAAGGCGCCAATGCGCGAGTCCTTCATGATGTCGAGCGCTCGTTCGCGCTGGGCGCTGCCGCCCAGGCCATCGGCCACGTCGGCCAGACCGTCTTCATGGAAGCCGCCCGTCATGAGCACGGTGGCCACGGTGCTGAGCACGGCGGCCACCGCCGAGGCAAAGGGGTTCGGGGCCAGCGCCCAGTGCAGGCCACCATACACCCCCACCGCCAGCAGGGCCGCCAGCCAGCCGATGCCGGGGAAGTGGGCCGCACTGGCGCGCAGCATGGCGGGGCTGTAGCCCACCCAGTCCGCCAGCCGCCCGGTGACGGGAATGCGGGTGAAGAACTGCACGGCCAGCAGGTAGTGGCGCAGGGCTTGCATGGCGTGCTGTGGTATTGGTGAAGGTTTGCTTCTGTTTTGATAGCTACCAACGCCCTTGTATCAGGCGGAGGTGGCCATTTTGGGCATTATTTGGAGCGCAGGAACAGCCGGTAGGCCGGGTTGAGCGTTTCTTCCACATAGGGGTAGCCCAGTGTGGACAGGAAGGCGTCGAACGTGGCGGCGTCTTCAGGCGGCACCTGCATGCCCACGAGGATGCGGCCATAGTCGGCACCCTGGTTGCGGTAATGGAACAGGCTGATGTTCCAGGTGGGTTGCATCAGGCTCAGGAACTTGAGCAGCGCGCCGGGCCGCTCGGGGAAGGTGAAGCGCATCAGGCGCTCGTCCTGCGCCAGCGCCGAGTGGCCGCCCACCAGGTGGCGCAGGTGTTCCTTGGCCAGTTCATCGTGGGTCAGGTCCAGCGCCTCGAAGCCGTGGCGGCCGAAGTTTTTGGCGATCTTTTCTGACTCGCCCTTGCCGTGGGTCGTCAGGCCCACAAACACATGCGCCTGGGCGGCGTCGCTGATGCGGTAGTTGAATTCGGTCACGTTGCGTGCGCCGCCCGGCAGGTCGCCCACCACTTCGCAGAAGCGGCGGAAGCTGCCGCGCTCCTCGGGGATGGTGACGGCGAACAGGGCTTCACGCTCCTCGCCCACCTCGGCGCGCTCGGCCACAAAGCGCAGGCGGTCGAAGTTCATGTTGGCGCCGCAGAGGATGGCAGCGTAGGTTTCGCCCTTGGTCTTGTTCTTGGCGACGTATTGTTTGATGGCGGCCACGGCCAAGGCGCCTGCGGGCTCGACGATGCTGCGCGTGTCCACAAAGATGTCCTTGATGGCGGCGCAGACGGCGTCTGTGTCCACCGTCACGAACTCATCCACCAGGCCCTGGGCCACGCGGAAGGTTTCCTCGCCAACGAGCTTGACGGCCGTGCCGTCGGAGAACAGGCCCACGTCGGCCAGCGTGACGCGCTGGTGGGCGTTGACGGACTGGATCATCGCGTCCGAGTCGTTCATCTGCACACCGATCACCTTGATCTCGGGCCGCACGGCCTTGATGTAGTTGGCCACGCCGGACACCAGGCCGCCGCCGCCGATGGCCACGAACACCGCATCGAGCTGGTTGCTGCCCAGGCTTTGCAGCTGGCGCAGGATCTCCATGGCGATGGTGCCCTGGCCGGCGATGACCAGCGGGTCATCAAAAGGGTGCACAAAGGTCAGGCCCTGTTCCTTTTGCAGGCGGGCGGCGTGCTCGTAGGCGTCGGAATAGCTCTCGCCGTGCAGCACCACGTCGCCCCCCAGCGTCTTGACGGCATCCACCTTGAGCTGGGGCGTGGTCGTGGGCATGACGACCACGGCGCGCGTGCCCAGCTTGTGGGCGCTCATGGCCACGCCCTGGGCGTGGTTGCCGGCTGAGGCGCAGATCACACCGCGCTGCAGCTGCTCGGGTGTGAGGTGTGCCATCTTGTTGTAGGCGCCGCGCAACTTGAAGCTGAACACGGGTTGCTGGTCCTCGCGCTTCAAAAGCACCTTGTTGTGCAGGCGGCGGCTGAGGCTCTTGGCGGGCTCCAGGGCCGACTCCACCGCCACGTCGTACACACGGGCGGTCAGGATCTTCTTGAGGTAGTCGGCGGGTGTGAGGTGCTGGGTCATGGCAGGGC
>NZ_QAIH01000241.1:7896-12318 GCF_003060895.1 Acidovorax sp. HMWF029 | reverse complement strand
GTCTGATAGGGCGAACACAATCCAAAGCACAAGTGGCGCGCACGCGCCAGCGCGCAGCGGGCCGTGGCGGGGTGGGGGTCAGGGCGTTCAGGCGACCACCACGGCAGCGCCATCGCCGCGTGCTGCAATCGCACCAATGGTGTACACCTGCTCGCCCGCCGCACGCAGCGTGGCGGCTGTGGCCTCAGCGTTGGCGGCGTCCACCACCACCACCATGCCGATGCCGTTGTTGAAGGTGCGGTTCATCTCGATGTCGTCGATGCCGGCGGTCTTCTGCAGCCAGGCAAACAGCTCGGTCTGGGGCCAGCTGCCCTTGGTCAGGTGGGCGGCCGTGCCTTCGGGCAGCACGCGGGGGATGTTCTCCAGCAGGCCACCGCCCGTGATGTGGGCCAGGGCCTTGATGGGGTGGACCGCCAGCGCAGCCAGCACGTTTTTCACGTACAGGCGGGTGGGTTCCATGATGGCCTGCTTGAAAGGCTTGCCATCCAGCGTGGCGGGCAGGTCGGCGCCCGCGCGCTCGATGCACTTGCGCACCAGGCTGAAACCGTTGGAATGCACGCCGTGGCTGGCCAGACCCAGCACCACGTCGCCGGGTTGAACGGTCTGGCCGGTCAGGATCTTGGACTTTTCGACCGCGCCCACGGCAAAGCCGGCCAGGTCATATTCACCCGCTGGGTACATGCCGGGCATTTCAGCGGTTTCGCCGCCAATCAGTGCGCAGCCGCTCAGTTCGCAACCCTTGGCGATGCCGCCCACCACGGCAGCGGCGGTGTCCACATCGAGCTTGCCGCAGGCAAAGTAGTCGAGAAAGAACAGCGGCTCGGCGCCCTGCACCAGCACGTCGTTCACGCTCATGGCCACCAGGTCGATGCCCACGGTGTCGTGCATGTTCCATTCGAACGCCAGCTTGAGCTTGGTGCCCACGCCGTCGGTGCCGGAGACGAGCACGGGCTCCTTGTAGCGCTTGGGCACCTCAAACAGTGCGCCAAAGCCGCCGATGCCCGCCAGCACACCCTCGCGCATGGTCTTCTTGGCCAGGGGTTTGATGCGTTCGACCAGGGCGTCACCAGCGTCGATGTCAACGCCAGCGTCTTTGTAGGACAAGGGGGTGGGGGAGGTGGCAGAGGTGCTCATAGGGGTGCTCAAGGCAGGGACGGCACGGAACAGCGTGCGCAGCAGACTAAAATTTGCCCAGATTTTACGGGTTGCGCACCCAGTGCCTCCCGCTCACCCCTTCACCCCGCCCTGTTTTGTCTTTCAAGCCCATGCTGTTTCATGCCCCAACCCTCTGCCTGCGTGCCTGTGGGCGGCAGCCATGATGAAGCAACTGGCACTGGACATCGGCCTGGCCACAGGACCCACGCTGTCCCGGTTTTATGCCGGTCCCAATGAGGCCGCCCTGCAACACCTGCGCCTGGCCGCAGGCGAAGGCAGCAGCGAGGCCACCCGCTCCCCCGTGCCCACCTATCTGTGGGGCGAGCCCGGCAGTGGCAAGACCCATTTGCTCCAGGCCGTGCGCCAGGCCCTGCGCGAGCAGGGCTCCAGCGTGGGCTGGCTCGATCCATCCGTGGCCGACCCCCCGGATTTCGACGAGAACTGGGCAGCCGTGCTCATGGACGATGTGCACCTGTACAGCACGGCCCAGCAGGCCACGGCGTTCAACTGGTTCGTCAACGCCATCAGCCCTGCCATTGGCAGCCAGCGCTGGGTGCTGGCTGCAGGCGATCTGCCCCCTGCCGACCTGCCGCTGCGCGACGACCTGCGCAGCCGCCTGGGCTGGGGCCATGTGTTCCAGCTGCAGCTGCTGGGCGAGGCCGAGCGCCGCGCCGTGCTGCGCCAGGAGGCCGACGCACGCGGCGTCTTCCTGGGCGATGAAGTCATGGACTACATGCTCAACCGCTTCTCGCGCGACCTTGGCAGCCTCATGCAGCTCTTGGACCAGCTCGATGCGTTTGCCTTGCGCACCCAGCGCGCCATCACGATTCCGTTGCTCAAGACGATGCTCGAATCGGAATGAAGCGCGCCTCTCCTTTTGCCCTTTGTGACACTGAATGACTACTGAACCCCGCCGCCTGCGGCTTGCGCTGTTTGACCTGGACCACACGCTGCTGCCGCTCGACTCCGACTACGAGTGGGGCGAGTTCACCATCCGCATTGGCTGGAACGACCCCGTGGAGTTCGCGCGCCGCAACGACGAGTTCTACGCCCACTACCAGGCGGGCACGCTCGATGTACACGACTACGTGCGTTTTGCGACCGAGGCCGTACGCCTGCGCGGGCCCGATGCCGCAGCGGCCGCCCACCAGCAGTTCATGCGCGAGGTCATCACCCCCGCCATCCATCCCCAGGCGCTCGACCTGATCCGCCAGCACCAGGCGGCGGGCGACGAGGTGGTGATCGTCACTGCCACCAACGAATTTGTGACCACCCCCATTGCCCAGGCGCTGGGGGTGCCGCAACTGCTGGCCGTGCAGCTGGTGCGCGACGCCAGCGGCTGGTACACCGGCGAGATCGACGGCATCCCGACCATGCGCGAAGGCAAGGTGCGCCGCATGGAACAATGGCTGGCGGAGCGGCAACTCGGCTGGGCCGACGTGGAGAGCACCTTCTACAGCGACTCCATGAACGACGTGCCCCTGCTGGAGAAGGTGAACCACCCGGTCGCCACCAACCCCGACCCGCGCCTGCGCGCCCTGGCCCAGGAGCGCGGCTGGCGCATACTGGACCTGTTTGTGGCCAATGCCGAAACGCCTGCACCACCGGCTGCCTGAGCGCTTTTCAGCCCCTCCAGCCGTCGCTTCGTGCCCGACCCCCTGAATACTCTCACCCCATGATCAAGAAGTTCATCGACAAACTGCTGGGCAAATCGACGCCTGGTACCTCGGGCGGCAAGCCCCACTTCGGCAAGCGCGAAGAGGTGCCCGCCAGCGTGCACGGCATCAACCCCGAGCTGGTGGACCGCCGCGCCGCCGAGGTGGTGCAGACGCTCAAGGACGCCGGTTTCGAGGCCTACATCGTGGGTGGCGCCGTGCGCGACCTGCTGCTGGGCCTGCGCCCCAAGGACTTCGACGTGGCCACCAACGCCACGCCCGAGCAGGTCAAGGGGCTGTTTCGCCGCGCCTTCATCATCGGCAAGCGCTTTCGCATCGTGCACGTGGTGCATGGCCGGGGCCGCGAACATGAGGTGATCGAGGTCTCCACCTTCCGCGCCTACCTCGACAACGCTGCCGCAGGCCAGGTGGCGGGTAACGAGAAGACCAGCAAGGCCCAGCTATCGGGCATGCAGCATGCCGTGGACGCATCGGGCCGCGTGCTGCGCGACAACGTCTGGGGCCCGCAGGATGAAGACGCCACGCGCCGTGACTTCACCGTCAACGCCATGTACTACGACCCGGTCAGCCAGATCGTGGTGGACTACCACAAGGGTTTGCAGGACGCCAAGAAGAAGACCCTGCGCATGATTGGCGACCCCGCCACGCGCTACCGCGAAGACCCGGTGCGCATCATCCGCGCCGTGCGCTTTGCGGCCAAGCTCAGCCCGCTGGGCTTCAGCATCGATGCCAAGTCGGCCGCGCCGCTGGTGCAGTCGCAGGCCCTGCTGGCCGAGGTGCCCCAAAGCCGCATGTTCGACGAAATGCTAAAGCTGCTGCAGACCGGGCACGCGATTGCGACGATCGAGCAACTGCGCAAGCTGGGCATGGCCAAGGGCATCTACCCGCTGCTGGATGTGGCCGTGGAGCGCGCCGATACGCCGTTTGTGAAGGCCGCCCTGGTGGACACCGACCGCCGCGTGAACGAAGGCAAGCCCGTAGCCCCCAGCTTCTTGCTGGCCTGCGTGCTGTGGGAAGACGTGCGCAATGGCTGGCAAGAGCGCCTGAACCAGCGCCTGCACCCATTGCCTGCGCTGCAAGAGGCCATCGACGAAGTGTTCGACCGCCGCATTGGCGACGTGTCGGGCCGTGGCAAGCTGGCCGCCGACATGCGCGAGATCTGGGTCATGCAGCCGCGTTTTGAAAAGCGCGTGGGCAACACCCCGTATGGCATGGTGATGCAACCGCGCTTTCGGGCCGGGTTCGACTTCATGCGCCTGCGCGCCGATGTGGGCGAGGTCGAAGAAGCCCTGGCCGAGTGGTGGCAGGACTTCCAGGCTGCCGACGACGAGCGCCGTGACGACCTGATGGACCAGGCCAAAGAGGAAGCCAAAGCCCGCCAGAAAGCACAGCAGCCCGTGGTCAAGCGCGTGCCTCGCAATGCGCCCGCATCGGCCCCGCGCTCGGCAGGACCGGCGGCAGACGCGGACCCGCAAGGGGGCGATACCGAGTTCGCCACTGAAGGCGGTGCCCCCAAAAAGCGCCGCCGCCGTCGCCGCAAGCCCGGTGGTGCAGGCGGCGGTGACGGTGCAGCGCCCGCAGCGGCTGGCGA
>NZ_QAIH01000241.1:0-7886 GCF_003060895.1 Acidovorax sp. HMWF029 | reverse complement strand
CCAGACATGGGCGCTGAGCCCTCCCTGGCCTATGTGGGCCTGGGAGCCAACCTGGGCGAGCGCGAAGCCACCCTGCGCAATGCCTTGACAGCCCTGGGTCAATGCCCCGGCACCCGTGTGCTGCGGGTGTCGCCTCTGTACGGCAGCGCGCCGGTGGATGCCGGTGGCCCCGACTACCTGAACGCCGTGGCCGAGGTAGCCACAACGCTTGCACCCGAGGCCCTGCTGCATGCGCTGCAGGCCATCGAACAATCTGCTGGGCGCGAGCGCCCCTACCGCAATGCACCACGCACGCTGGACCTGGACATCCTGTGGTTTGGCGACCAGGTGATCGACACCCCTGACCTCACCGTGCCTCACCCCCGCATGGCTGAGCGCGCATTTGTGCTGCGTCCCCTGGCCGACCTTGTGCCCGAGCGCGTGTCGGCGGCTGCCCTTCAGGCGGTGGCCTTGCAGAGCATCGACCTGTTGGCCGGTGTGGCCTGGGCAGAGGGTGCGGTAGGTGGTGATTGCTCCTGAATTAGGAGCAATAAACGCTTTCTGGTTGCGCGGAGGGGGCCAAAAAAGCTTGAAAAAAACCCGCTGTGCGCCAGGTTGACATGCGCTAGGGATGTCCTGCATAACTCCCTGCGGTCTGTGATAGCGCGGCCTCGGGCAGTCCGCTGCGTTGCTTTTCTTGCCAATAGCCGGGCTATTGGCTGCAAAAAGACGCCTTGCGGCCTGTCCCGATCCGCACTACCACCGACTCGCGAGGGTTATGCAGGACATCCCTAGATGAGCCAGGTGCTGCCCAACACCAGCGCGCCGCTGTGGAATCGGCTTGGCCGGGCCGCTGGCAGCGTCCCCTTGCGTCCCCCCTGCGTCCCCCTGGGGGGACGCGAAACCGCTCAGGGGTTAGTCGACTTTTGCACCTGAGGCCTTGACCACCTGCTGGTACTTGGCACGTTCGGCGGCCATGAAGCTGTCGAACTGTTGGGGCGTGGTGGCCACGGGTTCGGCCATCAGGGCGCCAAAGCGGGTCTTGGTTTCGGGTGCATTCAGCGCTGCCACAAAAGCCTTGTTCAGCTTGTCGATGACGGGCTTGGGGGTGGCGGCAGGTGCCACCAGGCCCCACCAGGTGTCGATGGAGAAGCCCTTGAATGTGGTCGACAGCGGAGGTACGCCAGGCAGCGAGGCCGACGCGTCCAGCGAAGTCACGGCCAGCGCCTTGAGCTTGCCCGCGCGGATGTTGGGTGCGGCGGCGGCCAGGTTGTCGATGTTGAAGTCCACCTCGCCCGCCAGCAGCGCCAGCTGGGCCGGGCTGGCGCCCCGGTAGGGGATGTGCAGAGCAAAGATGCCTGCGCGCTGCTTGAACATCTCACCCGCTAGGTGGCCTGCGCTGCCGTTGCCGCCGCTGCCGTAGTTGAGCTTGGCGGGGTTGGCCTTGGCATAGGCGATCAGGTCGGCCACCGAGTTGATCTTGAGCTGCTCGGCCTTGGCGGCGTTCATGACCAGCACGTTGGGCACACGCACCATCTGCGTGATGGCCGCAAAGTCCTTGCCTGCGTCATACGGCATGCGTGCGTACAGCCAGGGGTTGACCGCATGGGTGGCCGTGGCCGCGATGCCGATGGTCAGGCCGTCGGGCGCGGCCTTGGCAATCGCGTCGGCACCGATGTTGCCGCCTGCGCCACCTTTGTTGTCGATGATCACCGTGCCCAGCGAGTCGCGAACACGCTCGGCCAGTGCTCGCGCCGTCACGTCTATGGGGCCGCCAGGGGCGTAGGGCACGATGAGGCGGATGGGCTGGGCGGCGTCTTGCGCCCAGGCGGCACAGGACGAGAAGACTGCGGCGGCGGCAACGGCGCTGAGGAGGATGTGGTTTCTGCGGTTCATGGATGCATTGTGCAAAAGATTCGTAAGAAAGCTTACGAAAACCTGGGAGCAAGGCCTTCGGTGAGCCCCAGCTCCTCCACCAGTTTGCCCAATTCGTGGGACGAACGGATGTCCAGCTTCAAAAAAATGGCCGAGCGGTGCGTGTCCACAGTGCGTGGGTCGATCGGGCGGTCGGGGTCGCGGTACGCCAGGGCGCGGGCGACTTCCTTGCTGCTGATGCCGGTGGCCACCAGGCGCGCCACCTCCTGCTGGCGCGGGCTCAGCGCGTTCCAGCGCTCCAGCAACAAAGAGCGGCGCTGCGCCTCGGCGGCCACCTCGTGTGACAGGCAGGCCGCGCGCTGCACTGCCGCGATGAGTGTGGCTTCGTCGCAGGGTTTTTCCAGCCAGTCCACCGCGCCCTGCTTGACGACGGCCACGGCCGAGGCCAGCTCGCCATGCGCAGACAGGAACACGGTCTTGAGCACCGACCCGCGCTGGCGCATGGCCTCGAACACCTGCAGGCCGCTCATGCCTTCCATGCGCAGGTCCAGCAGCACGCAACCGGGCTGGGTCAGGTCGGTCTGGGCCAGAAACTCCGCTCCGCTCGCAAACACCTGCGCCTGGTGGCCACGGGCCAGCAGCAGGGCGGCCAGCGAGTGGCGCACGCCTGCGTCGTCGTCCACGATGTAGACCGGATGAAGCGGGGTGTGTGACTGGGCCGTGGTGTGGTCGTTCATGGCAAGGTCGCAGCGGATATCGGTGTCTGGTGCAGGGGGAGCCTTATCTCGAAGATCGCGCCCCCCCCTGCGCGGTTGCGGGCCAGCAGCTCGCCGCCCATGCTTTCAACGATGGAGCGGCAAATGTTGAGGCCCAGGCCCAGGCCACCTTCGCGGGTGGTGAAAAATGGTTCGAACAGGCGCTCGGCGATTTCGGGGGGCAGTCCCGGGCCCCGGTCCAGCACCTGCAGGGATGCGTGGCCCGCTTCGGCCACTGTGCGCAGCAGCAGCTCATGCACCTGGGGTGGCGCAGTGTGCGACTGCATGGCTTGTAGCGCGTTCAGTCCCAGGTTCAGCACCACCTGCTCCAGCAGCACGCGGTCGGCACTCACCCGCACGGGCTCGCGGGCCAGGTCCAGCCGCACGGCCACACCATGGCGGCGGGCCTCGGCGCGCAGCAGGAGCGCGAGCGACTGGTCTACGGCGGCGTTGAGATCGCAGGGCTCTCGGGCCGCCGGGTGTTGGCGCACCCAGTGGCGGATGCGGCCCACGATGTCGGCCGCGCGCAGCGCCTGCGCCGAGAGTGCTGCCAGGGTCTCGTTCAGCAGCTCGGGCTTGCCCTGTGCGGCCAGGGACTTGGCGGCAGCCGCATAGTTGACCAGCGCCGCGAGTGGCTGGTTCAGCTCGTGCGCAAGCGTTGAGGCCATCTCGCCCACAGTGATCACACGCTGCACGCGCTGTAGCTGGGCTTCGCGCTGCTGCTGCTGTTCTTCGGCGCGCTTCTGGGCGGTGATGTTCACCACCGAGCTCATCCAGCCGATGTGCTGGCCATGGCCGTCGATGAGCCGGGTGGTATAGAACATGGTGTAGACATCCGAGCCATCGCGGTGGCGCAGCCGGTTTTCGCGGCCCTGGGGCGAAGCCTTGCCGGCGAGCACGGTGTCGCTGTCGTTCCAGTGCCGATCCAGATCGTCAGGGTGCCAGTAGGGGTAGGGCGGCAGTTGCCCGATGAGTTCGTCGGCACGGTAGCCCACCATGTCGCACATGGCGGCATTCACGTAGACGATGCGGCCCTCCAGGTCGCGCGCACGCATGCCGACCAGCAGCGAGTCTTCCATCGACTGGCGGAATGCCTGCGCCTGCTGCAGCGCGTGGGTACGCTCCTGCACACGCTGCTCCAGCCCGATGCGGGCCTGGCGGTTTTCGGCCAGGCGGCGCTCGCGCAGCTGCCAGTAGAGCGCGCCCAGCACCAGCAGGCCCGAGGCCAGCGTGGCCAGCGCCCAGGCTTGCTGGCGCGCCACGGTCACCACCCGGTCGTCGGCCGTCACGGTGAGCGTCCAGCCCAGGTCGGGCAGCGCTTCCTCGAACGCCAGGTACCGCTTGCCATTGCCATCCAGGCGCAGCTCGGCGCCTGGCTGGTCGTCGTGCTGGCGCAAGGTCCAGGGCACGGGCTGGGGTGTCCAGCCGTTGCCATACTGTTCGTTGTGCTGCAGCTGCTGCACGTCGGCGGCGGGTACGGGGCGGCTGATGCGATAGAGCCAGCTGGGCTCGGAGCCCAGGAACACGATGCCGCGCTCATCCGTCACAAACACCGGGTCGCGCAGTTGCTCCCAGGGGCTGGCGATGGGCTCCATGCGCACCTTCACGGCCACCACGCCAATCACCCGGCCGTTGTCGCGCACGGGGGCCGACACAAACAGGCCAGGCTCGCCCGTGGTCTTGCCCACGCCATAAAAGCGCCCGTTATCACCACCCAGTGCATCGTGAAAGTAGGGGCGGTTGCGGTAGTTCTGGTGCACAAAGCTGTTGGGTGTGTCCCAGTTGCTCGATGCCAGCGTGAGGCCCTGCAGGTCCATCACATACAGCATGTCGGAGCCCGCGTGCTCGTTCACTGTCTGCAGGTAGGCGTTGGCTGCATCCCGTACCTCTTGGGATGCGGGGTGGTGCAAGAGCTGGCGCACCAGCGGGTGCTGGGCGGTGGTGAAAGGCAGGTAGTTGTAGCGTGTGGCCACCCCGCGCAGAGCCAGGGCCTGAACTTCGCCCGAGCGGCGCAGGTTGTCCCACTGGGTGTCCCGCTCATTCTGGGCAGCCCATTCACCGGCTGCCACCACCAGCAGCATGGCCACGCACAGCAGGGCCGCGATGAAGCCTGCACCCCGGTGCAGCCGGGGCCACTGATGTGAAGGGCGCGGGGCACCGGCCTCGGCAGAGTCGGCGGGCGCCGCGCGCGGGTCCACGGTCAGCCGCCGTGTTTATCTGCTTCGGAGGTGAAGGAGTCGGCGAAGAACTCTTCGGGCGGCAGGCCGCGCTGGGCACTGTAGGCTGCGCGGGCCGAATCGACCACGATGGGCGCACCACAGGCATAGACCTGGTGGCCCGAGAGGTCGGCAAAGTCGTCGAGCACGGCCTGGTGCACAAAACCTGTGCGGCCGCCCCAGGCATCCTCGGGCAGCGCGTCGGAAACGACGGGGATGTAGCGCAGCCAGGGCAGTTCGACGGCGCGGGCCTGCACCCATTCGTGCATGTACAGGTCTTGCGGGCGGCGGCCACCCCAGTAGAGCGCGGTGGGCCGGCTAATGCCCTTGAACTGCAGGTGCTCGATCAGCGCCTTGATGGGCGCAAACCCCGTGCCCGAGGCCAGCAGCACGATGGGCTTGTCCGAGTCCTCGCGCAGGAAGAAGCTTCCGAAGGGACCTTCGACGCGCAGGATTTCTTTTTCCTTCATCGCACCGAACACATGGTCGGTGAACTTTCCGCCCGGCATGTGACGAATGTGCAGTTCCACTCCTGGAGTCTCGGTCTGCGTGTGGGGGGCGTTGGCCATTGAATAGGCCCGGCGGGCGCCATCGCGCAGGATGAACTCGATGTACTGGCCCGCGTGGTAGCGGAAGGTGTCGGCGGCGGGCAGTTGCAGGCGCACCAGCATCACGTCGCTCGACTTCTTTTCCAGCGTGGATACGCGCACCGGCATCTTCTTGATCGGGTAGGCGCTTTCGTCGGTGACCTGGCGCGATTCGAGCACCAGATCGGACAGCGGCTCGGCACAGCAGGTCAGCACCAGGCCTGCTGCCTCTTCGTCGGCACTGAGTGCCTTGGGTTGGTGCTCGCCATGGCGCACTGTTCCGCTGATCATCTTGCACTTGCACGAGCCGCAGGCGCCGTCCTTGCAGCCATAGGGCAGGCCCACGCCGTTCTGGAGGGCGGCGGCCAGGATGGTCTGGCCCGTGTTGGCGCCGAAAGCGCGGCCGCTGGGCTGCACCGTGATTTGGAATGGGGTCTCAGCGCTGGTCATGGAGTGGGTATCCTCGGAGGCTCATCGTGTCAACAAACGGCCCCGATTTTGCCTTCAAACCAAAACCCCCTTGGCGCCCTGCCGGCGCGCTTTCGCCGTGAACGCCTGCTGATCGTGGGTTGTGGTGACGTAGGTCAACGCGTGGTGCGTGACCTGAGCACCGGCCCGGGGGCGGGGCGCCTGCAGGTGCTGGCGCTCACGTCCAGTCCGTCCCGTGTGGCGGGCTTGCGCCGTTTGGGTGCAAGGCCGCTGCTGGGCAACCTGGACGATGCTGCCACGGTGCGGCGCCTGTCGGGCGTGGCCACGCGGGTGCTGCACCTGGCGCCGCCGCCCGGTGAAGGCGCGGGCGGCGCTGCGTGGTGGGTCGACCCACGTACCGTGGCGCTGGCCCGTGTTCTGCGGCTGCGCAGCCTGCCGGTGTCGATGGCCTATGCATCGACCAGCGGGGTGTATGGCGACTGCCAGGGTGCTCTGGTGCCCGAGACGCGGCCCCTGGCACCAGCCACCCCGCGTGCCCAGCGCAGGGTGAATGCCGAGCGTGCCGTGCGCCACCTGGGCCGTGCAGGGGTGCGTGCCAGCGTGCTGCGCATCCCAGGCATCTACGCCCCAGACCGCGAGGGTGGCACGCCCGAGGCCCGCTTGCGGCGCGGAACGCCGGTGCTGGTGCCCGAGGACGATGTGTTTACCAACCACATCCATGCCGATGACCTGGCGCGCGCCTGTGTGGCCGCCTTGTGGAAGGGGCGGCCACAGCGTGCCTACAACGTGAGCGATGCGACCCACATGAAGATGGGCGATTATTTCGACTTGGCAGCCGATCTGTATGGCCTGCCGCGCCCCCCCAGGGTGCCGCGCAGCACGGCGCAGGAGCAGTTGTCGTTGATGCTGCTGAGCTTCATGGGCGAGTCGCGTCGCCTGGACAACCGGCGCATGTTGCAGGAGCTGGGTGTTCGGCTGCGCTACCCCAGTGTGGCACAGGGGCTGCAGGGGCCACGTGGTGCTGGGGTGTCAAAAGACCACTAGCAATAGATCTGCCGGCTCTCAGCGCGGGTAGACGTTGCCCTGGCTGTCATAGCAGCGAAATACGTTGCACTGCGTGAATTTTTTCGGCTCTGGGGTCGGAGTGGGCTGGGGGGTTGGGCGCACTGGGTGGCGAGGCGGCACCACCACCACAACCGGCGGCGTGGTGGTGTTGACCGTGGTGGGGCGCGCCGCACGGGCTTTTTCCACCTCTGCATATCCCTCGGGCCCGAGGCAGTCCAGGTCCATCTGCCGCTGGGCCGATTCCACGCGCTGGCTTTGTTCGTAACTGCCTGCGCTACCGCTGCTGAGCACCACGTCCAGGTTTCGGCGCGAGCGCGCGCATTCTGGGGAGCGGGCGTAGTCCTGCGACTTGACGGGATGAGTACGATCCCGTTGTGCGTTGCGCAAGGCTTCTGTTTCTGCGGCCTTGTTCTCTGCTTCCAGTCGTTTTTGCTTGAGTGCCAGCGCTTCGGCGGCCTGCTCGCGTTCTCGCTGGATTTCCTCCGGCGTCTTGCGTGCCTCCACCTCGCGCGCCGCGGCGCCGCCAGCACATTTGCCGTCGGTGTAGGTGACCTTGCCGGTGGCGGGGTCGGTGCAGCGCACGACCTGTGCCTGGGCGGCTGTGCCGATCCAGGCCACACACAGGCATGCGAGGAGATGCTGGGCTCGGGTCATGGAGGCACCGCTCAAGAAGTGGGGTTCGGCTGTTGATGGCCAGGCGAGGCGGCTCAGGGTTGTTCCTGGCCGTTTGAGAACTGGCGCGATCGCCAGTCCTGCGGGTGCGGCGTGTAGCTGCCGGGAGCCAACTGCCCGGGCCCCCGGTTGCGCCGGTCTTCTGCGGCGCGGCGGTCACGCTCGGCCTGTTCGCGGCGCGCCTGATCGCGTTCGCGGGCACGGCGGTCGGCATCGCGGGCTTGTTGTTCGCGCTCGCGGGCCGCCCTGTCCCGTTCGGCTCGGTCACGGTCCCGTTCGCGCCAGTCGTCGCGGTCACGGCCCTTGTC
>NZ_QAIH01000240.1:9740-23244 GCF_003060895.1 Acidovorax sp. HMWF029 | reverse complement strand
CCCGCAGCCCGCGCGGCATTCAGAGCGTGGAGGTGGGCGGCCAGCTACTGAAAGTGCTGGCACGCACCGGCCGACGCATGGCGCTCAAGGACCTGGCCCGTGCGGCGGACATGACGGCCGCCAAGGCCCACCCTTACCTGGTCAGCTTTGGCAAGCTGGGCCTCATCGAGCAGGACGCCGTGAGCGGCCACTACGGCCTAGGCCCTCTGGCCATGCAGCTGGGTCTGATCAGCCTGCAGCAGGTGGACCCGGTGCGCCTGGCCATTGCCGAGCTGCCCGCGCTGGCCCAGCGCATCGGCTACACCGTATCGGCCTCGGTCTGGGGCGACAGTGGTCCCACCATCATCCGGGTGGAAGAAGGCCCCACCGCCGTGTATGTGGCCATGCGCCACGGCACCACGGCCTCGGTGCGGCACACGGCCACGGGCAAGGTGTTTGCAGCCTTTGGCCCGCGCGAGCGGGCAGCGGCTGCCTTGGCGGCCGAAGGGCTTGCGGGCGCGCTGGATGAGCCTGCGTTTGCGGCTGAACTGGAGGCTGTGCGCCAGCACCTGATCAGCGCGGTGACCGACCAGCTTTTGCCCGGCATCAGCGCGCTGGCCACGCCGGTGTTTGATGGCTTCGGGCAGCTGGTGCTGTGCATCGCCGTGATCGGCCCCAGCGCCACGCTGCAGACGGGGCCGGACAGCATTGCAGCCTGCCATCTGCGCGATACCGCGCGCAGCCTGTCGCAGCGGCTGGGAGCGCCATAGCGAAGTTGTGGGCTTTTTTGCTCAAAAGCTCTTGGGGCGCTGTCTCTTCATTTTTGTTTGCGCAGGATGCTTACAAGCTTGGGCACAAAGGGGTTGATTTGCTCCATGCCTTCCTTAAAGCAGACCTTGAGTCGTCGTTGGGCCCATGGCTCTTCGATGGCAAGGCTGGCCAACTTGCCGTGATCTCCCCGCCCCATCGCTGACCGAGGCACCACACCGACACCTGCCCCGGACGCCACCAAGCGAGCTATCGCCCGGTAGCCTGATACCTGCACTCGCACATCCAGGCGTGCACCTAGCGCCGCTGCATGGTTCATGAGATAGGTGTGCAGAGCGGCGCCTGATTGCAGGCAGATAAACGGCTGGTCCAGGCAGTCCGCGAACCGCACTGAACGACGGCTCCCCATTGCGCTTTGCAATGGGGCCAGCAGCACAAGTTGGTCATCGCGGTAGGGAAGGAACGCGAGGCCGATGTGTTCCTCCTCAAAGGCAACAACCCCCACATCCGCGCGTCCAGCGGCCACGGCAGAGACGATGTCCAGGCTCAGCCGTTCCTCCATGGTGATGCGCACAGCCGGGTAGGCCGTGAAGAACTGGGCGAGATCATCGGGCAGGAATGAACTGATGGCATTGTTGTTTGCGAACAGGGTGATATGTCCTGCCAGCCCCTTCGAGAAAGGCTGCAGGTCGGCGTGCATCTGCTCCAACTGAGCAATGCAGCGCCGAGCGTGCTCCAGCATCACGTTGCCTGCCTGGGTCAAAGTGACTCCCCGCGCATGGCGTACAAAAAGCGGCGTGCCGACAGCCTCCTCCAATCCCTTCAGGCGCAGGCTCGCAGAGGACGGCGCCAGGTGACAGCGCCGCGCGCCGCGTGACAGATGTCCCTCCTGCGCCACGGCGAGGAAAACCTTCAGGTCGGTGAGTTCATAGCGCATGCTTCGCTGTCTCCGCTTTCACTGTTGGAACGTGTCGATTGGAACCGAACGGTAGCAGGGCCATGGGAGGCTCCTTGATGTCGCGTGTTCGTTTTACGCGAACGGTGGTTTTGCAAGAACTCGCTTTTCGTGCCGGGGCTGCCTGGAGAAACTTGCGCCATGCAAGCAAAAAACTCCTCTGCCCGTAACAGTTCCTTCGTCCCAGAGACTTCTGTTCGCCCTCTGGACGGCCTCTTGGTCGTCTCCATTGAGCAGGCGCTGGCCGCGCCACTGTGCACGGGCCGACTGGCTGAAATGGGTGCACGGGTCATTAAGGTCGAGCGCGCAGAAGGCGACTTCGCAAGAGGTTACGACCGCGCTGTCCACGGCAGTTCCTCTTACTTTCTGTGGACCAATCGCGGCAAGGAGTCGCTGGTGCTGGATTTCAAGCAAAGCGCAGATGCCGAGTTCCTGCATGGTTTGCTCGCCCAGGCCGATGTTTTTGTACAGAACTTGGCGCCAGGCGCCCTGGAGCGCGCTGGCTTTGACAGTGCGGGCTTGCGCGCACGGTATCCGCGCCTGATTACTTGCGACATCACCGGCTATGGTGCCGATGGTCCTGCCAGCGGGCTCAAGGCGTATGACCTGCTGGTGCAGTGTGAAAGCGGTCTGACCGCAGTCAGCGGCGCTCCGGAGGCGTGCGGGCGCATTGGCGTGTCGATCTGCGATATCGGCGCCGGTATGAATGCCACCATTGCCGTTCTTTCCGCGCTGGCACTGCGCGAGCGAACTGGCAAGGGCTGTGGGGTATCTGTATCGCTGTTTGACGGTGCCGCCGACTGGATGACCGTTCCCTATCTGCACGAGACCCAGGGCGACGGGGCGCCAGGCCGTCAAGGGCTGAGGCATCCCTCGATTGCACCCTATGGTGCGTACACCACGCAGGATGGCAAGGATGTGGTGATCAGCATCCAGAACGAGCGCGAGTGGGGCATGTTCTGCAGCAGGTTCCTGCTGCAGCCTGAACTGGCGGCAGATGAACGCTTTGCCAGCAACTCCGATCGGGTGCGCCACAGGGCACAGCTGGATGCCATCATCGTCCAGGCATTCACCGCGCTTCCACTGCAAGCGGCGCTTGCACGGCTCAATCAGTCCAACACTGCCTATGGCCAGGTGCGATCGGTGGGAGATATGGCGCGGCACCCGGCGCTGCGCACCTGGTCCATGCCGGTGCAGGGGCAGGCGGTGGACATGGTGGCCCCGCCCGTGCGTGGCCCTTGGGATCTTGGCCGCTTTGCCCCGGCCCCCGAGCTTGGACAGCACACGGAGGTGCTGCGCAGGGAATTTGCTGCACGGCCAACGCACCTCGACGAAGCGCGTTCTGCCCAGGAGGCTGCCTGACCCGGAAATCGTCGGCTGCTCACCGCCAGCCCCTTGCACCACCTTGCCATCGGAGAGTCCTTGCCATGAATGAGATCAATCTTGCCCACCTGCAGAACTGGGTGGGTCGTGAAACCACTACCCATGACCTGTTGGCGCCGCGCCATGCCGGTCTGATGGCAGCCACGCTCGGACTGCCCCGCGATGCTCTGGGTGTGGGCGCCCCTTTGCCTCCCCTGTGGCACTGGACCTACTTTCTGGAGGGCTTGCCGCCCACTGAGCTGGGGCGCGACGGCCATCCGGCACGCGGCGGCTTCCTGCCTCCCGTGCCACTGCCCAACCGCATGTGGGCTGGCGGCACAGTGAGTTTTGATGCTCCCCTGCCGTTGGGGGCTGCAGTGGAGAAGCGCTCGCGCATTGCGTCGGTGCAGCACAAGACGGGGCGCAGCGGCGATCTGGTCTTCGTGACGGTGGCGCATGAGATCCGGCACGAAGGGCAACTGGCGCTCCGGGAGCTTCACGACATCGTCTACAAGTCCGCCGCACCGGCCCATCTCGCTCCACCCGTTGGCGCTGTGGTGCCCACCGATACGGGCCTGCCCGTTTCCACCCGTACGCGCACCTACCGGCCCGACGCCACGCAGTTGTTCCGCTACTCCGCGCTCACTTTCAATGGCCATCGCATTCACTATGACCTGGATTACTGCCGTGGGGTGGAAGGCTACGACAACCTGGTCATCCATGGCCCGCTCAATGCAACCCTTTTGGCGGCCTGGGCGCAAGAAGTCGCCGGGCGTCCGCTGCGTGAATTCCGCTACAGAGGCCTGCGCCCTGCGCTGCTGGGCCAGACGCTGACCCTGCACTGGGGCGAGAGCGCCGGTACAGCCATGGTGTGGGTCACGCTGGAGAGCGGCGCTGTTTCCATGCAAGCCGAGGTCATGTTTTAGGCGCGCCTGACGTGGTAGCGCCTTTCAAGAAACCAGGGCTTACGCAACCTGGCAATACAACGAGCACCAACAGGAGACAACCCATGAACACGCCTCGCAACTCCCTTCGCCCAATGGGCCGCCGCGTTCTGCTCGCCTTGGCGGCAGCCTTTTGCGCCACACCAGCTTTTGCGAACAGCTACCCTGCCAAACCTATCACCTTGATCGTGCCTTTCGTGGCTGGCGGCACCACCGATATCGTGGGGCGCATCCTGGCCGACGGGCTGGGCAAAGAACTAGGGCAGCCCGTGGTGGTAGACAACCGTGGTGGTGCGGGCGGCAATATCGGCGCCTCTGTAGTGGCGCAGGCCGCGCCCGACGGATACACGTTGCTCCTGGGGTACAACGGCACCAATGCCATCAACCCATCCCTGTACAAGAAAATCCCGTGGGACCCGGTCACCAGTTTTGCGCCGATTTCCCTGGTGGCGCGTGTCAACAACGTCGTCGTTGTGAATCCTGCATTGCCAGTGAAGACGCTGCCGGAACTGAGCAGCTATGCCAAAGCCCATCCTGGTCAAGTCAGTTACGGCTCGGCGGGGGCGGGCAGTATTTTTCACCTGGCCGGTGAGATGTATGCCCAACTGGCAGACCTGAAGATCACGCATATACCTTATAAGGGCGCTGCCCCCGCTCTGGTCGATCTGATGGCCGGGCAGACGCAGTTCATGATCTCCACCATTCCCGCTGCGCTTCCCCACATCCGTTCGGGCAAGCTGCGCGCCATCGCCGTCACTGGTGGGCAGCGTTCGCCGCTGTTCCCCGAGCTGCCCACAGCCCTCGAAAGTGGCTACCCTCCGATGATTGTGGATTCATGGTTCGCAGTTTTCGCGCCTGGCGCTGTGCCCGAGGGGCTGCGCACCCGGCTGAATCAGGCCATACACAAGGTGCTGACCAACCCCGAATACGCCAAAAGAATGGAGGAGCAAGGTGCACAGCCCATGCCATCGAGCGCGGCCCAACTGGCCCGCTTGCTGAATGAAGACATCAGCAGCTGGCGCACCATAATCCGCAATGCCAGAGTCAGCCTGGATTGAACCGATGTTGACCTCCAAGCTGGCTGCAGCCCGGTCGCTGCTGTTTGTTCCGGGCGATCGTCCTGAGCGTTTTGCCAAGGCTGCCGACAGTGGCGCGCACGCGGTAATTCTCGATCTGGAGGATGCCGTGCGTGTGGATGACAAGGCGCGTGCGCGTGCTGCCTGCCACGCCTACCTGGAGCGGGGTGGTACTGGCCTGGTTCGTGTGAACGCCACAGATACGCCATGGATCGACGAAGATTTGGCCTTGTGTGGCCATCCTGGCGTGGCCGCTGTGGTGGTCCCGAAGGCAGAAACGCCTGGGCAGCTAGACCTTGTGCGCAAGTCCGTTGGCCGCCCCGTGCCGCTGCTTGCGCTGGTGGAAACAGCGGCTGGCTTGCAAAACGTACACCTTCTGGCGCAATGTCCTGGGGTTGTCAGACTGCTGTTCGGCACAGTGGACTTCTGCCTGGACCTGCGCATCGACCACGACATGCCTGATGGTGACCTGGAAAACGTGCTGGCGCCTTACCGTGCCCAGATCGTGTTGGCCTCATGCGCTGCCGGCCTGGCGCCCCCCGTGGATGGCGTGACGCTGGACATCCGGGATGCGCAGCGCAGCTTGCAGGATGCGCAACGCGCGTTCCGCACGGGCTTTGGCGGCAAGTTGTGCATCCACCCCTCGCAGATCGCTGCGGTGCATCTCGGATTCGAGCCCGACGCGCGGCGGCTGGAATGGGCCCGACAGGTCACTGAAGCCGCCGCGCGCTACAGCGGGGCGTTCGAGTTCGAAGGGCGCATGGTGGATGCCCCCGTGTTGAAGCGGGCCTCCGAGCTGCTTGGGGCGCAGTGAGGCTGGACTGTTGCCACAGAGTTACCTGCGCCCCAGCGCCTGGTCGATGTCCCACAGGATATCTTCAAGGTCCTCAATCCCCACCGACAGCCGCACCATGTCCGCGCTCACCCCCGCGCGGGCCAGCTCGTCCTCATTGAGCTGCCGGTGCGTGGTCGATGCAGGGTGGATCACCAGCGTCTTGGCGTCGCCGATGTTGGCCAGGTGGCTCAAAAACTCGCAGGCGTCGATGAACTTCTCACCGGCTGCTGCGCCCCCCTTCACGCCAAACGTGAGGATGCCTGAGGCCCCCGGCGTGCCATCCACCGCGCGGAACTGCTTTTGCGCCAGGCCGTAATACGGCGAATCCGACAGCCCTGGATAGTTGACCCACGCCACCTGCGGGTGGCCCTGCAGAAACCTCGCCACGGCCAGCGCGTTGCGGCAGTGCTCGCGCATGCGCAGGTGCAGTGTCTCGGCGCCCTGCAGCAGCTGCCACGCGTTCATGGGCGAGAGCACGCCGCCAAAGGTGCGGTTGACCTCCATGCGTGCCTTCATCGTGTAGCCGAAGTCGCCAAAGGTCTCGTAGAACTTCACGCCGTGGTAGGCGCGGCTGGGCTCCACCATTTCGGGGAAGTTGCCGTTGTCCCACGGGAACTTGCCGCCTTCCACCACCACTCCGCCCATGGTGGTGCCGTGGCCGCCGATGTACTTGGTGGCGCTGTGCACCACGATGTCGGCGCCGAGCTGCAAGGGGTTGCACAGGTAGGGGCTGGCCACCGTGTTGTCGATGACGAGCGGCACGCCGTGCGCATGCGCTACCTCGGCCACGGCTGCGATGTCGAGCACGTTGACCAGAGGGTTGCCGATGGTCTCGCCATACACAGCGCGGGTGTTGGGGCGCATGGCGCGTGCAAAGTTCTCGGGGTCGGCCGGGTCCACAAAGGTGGTCTCAATCCCCAAGCGACTGAAGCCCACGCCCAGTTGGCCTACCGTGCCGCCGTAGAGCGTGCTGGCTGCCACGATGTGGTCGCCGGTTTTGAGGATGGCCAGCAGCGCCGCCATCTGCGCGGCCATGCCGCTGGCGCAGGCCAGGGCGGCGCGGCCGTTTTCGAGGCTAGCGATGCGCTCCTCGAACACCGCCACCGTGGGGTTGCTGATGCGGCTGTAGACGTTGCCAAAGGTCTGCAGGTTGAACAGGCTGCTCGCGTGCTCGGCGTTGTCGAACACAAAGCTGGTCGTCTGGTGGATGGGCGTGGCGCGTGCGCCGGTCACGGGGTCGGGCTGGGCACCAGCGTGGATGGCGCGGGTGCCAAAGCCAAAGGCGCGGTCGGCGCCGGAGGGTGGGTTGGAAGACATGTTTTTGAAGGAAAAAAGGCTGTTTCCGCGCGATGGGTAAGCGGTTGCAGCTATCAAAATGCTAGTAAGGCAGCTGCCGCAGGCGCTTGGCACTGATCACGCGCGTGTTCACGCCCATCCAGCCCAGGCCCCCAAACAGCCGCGCGTGTTCGATCTTCACGCAGCGGTTCTGGATCACCTGCAGCCCGGCGGCCTCGGCGCGCTGGCCTGCGGCCTCGTTGAACACGCCCAGCTGCAGCCACAGGCACTGCGCGCCGATGGCGACGGCCTCGTCGGCCAGCGGGGGGATGTCCTCGCTCTTGCGAAAGCAGTCCACCATGTCGATCTTCTGCCCCTGCGCTGCCAGCGCGGCTGCGGCCTCGGTCACGCTGGCATAGGCCGTCTCGCCCAAAATCTGCCCGCCCTCGCGCGCCACCAGCGGGTTGACTGGCACGATGCGGTAGCCATGCGCCTGCATGTACTTAGCGGCAAAGTAGCTGGGGCGGTGCCACTGCGGCGAAAGGCCCACCACCGCAATGGTGCGGCAGGCGGTGAGCAGGTGGCGCAGGGTGCTGATGGTGTCGGGGGTGTGGAGCATACAAACAGTTTACGCATGCCCCCGGGTTCACAGCATCGGGTCAGGCGGGTGATTTGTACTTGATGCTGCACCCATACGGCTGCGTTGTGGCCGCTGAAATGGGCTTGCCCGCCAGCGCCTCGGCCAGCCCCACCTTCACATAGTTGGTGGCCTTCTCGATGTCGGCTGGGCGGGCCGAGGGGATGCTGTCGATGCCGCCTGCATACACCAGCATGCCCTGCGGGTTGACGATGTACAGGTGCGGTGTGGTGCGTGCGCCGTAGCTCTTGCCCACGGTGCCTTCCTCGTCCATCAGCACGGCGGTGGGGGCGGACTTGCGCTCCTGCTTCCAGGCCATCAGCTTGGCGGGCTCCAGGTAGTCGCTGCTGGCTTTTTCGGTGGAGTTGATGGACAGCCACACCACGCCTTTGCCGGTGGCATCTTTCTGCGTGGCGGGCATGTTGCCGCTGTCGTAGTGTTTGCGCACAAAGGGGCAGCCGGGGTTGGTCCATTCCAACACCACATGCTTGCCCTTGAAGTCCGACAGCCGCACGGTTTTGCCCGATGTGTCCTTGAGCGTGAAATCGGGCGCGGGCTGGCCCACGGAGGCGGCGGCCTGGGCGCCCAGGGCGACCAGGGCGGCGGTGGCGATCAACGTACGGCGAAGCAGCTTCATGGCAGGGTCTCCTGAAGGGTTGGCGGGTGGTCGAAAGCAGGGAGGGCTACAGCTGGGCGATGGTGGCGCGCACCTCGTCCACGCTGAGCACCTCGGTCAGCACTACGGGCGGTTTGCCGGGGCGGTAGAACACGTACACGGGCACACCGCTGCGGCCCAGTGACGCCAGGGCGGCGGTGATGGCGGGGTCGCGGCGCGTCCAGTCGGCGCGCAGCAGGGCGACGTTCTTGGCTTGCAGGTCGGCCAGCACGTCGGCGTCGGCCAGCGTCGTTTTCTTGTTGTACTGGCAGGTCACGCACCAGGCGGCGGTGAAATCCACAAACACGGGGCGGCCCCCGGCCACGATCTGCTCGGCCGCGCCGGGTGCCCAGGGCTGCCAGCCGGTGGCGGAGGCCTGTTGTGATGGCGTGGCGGCTTGCGCGGTGGGAATGTGAGTGATGTGGGGTGCAAAGGCCCAGACCAGCAGCGCCATGGCCGCAATGGACACCGTGGCCATCCACACGCGCGCACGCCCGGCCAGCGACAGGGCCCACACCACCAGCGACAGGCCCACCAGCAGGATCAGCAGCGCCCCCGCGCCGTCGATGCCACTTTGCTGGCCCAGCACCCACACCAGCCAGACGACAGTGGCCAGCATGGGGAAGGCCATCAGCTTGCGGAAGGTGTCCATCCACGCACCGGGGCGTGGCAGGGCGCGCGCCACGGCGGGCACAAAGCTGGCTGCCAGGTACGGCAGCGCCAGCCCCAGCCCCAGCGCCGCAAACACGGCCAGCGCCTGCGGTGCGGGCAGCGTGGCGGTCAGGCCCAGGGATGCGCCCATGAACGGCGCCGTGCACGGCGAGGCCACGGCCACGGCCAGCACACCGGTGAGGAAGCTGTCGGCCACCGGGTGGCGCGCCTGCAGGCTGGCCACCGAGGACGGCAGGAAATGCCCGAACTCGAACACGCCCGCGAGGTTGAGCGCAATCAGCGTGAACAACGCCGCCAGCGATGCCACCACGGCGGGCGACTGCAGCTGAAAGCCCCAGCCCACCGCCTCGCCCGCCGCACGCAGGCCCAGCATGAGCGCGCCCAGGGCGATGAACGACAGCACCACGCCCGCTGTGTAGGCGATGCCGCTGATGCGGTGCGCGCGACGGTCTTGCGCATGCTGGGTAAAGCCCACCACCTTGATCGCCAGCACCGGGAACACGCAGGGCATAAGGTTGAGGATGAGCCCGCCAAGCAAGGCGCCCAGCAGCGCGGCGGTGAGGGTGATGGACGAGGCGCCGGAGCCTGCAGCCGACGTTGCCGCGCCGCCTGCCTGCGCTGCGTTGGCCTTGAGCGCGGCCTCCAGCGCGGGCGACACCGCCGTCATCGACGCAACCGGCGGCCAGGTGCCCAGCACCTTCAGCTCGGCCCGGTAGCCGTTGCGGGTGTCGGGGCCTGCGGCATGTGCGGGCGACTGCTCGGCCAGCACCACAGGTATCAGGCTGGGGCTGGCGCTGCGCTGGGCGGACAGGGGAATCTGCGCGGTCCATACGCTGCCGTTCCAGCTCTGCTTCCAGCTGGCGGCGTTGTCGATGACCTCGGCGGTTTCGGGGAACAGGTCCAGCGCCTTGCCACGCAGCGCCACGGGCAGGCCGTGAACGCTGACATTGAGAACATTGCCGTCCGCAATCTGCGCCTGGCTCGCTTGACTATCGGGCACGATGCCGTTGGTGCCTGCCATCACGGGGCGGGGGTGGGCCTTGGCGGCAGCCTCGAAGGCGGCACCGTTCAGCGCCGTGGTGCTCTGGATGGGCAATTGCAGCGTGAATTCGCCTTCTTCGGGGATGCACTCCTTGCGGCACACCAGCCACGATGCGCGCAGCTTGATGGTGGCGTCCTTGGCCAGCGGGCCGGGCGCAAAACTGCTGGCCACGGTGACGGGCACGGGCAGCAGCACCGTGCCCTCGTAGCCGTAGTTGGCCAGCGTGCCGATGGGGATTTTCTTGGGCAGGGGCCAGGCGATCTCGCCCGCGTCCAGCCCGGCGGGCAAGGTCCAGGCCAAGTCGGTGGGCAGGCCCGAGTCGCCGGGGTTTTTCCAGTAGGTGTGCCACTCGGGCTGGTGGGTGATCTGCAGGCCCAGCCACAGCGGTTGACCGGGTGCCACGCCCTGCGGTGCATGGGCCAGCAGCTCGGCGCGCACATAGGGCGTGGTGACCACGCTGGTGCCCTGCCCGCTGGTTTTTGGGCTAAATTGGGCGTTTGCGCCCGTCCATAAAGCGCTGGCAGCTATAAAAAAGAGAGTGGCTGCAAGGCGGTGGAACAGGCGTGAAGGCATGGTGCAGTGTGGGAGCGGGCGGGGCGGGATTGGTTCCGGCGCTGCCGCCGTTTCGATTCTCAATGCACCATTGTGCTTTGCGCCATCCCCGCCCGTGGAAACTGGCGCGGCCAGTACCAGGGGCCCCGCGCAAGGGCCGCCCCACCGCGAAGGCGGCGTATCCAGCCTTTGCGCTGGGGGCGTCCCCCTCCCGCTAGCGAGAGAGGGGGAAGGCCCCGTAGGCGACTCAGGGGATGTTGTTCACTGTGTCGCCAAGCTCAAATCTGCACGCGGGGTCCACTTTTCGGGCTGCTTGCCCGACTTGGGGGCCGCCACAAACAGTCGCTCCACCGGCAACTTGTGCGCCACCAGATAGGCACGGATCGCCTGGCCGCGCTGGGTGGCCAGCTCGGCAGCCATGGCTTCGGTGGCGGCCTGGTTGGCCAGCAGCAGGGCTTCCATCTCGGGCACGGTGAGCTCCTTGGCCAGGCCGACGAGGTTGCGCGGCTTGGGAATGTCGGCGCGGCGGTACACCTCCTTGAGCAGGGCGGGGTATTCGGCATCCGACACGGGGGCGGTGTCGCCCGGATTGGCGCGGCGTTTTTCGGCCAGCACCCGCTGCTGCAGGCTTTCGCGCTGCAGGCCTTCGCGCTCTTCCGGAAGGCTGGCCGTGCCGGTCACGGTGATCTTGAGCGTGGGGCGGTCGGCCAGGGCCTTGGCCACCTTGTCCAGGTTTTGCTGCGCCTCGGGCGTGAGGGCTGCGCTGCCGGGGGCAAAGGGCACATGGCTCATCTCGTCGCCACCGCCCAACGCGCTGGCCAGCAAGCTGAAGGGCGAGGTCAGCGCCTTGCCGATCAGGTTGACGATGATCTTGAAGATCACCGGGCCAATGCGGAACTGCGGGTCGTTGAGCGAGCCGCTGATGGGCAGGTCCAGGTCGATCACCCCGTTGCGGTCGGCCAGCAGGGCCACGGCCAGTTTCACGGGCAGGCTGTTGGGCGCGCCCTCCACGGCCTCGCCAAAAGTCAGCTGGTGCAGCACCAGCCGGTTGCTGGCGGTGAGCTGGCCGTTGGGCAGCACCTTGTAGTTCACATCCACGCTGAGCTTGCCGCGCTCGATGCCGTGGCCCGCGTATTTGACGGAATAGGGCGTGAGTGGGGGCAGCTCCAGGTCGCGCATCTTGCCGGTGATGTCGAGCGCGAGCGGCTGGGCCAACGGGTTGAGCTTGCCTGAAATTTCGAGCGAGGCCGAGCCCTCGGCACGGCCCCGCAGTTCCAGGTCGGCCAGCACGGGATCGCCGCCTGGCGCCTGGGACGAGAACGCGCTGAGCTTGCCGGTCAGTTCTGAAAGGTTGGCAGCGTAGTTGGGTTTGATGAAAAAATCCGAGAACGCCACTCGGCCATTGACCAGGCTCACCGGCCCGAACTGCACCACAGGCGCAAGCGGGTTGGTCTGGGCGATGGCGGTGGCCGGGGCAGAGGCTGCTGGTGCTGCGGCGAACGCTGCCTGCGTGGAGGCAGGGGAGGCGCTGGTGCTGGTATTGGCCGAAGCGCTGGCGGCATTGGCCGCACGTGCTTCCTCGGGCGTCTTGGCGATGTCGCCCAGGTTGATGCGGCCTGCCTCGTTGATGGTGACTCGGGCAAAAAAGTCCACCAGGCTGGTTTCCTTGACCTCCACGCGCGGCGCCGTGCCGGGGTCGGTGGCCACGGCCAGGCCACGCAGGTTCAGGCTCTTCCAGGCCAGCAGTTCCTCGCCCACCTGGGCCTCGGTCTTTGGGGTGAAGGCGGCTGTGCTGTTGGCCTGCAGGTCTTCCACCACCACGTCCCCGGCCAGGCGCAGGCTGACTCCTTTGTCGGTCTGCGCCAGGGCCACCTGGCCCCTGTAGCCCACGTCGGCCCGCAGCAGTTCTACCGACAACTGGCTGGCCAGATAGCCTTCCAGCGCGTGCAGCGGCAGGCGGGTGGCGTCGAGCTTGCCCTGGGTGGCCAGTGGCTGCAGGGCCAGCGTGCCTTGGTAGTCGAGCTTGCCAGGCGCGGTCTTGCTGCCCTTGCCCGGTGCGGCGGCGCGGGCGGTGAGCGTGAAGGCTTCGGGCTTGCTGCCGTCGCTGGCCAGGTTGCGGGCGGTGATGCCCAGGGCCGTCACGTCCAGCGCCACGGGGCGCGGCTGGGCGTTGTCTGCCAGCGAGAGGGTGCCGCCTTGCAGCGAGAAATCGGCCACGCGCAGCTTCCAGGGGGCCGAGGTGCTGGCCGCAGTAGTCTCGGCCGTCGCTGCGGCGCTGTCCTGTGCAGCGGGTGCGGCGGGTGCGACTTTCTGCCAGCGCTCGAACATCCAGCGCCCGTCCGCACCCCGTTCCACGGCCAGTTGCGGTTGGCTGAGGGCCAGGCGCTCCAGCGTGGCGGTGCGTGCGTCCAGGGGCACTTCAGCGCCCGCAATCTCCAGCTTGCCCAGGCTGGCCAAGGTGGTCTTGCCCTGTTTGACGGCCAGCTGTTCCAGCGCAAGGGGGCCCGCCTTGATCGTGACCCCCGTGGCGCCTGCCTGCGCCGCTGCTGCCGGGGGCGCTTGCCATGTCACACCCACATCGCCGCTGAGCTGGCCGGTCACCGTGGGCTCCAGCGCCTGGGCCAGGTAGGGGGCGGCCAGTTGCAGGGCCAGGGCGTTCACGGTGGTGTTGACCTGGGCCTTTTGGTCGGTGGCTTCGCCGGTGAAGCTGAGCGTGCTGCCTTGCAGGTTGAGCCCGCCCTTGAAGGTGAAA
>NZ_QAIH01000240.1:3878-9730 GCF_003060895.1 Acidovorax sp. HMWF029 | reverse complement strand
GCCCAGCGCAGGGTGCCGCCGCGCAAGGCGGTGGTGGCAACTTCCACCACCCAGGCGGGGGCGGCTTTGGCCTTGGTTTTGCTGGAGGATGCGGGTTCAGCAGCAGACACGGGCGCCGCAAGTGCCGTGGTCTTGCCCCCGGCTGTTGACGGTTGTGGGGCGGGTGCTGCCAGTTGTGCCAGGTTGATCTGGCCCGCCGCGTCGCGCGTGGCGGTCACCACGGGCGCCGTCAGCTCCACATGCTGCAGGCGCACCACCTGTTCCAGCGGGCGCACATCGGCCATGTCGATCTTCAGGCGCTCGTAGCTCAGCAGGTCGGCGCCCTGGCGGTCTGCAATGCGCACGCCGCTGGCTTGCACGGTGCCGCTCAGCTTCACGGCCATGCGCGGGTGCTGCTCGAAGTCCACCTTCACATCTGCATCCGCCGTGGCGCTTTGCACCTTGATGGGCAGGCTGGCGGGCAGGTAGCCCAGGTAGGGCGCAAGGTTCAGCCCGTCCAGCCTGATCTGCGCATCCGCCTTGCCCGTCTGTGCGAACGGGGTGCCCTGGGCGGACGAGTCGAACCGGCTGCCATTGAGCGTGAATGCCAGGCGCGGCTCCACCTTCACCTCGCGTTGCGACGGCAGGGTGCTGATGAAGGGCACCGTCAAGGCCAGCGCACGCACTTCGTGGGTTTTGTTCACGGTGGTGTCCGTGAAATCGACGCTGCCGTTCGTCAGCGCGAGGTTGTAGAGCGCCAGCCGCGCTGGGCCCGTGTCAGGCTCGGGTTCGGTGGGGGGCGCGGTGACCTTGGCAAGGATGTCGTCCACGTCATACCGGCCGTCGCCCAGGTGGGTGATCCGCAGCACCGGGTTTTCGATGGTGAAAGCGTCCACCACGGGGGCCAGCCGCAGCAGGGATTGCAGCTCGCCATCGGCGTAGATGCGGCCAATGGTCAGCTGCGCAGGCGCGCCGTCTGCGCCTGCCACGACCACGTCGCGCAGGGCGAATTCCAGGCTCCAGGGCCGAAAGTCGATGCCCCCCACGGTGACGGTGCGGCCCAACTGTTCGGACGCTATGCGCTCCAGTGGGCCCTTGACCAGCGGCGGGATGGCAAGCCAGGTGAGCAGCCACAGGGCGATCAAACCCGCCAGCGCGCGGACAGACGGACGGAACCAGCGGTGCTGGCGCAGGGTGGCAAAAGAAACGGAGCGCAGGGAGATCGGCATGGCGGCAGGCAAGGGGTGGGCGCCGCGGCCCCAGAGGGGGCTGGTGAAAAACCAGAGGGCTCGCGCGCGAGCCGCCTATTGTCCCTGTTGTGCGTCAGCCGAGGTAAGCCATTGCAACAGGTGGGCGGGAGTGGTTCAAGATTGTTGACAGTGAGGTACGGAGTTCTTCGCTGCGCTCACTGGGCGAAGCCCAGCACCACCCTGCGGGTGGTGGCGCTTTTCTTTTCAATCTTGGTGACGACGATGGCGCCGATCTCCGACGTGTTGGCCACATGCGTGCCGCCACAGGGTTGTAGGTCGATCAATGGCGCGTCGCCCTCGCCACCGATGCGGATGGTGCGGATACGCCCTGTGCCGCGCGGGGGCTGCACGCTCATGCTTTTGACCAGGGCGGGGTTGGCGTCCAGTTCCTCATCGCTGATCGAGGCCACAGTGAGCGGGTGCGCAGCGGCCACCAGGGCGGCAATGGCGGTGGTGAGGGATTCCTTGTCCAGAGGGTCGGTCATGGCAAAGTCCAGCCGCGCATAGTCGGGCGTGATGGAGCAGCCGTTGACCAGCTGCGGCACCACATGGCACAGCAGGTGGCTGGTGGTGTGCAGCCGCATCATGCGGTGGCGGCGCTCCCAGTCGATGCGGGCCGTGACGGCGGTGCCTGGTGCCTGTTGTGCCAGCTGCGCCACACGCTCTTCCTGCCCTGGGGCGGGGATGTGCACGATGTCGCTAGTGGGGTTGCCATCTGCGTCCTTGCCCTTGCGGGTGTCGGCAATGGCGATCTGCGTGCCATCTGCCAGCACCAGCACGCCGCTGTCACCGGCCTGGCCGCCGCCCAGCGGGTAGAACACGGTCTGGTCCAGAACGATGCCGACTTCCGTGATGGCGGTGATGTGGGCGCTGCATTCGCGCTGGTAGGCGTCTTGTCTGAAGAGGTCTTGGGTCATGCGGTGATGGTAGCGGGATGGGTGGCGGCGCCCAGCTGTGGGGCGAGCGCTATGCTGGGCTGGACGGGTTATGCCACCCCACCACTACCACTCCACCCTCGGACTTTCATGAACATGCCTTTACCCTCATCACCGTTGTCGCCTGCTCCGCCCCCGATCTCGCGCATGGCGGTCTGGGTGTCACGCATACTGGATGGATTGCTGCTGGGCCTGTGCGTGGCGCTGTTGGCGCTGTCGTATTACACCTTCACGCTGCACTGCGAGAGCTTCGGCTGCATCGGCGTGGGGCTTTTGTGGATGCTCTGGGCCGTGTGTGTCGCCGTGGGCTGGGTGGTGGCGCTGGTGGTACGTGCATGGCAGCGCCGCCGTGGTCTGGGCAGCAGGGTCAGCGGGTGGGCATCGACCGTGCTGCTGGTGATGGGAGTGGGGCATCTGCTGTACTGGCTGGGCAATATGGTGCTGAAGTGACGCAGCCCTGAACAGGCCCTAACATCACGGCATGACCGCTGCTGCCGCTCCCCAACCTGCCTCCCTCACCTTGCCCTCGCGTTTCTGGGCCGACCTGTCCACTCGCGACTTTGCAGCGTTGCAGCACAGCGGCCAGGCCGACCAGGTGGTGGCCGTGCTGCCCGTGGCCGCCGTCGAGCAGCATGGCCCGCATTTGCCGCTGTCGGTGGATGCCACGCTGCTGCAGGGCGTGATTGACGCGGCGTTGCCGCAGATGCCCGCCGACCTGCCCGTGCTGTTCTTGCCGCCGCAGAACGTGGGCCTGAGCCCCGAGCACATCCGCTTTCCGGGCACGCTCACCCTCTCGCCCGCCACGGTGATCGCGCTGTGGACCGAGATCGGCGAATGTGTGGCCCGCGCGGGCGTCAAGAAGCTATTGCTGTTCAACGGCCATGGCGGCCAGGTCAGTGTGATGGACATCGTGGCGCGCGAGTTGCGCACGCGCTGCGACCTGCTCGTGTACAGCGCCAGCTGGTTCAGCCTGCCGCTGCCCGATGCGGTGGCGGGGCAGTTCAGCGGACAGGAGCACCGCTTTGGCATTCACGCGGGCGAGATCGAAACATCGATGATGCTGCACCTCGCTCCGGGCGTGGTTCACATGGAGCATGCGCGGGATTTCCGCTCCACCTCGCAGGACCGGTCGGAGCTCTACGCCATTTTGGGCAACGGCAAAAGCGCCAAGCTGGGCTGGCACATGCAGGATTACCACCCGGCGGGCGCGGTGGGCAATGCGGCCGCCGCCACGGCCGACAAAGGGCGGACAGTGGTGGAAGCTGCGGCAGCGCAGTTGTCGGCGCTGCTGCAGGAGCTGTCAGCCTTGCCCCTGGCCACTGTGGTTCAGGGCGTGGCGCCGCTGTAGCGGTTCAAAATGGCTGCCTGCCGACGTTGGACCTCGTTTGTTGGCCAGCTGATCTGCAGGCGCGGCGCCATACAGACCGGCTAGCGCGTCACCCATCCGCCACAGACAGGAAACACCTGGCCCACAAAGCAGGCGGCGGCATCGCTGCAAAGGTATGCCGCGAACAGAGCATCCTCTCGAGCGCCCACCAAGCGCCCCAAGGGAACTTCGCGCGCCAGACGTTCCTGGAACCTGGGGTTGGCCTGGACCTCCGCAGGGAAGTAGGTCGGGTTGTCGACGAAGTTCTGTGCAATCGCATTGAACTGGATGTTCTGGGGTGCGAGTTCGACCCCTACAGCCTGCACGTAGGCCAGCTGAGCCCCCCGCGCAGCGCTATAGGTTGATGTGCGTTTCATGCCCCGCAAGGCCGCGGCGCTGCCTATGAGAAGAATTCTTCCGCCTCCGCGGTGCTCCATGCTCGGCACCACGGCGCGGATCAGGCGTGGCAGTGGGTCCACCAGTGCGGCAAAGACTTCTTGCCATTCCTGTTCGCTCACCTCGGTGGCGTGGGTGCTCGGGGCATGGATTGACAGGTTGGCAACCAAGACGTCAATGGCGCCAGCTTCTGCCACCACTTGCTGCGCTGCATCGGGATGCACCAGCGGGTGGTGACTGGCGATAACGGTTGCGCCCTGCTCCGCCATCACCTCACACAGTGTGGGCCCCATGAACTCGGAGGCCTGGGTGATCAGGATACGTTTGCCTTTCAGTGTGTCGTGCATGGTGTCTCCCACTTGCGGGGGCGGCGCACCAACCGGCGCCGTAGCGAAGGACCGATCCGTGCCCTTTGTATGCTGATCCGCTGGTGCAACGCAAGGGTTTCAAACCCATGGGCTGCGCTGGGTATTGCCGTGGTGAGTAGCACTCGGCAGTGCATTCCATCGAGTCCGTTCTCGCGATTCTCACGCGTGTGTGACCCACCCCGCGTGCTCCACCTCGTTCAGGTGCGGCAGGGTGTTGAACGTCTGCAGCATCAGCCGCTTGGGCGCAATCGAGAACTCCGTCACCGCGCTGTTGCGGATGCGCATGTTCAGCGCAATCGTCACCTCGGGCGCGGTGCCCAGCACCTCACCCACGGCGGTGGAGATGGGGCCGCCGCTGCTCACCAGCAATACATTCTGGCCCGCGTGGTGGTGGCGCACATGGTCGAGCGCGCTGCGCACACCGGCGGAAAACTCGTTCCAGCTGGGCATGCCCTGGGGGCTGATGACACCGGCCATCCACTGCGCCAGCGCGTCGCACAGGATGCGGAAGTGCTGGCGGTACAGCTCGGGCGTGTCGGCCTTGCCCAGCGGTTGGGGGTGGATGGCGGCAATCAGCGCGTGGCTGTCGTATTCATTGAGGCCGGGCAGGCGCAGCGCCTCGGGGGCGGCGCCCAGGCCTTCCACGATCCCGTCTAGTGTCTGCACATGGCGCTGCAGCGTGCCGGTGATGACAGCGTCAAAGCGCTGGCCGCGTTCGCGCCAGAACTGGCCCAGCCGCACCGCCTGCTGGTGGCCAACGGGGCTGAGCTGGTCGTAGTTTTCTGCGCCAAACGAGGCCTGGCCATGGCGCACGAGGTAGAGGGTTCCCATCCGCCGGATTGTGATGAACCCGGCGCAGCACGCTTGTCGCTAGTGCGACCTGTGCTATTAATTTGAGAGTTGATGATGCTGCGCTGCAGCAGCGGGACGGTGTTTGGCTCAGACCAGCGTTGTCAGCCAGAAGAACAGCCCGCGCAGCACCAGCTCGACCAGTAGCCACGCCGGCAGCGCAAACAGAGCGCCCAGACCGATCACGATGGCGCGTCCCTGCCAGCCGCCGTTTTTCCACCAGTGACCCAGCAGTCCGGCGCTCCAGGGGCTGTTGTGCATTTGCATCTGGGGCAAGCGGTGGATGAAGTCGCGGCGCAGCAGCGCTTCGTCAAACAGGGCTTCGCCGTTGAGGCGCAGTGGCACGACACCCAGGCCGATCAGCAGCTGCTGGCGCGTGCAGGTGACCTGGTGCGCTGGGGCCTGGTAGCGCCTGTTGCCCACCCGGGCCTGCACCTGCTGGCCATCGGTGCCGATACGGATGCTTTCCAGCGCCTTCAGCCTGCGCCACAGAACCAGGGGCAGGATCATCGGCACAAGGGCCAGCACTACCAGGCCATACGGTAGCCACATGGGGCAGGCTTTGCCGGGGGCGCAGTCGTGCTGGTAGAACATGGGCCATATCCAGTACAGCAGGGCGCCCATGACCAAAAGCGCCAGGGCGCTGGTGGCCAGCAGCAGGCGGCGGCGCGTGCGGGTGCTGCCGGGCAGCGCCTTGACCATGGTCACC
>NZ_QAIH01000240.1:0-3818 GCF_003060895.1 Acidovorax sp. HMWF029 | reverse complement strand
GTTTCGTCCTGCGGGGTGTCTTCGGGGGCGGCCCGCCACTCGGCGCCGCGCAGCTGCCGCAGCTCGCCCGCCTTCCAGGCCAGCCACAGGGCCACCAGCATCAGCACGGCCACGCTGCCCAGCAGCAGCGTGGGCATGCGCCGCGACCATGTGGCCTGGTTGCGCGCCGCCGCCAGTTCTGCCTGGAAGGCCGCGTCACCAAACGGCCCCAGCACGCGGCCATGCAGGTCCAGCCTGCGCACCAGGAAGTTGCTCATGTCGGTGAGCAGCATGTGCTGCTGGAACAGGGTTATGGCGTTCGGGTCCTGCTTCACGGCCAGGGGGATCACCCGCTCGGGCTGGAGCTGGGGGCTCATCAAGAGCAGGTCGGCGTTCTGCATGTCCACGCTGGCCACCAGCACCCACAGCTGCCCGCGCGGGTCCTGTGCCATGGCAAACGGGAACGCGCGCCCGGGCCGCAGGTCGGGGTGGGCGATGGGGTGTTGCTGCCGCACGGTCTTGCCGTCCGGGCCGGTGCGCAGCTGCACGATCTGGTGGCGGTTGGTATTGGCCACCCACACGGCGTCGCCCACCTGCAGTGTCTGGTTGGGGAACCGCATGCCCTGCGCCTCGGTGCGCGCCAGCGTGTAGCGCGCGGTGATGGGGTCGCGCCGGTACACCAGCACGCGGTGCTCGGAGGCGTCGGAGACGGTGATTTCCGTCTCGTCCGCGCTCACCCGCACCCAGCGGTAGCCCCGGCGGGTGTCCAGCCCGGCCAGTTCCACCGGCAGGCACTGGCGCTGCTGCAGGTCGCAGCGGACCACGCGGCTTTCGTCGTGCACCCAGGCCACCTGCTCCTGCGTGAACTGCAGGCTGGTGGGGCTGTCGGAAATCTTCAGCGCGCCCAGGGGGATCTGCTGCAGCCGCTGGCCTGCGGCGTTGAACTGGTGGAGTGCTCCATGGCTTTCGAGCCAGAGCGTTTCCCCCTGCACGGCGGGCAGGCGGGGCCCGAAGGGGCCGGGAGCAGACAGCCCCCGGTAGATGAACGCGAGAATCAGCAGGCACTGCAACGCGATGACTGCGCGCAGGCCCCAACGGTAGCCGGACGGTGCTTGGCTTGCCATGGACACTCCCTCCCTAGTGTTATGTCACGGCCGCCGTGGCGATGGCCGTGCGGGAGGCATTGTCCAACAGGCGGTCAGTGGCTGGCGAGGGTGTTTGCAAACATGGGCGCATCGACGTTGCCGCCTGTCAACGCCAGGCCCACGTTCTGGCCTTGGAGCGCATTGCGTTCCTGCAGCGCCGCCGCCAGGGCTGCAGCGCCTGCGCCCTCGGCCACGTTGTGGGTGTCGGCAAAAATGGCACGCATGGCGGCGGCCACCTCTGCGTCGCTTACCTGCACGATATGGTCGATGTGCGGTGCCATCACGGCCAGCGCCTCGGCATCGGCCACGCGGCAGGCCATGCCGTCGGCGAGCTGGGTGGTCACCGGTGCCTCCACCACGCGGCCTGCTGCCAGGGAATCGGCATAGGTGGTTGCGTGGCTGCTGACGACGCCGACCACGCGCACAGGGTGCTGCAGTGCCAGCTTGGCTGCAATGGCCGAGCACGCGCCCGAGCCCTGGCCGATGGGCACGTACACCACATCGAGCTGCGGCACGGCGCGCAAAAACTCCCACCAGTAGGTGGCAACGCCGCGCAGCAGGTCGGGGTGGAAGCTGGGCACCATGTGCGCGCCGCGCTGGGCGGCCAGCTGAATGGCGTGTTCGCGCGCTTCTTGAAAGTCGTCGCCGTGTTCGATGAGCGTGACGCCCAGCGCGCGCATGGCCGCGTTCTTCTCCACCGAGTTGCCACGCGGCACGACGATGGTGCAGGCCACGCCGTGGCGGCGCGCAGCCCACCCCATGCTCTGGCCGTGGTTTCCGCGTGTGGCGCTGATGACTTCCTTGGGCAGGGCACCGCGCTTCGCGAGCTGGTCGAAGTAGGTCAGGCCACCCCGAATCTTGAACGCGCCCACGGGCGTATGGTTCTCGTGCTTGAGCCAGCAATCGGTGCCCAGGCGCTGACTGAGCAGCGCCCAGCGGTACTGGGGCGTTGCGGCGAAGTCGCGGTACACGACCTCTGCAGCGGCTTCGATGTCGGGCAGGGTCGGGAGCAGGGCAGTGGGGTCGATGCGGGCATTCATGCGGCAGCTTTCTTTTCGGTGATGGATGACAGGGAGACAGGGCCTCGTAGCGTGGTGAGTTGCGCCGTGAGAGCGGGCGTGTTGCCCGCAGTGACGGCGACCTGGGGGCCGATGCCGATGGCGTCACATGCCGCCTGCAGTGTGGCGGCCTGGGGGTGCTGCAGCGTGAGTCGCTGCAACTGCACGCCACTGGCGGGCAGGCTGTCGCAGGGGTGCACGGGGCCCCACTGGATGAGGGTTGGCAGGCAGCCGTCCATCAGGCGCAGTCCGTCGCTGCGCACCGTGATCTGCCACTGCAGCAAGCCGATTTGCGTGGGACGGCTGGCTGTGACGATGGGGCCACGGTCCACGTTCAGCGCCGCTAGGGCGGCACACTGTTGTGCCGCATCGCGCACGCTGGCCACCCAGTGGATGAGCTGAGGTCCGTGCTGCGCCACTTGCTGCTGCAGGGCTGAATCATCCATGTCAAACCAGCGGCTTCCGCCTAATGGCATTGATTTTGTTGCTTCACTATTTATAGCAATAATCTCCAGATATGCACGGGGGTGGGCGGGGCTGGAGATGTTGAGGATGCGGTTGTGCGTGCCCATCAGCGGGTGCTCGCCGCCCGCCGTGGGGGTCATGCCGAGCGTGCGTTCGCACCAGGCCACGCCGCTGGCCAGGTCGGCCGAAAGCACCACCAGATGGTCCACGCAGGGCGTGTGGGGGGTGATGGTCACAGCAGCACCTCGCCCGACACACAGGTAACGCTGCTGCCGCCGACCCAGATGGTGTCGCCGTCCTGCTCCACAAACACGCGCCCGGCGCGCCCCAGGCAGGTGCCCTGGCTGGCCACATACTGCGTGGGGGCCAGCCCGGCGCCGATGAGCCACTGTGCCAGCGCGGCGTTGAGGCTGCCGGTCACGGGGTCTTCGGCCAGGCCGTTGTTGCCGGGGAAGAAGGCGCGCACTTCAAAGGCGATGCCTTCGGCGTCGGTGCTGCCGATCACTCCCACCTTGCCGCGCGGGCCGACCACGCCCACGTCCAGCTGGCCGAGGATGCTGGCGTCGGGCTTGAGCGCCAGCACCTGCTCGGCAGAGCGCAGCATCACGCCGCGCCAGTTCGGGCCGTTGTCGCACCAGGCGTGGTGCAGGATGTCGCTGCGCGCCACGCCCAGGCCGCGTGCAATCAGCGCCACATCGTCTTCTGCCAGCGGGCCGCTCTTGATCAGAGGCGGCGCGGCAAACGCCAGGCGCTCGCCGTCCTGGCGCAGCGTGACCAGGCCCACGCCACATTCCTGCACCACCTTGCCAGCCGCCTGCGGCTGGCCACCGGCCTTCAGCCACGCGTGGCAGCTTCCCAGCGTGGGGTGACCGGCAAAGGGCAGTTCGCGCCCGGGGCAGAAGATACGCACACGGTAGTCGGCACCGGCGGCGCGGCCTTCCGGTGTGGGGGGCAGCAGGAAGCTGGCTTCGGACAGGTTGGTCCAGTTGGTGAAGTCCTGCATGGCTTCGGTGCTGAGGCCGGAGCCGTCCAGCACCACGGCCAGGGGGTTGCCACGGTAAGGCGTGGCGGTGAACACATCGACTTGCTGGAAAGGGCGTTGGTGCATGGTGGTCAGGTCCTTGGTCAATCAAACGGGCAGTGAAGCGGGGTGGGCCGGGCACGCCGGGGG
>NZ_QAIH01000239.1 GCF_003060895.1 Acidovorax sp. HMWF029 | reverse complement strand
ATGGTGAACTCCGTGTGAAAGAACTTTGGGAGGGGACGGGGGATTTGCTGGGCGGCGGTCTACTTGAGCAAACCGAGCGACAGGCTGGGGAACAGCGACAACATCACCAGCGCCACGCAGCTGATGATGAAAAACGGCAGCGTGACGATGAACATCTTTCCGGGCTTGGCCCCGGTGACGGCTGACGCGACAAAAAAGCTCAGGCCCACGGGCGGGGTCATCAGCCCCAGCACCAGGTTGACGACGATCACCACACCAAAGTGGCGCGGGTCGATGTGATAGACCTCCGTGGCAATCGGCAACAGGATGGGCGCGGTCATGATGAGGCCGGGGATGCCGTCGATCACCGTGCCGATGACCAGAAGGATGACGTTGGTGAGCAGCAAGAAGGTGACCGGGTCGTGCGCCACGGTCTGCACCCAGGCGGCCACCATCTGCGGCACCTTGCCGTAGATCAGCAACCACGAGAACACGGCCGCTGCCGCCACCAGAAACAGCACGATGGCCGAATAGATCGCCGAGCGCAGCAGGATCGCGGGCATGGCGCTGAAGCGGAATTCCTTCGTCACATAGCGCCCCACCAGGGCCGAGGCCAGCGCGCCCACGGCCGCCGATTCGGTGGGGTTGGCCAGGCCACTGAGGATGGAGCCCACGATGATGATGGGGATCAGCAGCGTGGGGCTGGCCTGCACCACGGTGCGCGCACGTTGGGCCAGCGTGCGCTTTTCGCTGCGTGGGTAGTTGTAGACAAAGCCCATGAGCGCGATCACGACAAAGAACATCACCGTGAGCAGCACGCCGGGCAGGATGCCCGCAATCAGCATGTCGCCCACGGCCACTTGGGCCAGCACGCTGTAGACCACAAACATCACCGAGGGCGGGATGATGGGCCCCAGCATGCCGCCATACACCGTGAGGCCCGCCGCAAAGGTTTTGTCGTAGCCCTGCTTTTCCATCTCCGGGACCATGACCTGCGACATGATGGCCACCTGCGCGGTGGCCGAGCCGATGATGGATGACACCAGCATGTTGGCCAGAATGTTCACGTAGGCCAGCCCCCCTTTGACCGAGCCGATGAAGGCCATGGACAGGTCCACCAGCCGCCGCGTGATGCCGCCGCTGTTCATGATCTCGCCGATCAGGATGAACAGCGGGATGGCGATGAGGCCATAGCTGTCCACCCCGCCGAACATCTGCATGGGGAAGGACTGGAACAGCACCGGGCTGCCGATGCTGAGGATGTACACCGCGCCCGACAGGCACAGGCACACGCCGATGGGCACACCCACCATCAAGGCGGCGAGGAAGAACAGGGTGGTGATCATGGTCGGGCTCTCGTGGGTTTGCGTGCGTGGGTGGCGTTCAGTTCACGGCGTCGGCGTTGACCACGTCAAAGCCTGCGTGCTGCACACGCTCTGCCGCGCCCATGTCTTCGAGCAGGTTGGCCAACGCATGCACGCTGAAGGTGGCCGAGAAGATCGGAAGGATCAGCTGCAGCACCCACGTGGGCCAGTTCAGTGTCTGGGTGCGCTCTGTGTAGAGGAAGTTGAAGCTCTCGGCCGCAAACTCCTTGGCGTCAAAACCGTAGCGCGCAATGCCGATCGGGTCCATCCACACCCAGCACATCACCAGCATGGCCAGGCCAAACAGCAGCACGCCGCAGGTGGCCACCACCTTGAATGCCTTGGCGCCGCGCGCGCCGAGGTGGTCGGTCAGCATGGTCACGGCAAAGTCCATGCGCAGCCGCGTCATGACCGAGGCGCCCACAAAGGTCAGCCAGACCACCGTGTAGACCGCCGCCTCGTCCACCCAGTAGAGGGGTATGCCGGTGTAGCGCGTGACCACGTTGAGCAGGATCAGCAACACCAGCAAGGTCATGAGGGCGGTGAGCAGGTGCCGCTCGATGCGCAGAACCTGCGTGGACAACGTCAGCACCCAGCGAACGGGAGCGCGCTGCGATGGAGCTTGCGGGGCGGGTGGGCTGGTGAGCGTGGGCATGGTGTGATTC
>NZ_QAIH01000024.1 GCF_003060895.1 Acidovorax sp. HMWF029 | reverse complement strand
GGTGTGGACTGCATTCTGGTGGGCGACTCGCTGGGCATGGTCTGCCAGGGCCTGCCCAGCACCGTGGGCGTGACGCTCGACACCATGGCCTACCACACCGCCAGCGTGGCGCGCGGCCTGCAGCGCGTGCAAGGCACCGCCTGGCTGGTGGCCGACCTTCCCTACGGCACCTACGCGGAAAGCCGCGAACAAGCCCTGCGCAGCGCCTGCACGCTGATGCAGGCGGGGGCCCACATGGTCAAGCTCGAAGGCGGCGGCTGGACCGCGCCCACGGTGGAATTCTTGGTGCAGCGCGGCGTGCCGGTGTGCGCCCACCTGGGTCTCACGCCGCAAACGGTACACGCCCTGGGCGGCTACCGCGTGCAAGGCAAGACCGATGACGCCGCCCGCACGCTGCGCAGGCAGGCGCACGAACTGCAGGACGCAGGCGCCGCCATGCTGGTGCTGGAGATGGTGCCCGCCGTGCTGGCCGCCGACCTGACGGCCGAGCTGCCGCACTGCCACACCATCGGCATCGGCGCGGGCAACGGCACGGCCGGGCAGGTGCTGGTGTTGCACGACATGCTGGGCATGAACCTCGGAAAGATGCCGAAGTTCGTGCATAACTTCATGCAGGACGCGGGCAGTGTGCGCGGTGCCATGGAAGCCTACGTGCAGGCCGTCAAGCAAGGCCGCTTCCCCGACAACGCGCTGCACGCCTGGTAAGCCCCTTTTTGACTTCAAAGCCCCATGCTCATCACCCACACCATCGACGAACTGCGCCAGGCACTGGCGCCCTACCGCCGCCCCGCCTTTGTGCCCACCATGGGCAATCTGCACGAAGGCCACACCAGCCTGGTGCGCCAGGCCAAGCCCCTGGGCGACGTAACGGTGGTCAGCATCTTTGTGAACCGCCTGCAATTTTTGCCGCACGAAGACTTTGACAGCTACCCCCGCACCTGGGAGGCCGACTGCACCGCCCTGCAAGGCGCAGGCTGCGACGTGCTGTTTGCCCCGCGCGAGGCCGACCTGTACCCCCAGCCGCAAACCTTCAAGCTGCACCCCGACCCGGCCTTGGCAGACCTGCTGGAAGGCCACTTTCGCCCGGGCTTTTTCACGGGCGTGGCCACTGTGGTGATGAAGCTCTTTGCCTGCGTGCTGGGCCAGACCGGCGGCGTGGCCGTGTTTGGCAAGAAGGACTACCAGCAGCTCATGGTCATTCGCCAAATGGTGCAGCAGTTTGCGTTGCCCATCACCATCGTGGCGGGCGACACCGCCCGCGCGCCCGATGGCCTGGCCCTGAGCTCGCGCAACGGCTACCTGAGCCTGCAAGAGCGCCAAGAAGCCGTGGCCCTGGCCCAAGCCCTGCAGCAACTGAGCGAGCGCTGGCTGGCCGCCCACAGCGCCACACCGCTCACCGCCCCGGCCCACGCGCTAGAGCAGCAGGCCATGGACGTGCTACGCGCCCGGGGCTGGCAGCCCGACTACCTCACCGTACGCCGCCGCGCCGACCTGCAACCTGCCACCGCCCACGACGGCGCAGGCACCCTGGTGGCCCTGGGCGCCGCGAGGCTGGGCCACACGCGGCTGATTGACAACCTGGAGTTTTGACGACTGCGGTACCACCACCCTCGCCCACTCGGGCTGGACATCCTGCGCACTCCCACCGTTCGGGCTGAACCTGTCGAAGCTGCAGCGAGCCACCCCATAACTCCCAAAAAATATAGCATCCAGCGCTTTATCTACAAGCGCTAGCTGCCACTTTTTCCATAAAAATTCGACGCCAATGACCCCAAAAGCCCTGGGCGCACACCAGGCCAGGGCAAGTACGAGCGGTGCAACAAACCGGTGCAAAACGCCCCAAGGTGCGATGCGAGCCGCTCTCAGCATCCTCACACTGAGCGTCGGCGCACAGCCCACATCCCAGTGGCGGCAGCGAGCAAAGACATCCAAATCAAACCCCATTCGCTCAGAGTAGGAATCGATGTCGCGCCTACTGGGGGAGCAGGCAACAACACAGGTGCAAATGGGTCGCGTATGGTGCCCACAGCGGCGTCGCTGTCGCCCTCGCCGTTGTCCGTCACCGTGTAGCTCGCGGTCTTCCGGTCTGCGCTTATAGACAACGTGGTCGGCGTGAACCATTCCGATGCACCACCGAATGTCTTAGGCCCGTGCTTGAGCAACTGCACGCCCGTCGCCAACGCTGCGGGGTAGGTGATGGACACCGCCAGCGTCGCGCCTGCGCAGCCTGTGGCCTCAAAGCGGAACACGCCGTGCGGGAACGTGGCACGCGCTGGTGCGCCTGCGGGCACGTTGTTGTCAAACTGCGCCGATGTGATCGTGCAGCCTGGCGTGCCGCCGCCAATGGTCACCGAGGCGTTGCCGCCTCCGGGCAGCGGCAGTGCGGGTTGCGTGATCACCTGGGGCGTTGCTGTGACGCCTGCAGAGCTGTCGCTTTCGCCCACGCCGTT
>NZ_QAIH01000238.1:25675-27024 GCF_003060895.1 Acidovorax sp. HMWF029 | reverse complement strand
GAACTCAAGGCCGCCGCGCTGCTGTTGTTCACGCTGGCGCTCATCGTGGGCTCGGGCCTGTACCTGCTGTATGCGCGCGGCGCGTTCGAGCCCACGCAGACGCTGATCCTCACGGCCGATGATTCGGAAGGCGTGGTGGTGGGCATGGACATGACCTTCTCGGGCTTTCCCATCGGCCGGGTGCGCCGCATCGAACTGGCCGACAGCGGCAATGCCCGCATCCTGGTGGATGTGCCCCGCAAGGACGCGCATTGGCTGCGCGCGTCCAGCGTGTTCACGCTGGTGCGGGGGCTGGTGGGCGGCACCAACATCCGGGCGTACTCCGGCATCCTCACCGACGACCCGCTGCCCGACGGCGCCGTGCGGCCCGTGCTGCGCGGCGATGCCACCGCAGAGATTCCCCAGCTCATGGCTACCGCGCGCGAGCTGCTCACCAACCTCAATGCCCTGACTGCCCCGGACGCCGCGCTGGGCAACAGTCTGGCCAATGTAAAAACCCTCACCGACCGCCTCAACGGCCCCGGTGGCGCGTTGGGCGTGTTGATGGGCAACGAGGCTGATGCCAGGAAGATCATTGCCACACTGGAGCGCACCAATGCGCTGTTGGCGCGGCTCGATGGCATGGCCGCGCGGGCCGACCGTCAGGTGCTGGGCGGCGAGGGCAACAAGGACGCCCTGGTGCCCGAAGTGCGTGCGGCCGTGGCGCAGCTCAACGGCTTGCTGGCCGACACCCGCGCCAGCGTCAAGAAGGTGGACGCCGTTCTGGTCGAAGCGCAGGCGATTGGCGCCAATGCCCGCGAAGCCACCACCGACCTCGGCGCCCTGCGCGCCGAGGTGGAAAGCAATCTGCGCAAGGTGGAGAGCCTGGTCAACGAGATCAACCGCAAATGGCCTTTTGCACGCGACACGGAGCTGAAACTGCCATGAAGCCATTTGCCATGCCCCGTCTGCGGACGCCGGTGCGTCTCACTGCCTTGGGTTGCGCTTTGCTGCTGGCGGCCTGCTCCAGCAAGCCGCCGGTGCCCGATTGGCAAATGAACGCCCAGGCGGCCGCCACCAAGGCCACCGAGGCCTATCTGTCGGGCAATGCGCGCGTCGAACAACTGGAGTGGGAGCGGGCCCGCGCCGAGGTGGCCCGCACCGGTCGTGCTGATTTGCTGGCACGGCTGGAACTGATGCGCTGCGCGGCGCAGGTGGCCAGCCTGGTGGTGGCTCCGTGTGATCGGTTTGAGGGGCTGCGCCCCGATGCCGCCGCGCCCGAGCAGGCCTATGCAGACTACCTGGCTGGCCGGGTATCCCCGCAGCAGCTGCCGCTGCTGCCGGAAGCACAACGCAAGGTGACTGCTTTG
>NZ_QAIH01000238.1:21481-25653 GCF_003060895.1 Acidovorax sp. HMWF029 | reverse complement strand
GTTTCAGTCCGGGCGTGCCAGCCCCGCCGTGATGGCCGCAGCCACCGACACGGCATCCGCACAAGGTTGGCGCAGACCGTTGCTCGCTTGGTTGCTGGTGCAGGTGCAGCGGGCCGAGGCTGCGGGGGATGCTGACACTGCAGCCGCTTTGCGTCGCCGCGTGGGCATCGTCGAGCAGGGCGCAACCCGGGTGAAGTAACCGGAGCAGCTCAGCGCAGGCGCGCCTGGAGTTGGCTCTCGATGTCGCTGCGCTCTGCAGCAAATTGCTGGGCGCTGATCTCGTTAGCTTCAAATTTGTGGGCCATGGACAGCAGCAGCACCGTGTTTTCCAGCCGAGTGTCTTGTTGCAGCGACGGTGGCAGAGCCGTGAGGCGGTCAAAGCTTTGTTTGTACAGCTCACTCCAACTGAGTGCGCCCGCCTGGGCCTGGGCCCGTGCGTTGTCATGCCAACGCGAGAACTCCTCCAGTGTTCCATCCCGGGGACTGGAGCAACCCACAAGCATCCCCAGGAGCGCCAGGAGCGCCAGGGCTGCCCCGTAGTGGGGACTCAAGAGTGAGCGAAGAATGTCTGCAGGGACTCGAAAACGTGGGGTCACGATCGTCCTCCATTCCTGAATGCCACCCGAAAATCAGGGTGTGCAGCGCCGGATGGTACTCTGATGCTATGGTTTTTGCTACGGTGTTGCTGTTTTGACCCACACGCCCGCGCATCGGGCGCGATATCCAAGCTACCCACGCCGTCAGCGGGCTCAGTGCCTCACAAAACCGCTGGACAAAATCTCGTCCAGTCCGGCAGGCAGGTGCAGCATCGAATCGACCGATTGCACGGCCACCTCCGGCATCAGCACGGTCACCGCCGCCAGCACAGCCAGCACCACGGTGCCCAGAAAGGCTGCGACGGCGCGTGCGCCAGGTGGGAGGGAATGGCGTTTCATGATGAAGTCCTCGTCATCAAGAGACAAAAAAGGGTGGGCGTCTCAATGACCGCCCAGGCAGCCGCAATGGCTACCGAATCAGATTTCAGCAAAGTGCCGCAGTTCCGTCTGTAAGACAAGGGCGATAGCGGGGCTTCACAGGAAGGCTGTTACGCCTGGTTGCTTTCTTTGCGAAACCGACATGGGTCACGGATGCGATGGGGCGAGCAGGCAATGCTGCGGTCCCCGGGTTGGATCAAGAGCCGACCATCCTGCGTGATCCGGGCCTTGCGTGTTGAACACGTTGGTGCCGGCGTTCAGGCGTGTCTTTCGGTGCGAGAGGTGCAAAGAAAAAGCCTGCAAGTTTTGCAACTTGCAGGCTTATTATTTGGTGCCCAGGAGAGGACTCGAACCTCCACGATGTTACTCGCTAGTACCTGAAACTAGTGCGTCTACCAATTCCGCCACCTGGGCTTTCAGATCAGCTTTGAATTATAGAGCGTTTTTTGAGGGCTTCAGCCAAGTTGCTCATTTTTCTGAAAATTGTGTGCGGCGGCTTTTTTATCGTGCTGCGTGGCGGCAGGGTTGCGCATCTGCACGAGGCTCCAGTTGGCTCAGTGGGGGTGACCTGCCTGATGCGCGCAACTGGTTCGCGTGCGCAGGTCGCTTGAAAAATAAAAAAGCCGCTGTGTGTGCAGCGGCTTTGATATTTTGAAAACCGTCTCAGGTTCTCGTTAAACTTGGTGCCCAGGAGAGGACTCGAACCTCCACGATGTTACTCGCTAGTACCTGAAACTAGTGCGTCTACCAATTCCGCCACCTGGGCATTTCAGGAAAGACTCAGATTGTATAACAAAAAAACCACCCCCGGCGCGCAACCCGTTGCACATTTGTCGCAGGAAATTGAAGGCAGCGTGCAGGGGCACCGTGATGGACACGGTTTTGTCATCCGCGACGATGGCGAAGGCGACATCTTTATTCCCCCCAACGAAATGCGCGCCGTTCTGCACAAGGACCGTGTGCGCGTTCGCATCGTGCGCCAGGACCGCCGTGGCCGCCCCGAGGGCCGCGTGGTCGAGATCATTGAGCGCCCGCCGCAGCCCATCATCGGCCGTTTGCTGCAGGAAAGCGGGGTGTGGCTGGTGGCGCCTGAAGACAAGCGCTACGGTCAGGATGTGTTGATTCCCAAGGGGGCCACCGGCGCTGCAAAACCTGGGCAGGTCGTTGTTGTTGAACTCACCGAACCTCCCGCCTTGTTCGGCCAGCCAGTGGGCCGTATCACCGAGGTACTCGGTGAGGTCGATGACCCGGGCATGGAGATCGAGATCGCCGTGCGCAAGTACGGCGTGCCGCACGAGTTCTCGGCCGAATGCCTGGCACAAGCCAAGGAGCTTCCGGACAAGGTGCGTGCGCAGGACAAGAAGCGCCGCGTGGACCTGACCGACGTGCCTTTGGTCACCATCGATGGCGAAGATGCCCGCGACTTCGACGATGCCGTGTACTGCGAGCCCGCCAAGGTCGGCCGCAGCAAGGGCTGGCGTCTGCTGGTGGCGATTGCCGACGTGAGCCACTACGTGGAGACCGGCAGCGCTATTGACATCGACGCCTACGACCGCGCAACCAGCGTTTACTTCCCGCGCCGCGTGATCCCCATGCTGCCCGAGAAGTTGTCCAACGGCCTGTGCTCGCTCAACCCTGAGGTGGAGCGCTTGTGCATGGTCTGTGACATGCTGGTCACTGCCAAAGGCGAGGTGCATGCCTACCAGTTCTACCCGGCTGTGATGTTCAGCCACGCGCGCTTCACGTACACCGAGGTCGCAGCCATTTTGGCCAATACGCGCGGCCCCGAGGCCAGCAAGCGCAAGGACCGCGTCAAGGACCTGCTCAACCTGCACGACGTGTACCGCGCGCTGCTCATTGCACGCCAGGCGCGCGGCGCCGTGGACTTCGAGACCACCGAGACGCAAATCGTCTGCGACGAAAACGGCCGTATCGAGAAGATCGTGCCGCGTACCCGCAATGATGCGCACAAGCTCATCGAAGAGGCCATGCTGGCCGCCAATGTGTGCAGCGCCGACTTCATCGCCCAGGGCGGTCAGCCCGGCCTGTTCCGCGTGCACGAAGGCCCCACGCCCGAGAAGCAGGAGATCCTGCGCAACTACCTCAAGGCCATGGCCGTGGGCATGACGATTGGCGACGACCCCAAGCCGGGCGACTTTCAGGCTATCGCCGAGGCGACCAAAGAGCGGCCCGATGCCCAGCAGATCCACACCATGCTGCTGCGCTCCATGCAACAGGCCATCTACACCCCCATCAACAGCGGACATTTCGGCCTGGCGTTTGATGCCTACACGCACTTCACCAGCCCCATCCGGCGTTATCCCGACCTGCTGGTGCATCGCGTCATCAAGGCCATCCTCAACAAGACCCAATACAAACTGCCGTCTTTGCCCACGCCCGGCGAGGCGCATGCCAAGCTGGCCAAACGCCTGGCTTCGCGTGTGGCAGCCCCTGGGACCAAGCCGCGCAAGGATGTGAAGCCGCCTAGCCGCGAGACGCAGGCCTGGGAGGCCGCCGGTTTGCACTGCAGCGCCAACGAGCGCCGTGCCGACGAGGCCAGCCGCGATGTGGAAGCCTGGCTCAAGTGCAAGTACATGCGCGAGCACCTGGGCGAGGAATACAGCGGCGTGGTCAGTGCTGCGACGAGCTTCGGCATCTTTGTGACGCTGGACGCGATGTACGTCGAGGGGCTGGTGCATATCACCGAACTGGGCGGGGAATACTTCAAGTTCGACGAGGCGCGCCAGGAGCTGCGCGGCGAGCGCACCGGCATCCGCTACGCCATCGGTGCCCGCGTGCGGGTGCAGGTGAGCCGTGTGGATCTGGACGGGCGCAAGATCGACTTCCGCCTGGTGCGCGAGGGTGAGGAGCTGCTGGGCCGCGCCCTGAAGGACAAGGGTCTGGGTTCAGATGGCGCCAGCGGCAGCACGCGCAAGGCCGGTGGCCGTGCAGGCGCACGAAAGGCTGAAAAAGGGGCTGCGATGTCGGCGACCGAAAAGGCGGGCCTGACCCGCGAGCGGGCAGCGCGTTCGCCCATTCAGTCGCTGAAGGCCTCGGTCAAAAAGGCGGTGGCGGGCAAGTCCAGCAAGGGCAAGGCGCGCAAGCCGCGCCGGGGCTGATCCGCTGCGGATCACCGGGGGCCGGTTGTTGCATCGGTTTGCTCACTAATTGATAGCTACTACCGCTTGATGAAAGGGC
>NZ_QAIH01000238.1:18958-21462 GCF_003060895.1 Acidovorax sp. HMWF029 | reverse complement strand
ATTGAATTTTCTGGGGTGCCAGTGCGCTGGGTGGGGCAAGGCCCTCCAGAAAACGCGCATACCGCTGCGCCGTATTGGCGGGCGCTTCCATCATGGGCAGATGGCCGATGCCTGGTAGGGCTTCCAGTTGCGCCTGGGGCAGCAGCTTTTGCAGGGGAAGCAGTCCCGAGCGGTCAAACACCCGGTCGCTGTCGCCCCACAGCGCGAGCACGGGGTGCTGCTGCAGATCGCCCAGCCGCTGCTCCAGCAGATAGCGGTCCTTGAGCTGGGCGTCCCACAGGCGGGCATTGGATTGTGCATTGCGCAGCGCCGCCTGCTCGGTGGCGTGCAGGATGGGGTAGGGCAGGAACGGGCGCTTTTCAAACACCAGGTCCATCATGGCTCTGAAGGCGGCGTCGTCGTGAGCCACTAGCGGGCGCTGCCCGGTGTCGATAAGGCGGTCCATGTTGCTGGGCTTGGGCGAGCGGATGCCATGGGGCGCGCCGATGAAGGCGACGCTGGCCACACGCTCGGGGTGTTGCAGCGCAAACAGCGCGGCGATGGTGCCGCCCATGGAGTTGCCCGCGAGGTGGACCTTCTCGATGCCCAGGGCGTCCAGCAACGCGCCCAGGCGCTGTGTGTGTGCGGCGTAGTCATAGGGCTGGTCGTCTAGCCGGGAGCTTTCGCCAAAGCCGGGGAAGTCGGGGGCAATCACCCGGTACTGGCCGGTGAGGGGGCGCGCAAAATCCACCCAATGGTCTTTCTCCGCAAAAATCCCGTGCAGTAGCACCAAGGGTGTGTCTCCCTGTTGGCCGGGGGCCGGATGGGGCTGTGCACCGCTGTCCAGGTAGTGGATGGTGTGCATCGCGGCGGTAGTTGTTTTCTCTTCCATGCCCGAGAGGCTGCGGTTGAGGTGGAGCAGGGGCTCTTTGAGCAGCGAGGGGGCGCCGTAGTAGAGACCGATGCTGCCCAGAAATAGGGCGGCGGTAACAGAGAAAAAAGCGATGCGTTTCAAGAACCAGTCTCCTGTAGAAATGTGGGGTGCAGTGGCACTTGGCTGTGGCCACGCGCCCTGGCCAGGCAAGGCTATCGAGAACCGCGCCGCGAAACTTGTAGGTTTGGGCTATGCCGCAGCGAACGAATTCCCTGACGCTGGGCACTGACCGCGCGCTGTATGTGGGCGAGATCCCGGCCACGGGCTGGCATTGCCACGCATCGCCCGTGCTGCTGATGGGGCTCTCGGGCCGGTTTGCGTTGCACAGGGGTACCGGGTCGGTGGTGACCTGCCACAGCGCGCTCGTGGATGCCGGGGTGGAGCATCTGTTCGACCCCTGTGGCGAAGTGGTGGCGCTGGTGTACCTAGAGCCTGATTCGCTGGAAGCGCGCAGCCTTCGCAGCATGTTCCAACGGCAAGGTGGTGTGTTGCTGGACGTGGCGGCGCCGGTGCGTGCACGTGCCGCCATGGAGGGCCATCTGCGCGCCTTTGACCTCCCGGCCCTGCTGCAACGCCACCTGCTGCAGGCGGCGCCTCCGCTGGACCCGCGCGTAGCCCGCAGCTTGTTGGCCTTGCGCCGCCCGCAGCATGGGCATGGGCGCCTGGCGCGGGCGGGGCTGGCTTCCGAGGTGCAGTTGTCGGCCTCGCGCTTCAACCACTTGTTCCGCGCTGAAATGGGGGTGAGCCTGCGCAGCTACCGTGTGTGGTCGCAGGTGCGCCTGGCCATGACCGGGCTGGCGGTCAGCCCGCGCTTGACGGATGCCGCCTTGTATGGGGACTTTGCCGACTCGGCGCATTTCAGCCGCATGTTCCGCCAGACGTTTGGGATGACGCCTTCGAGTGTGCTCAAGCCGCTGCGGCAGGTCACGCTATTGGGTTGACCTTCATCACCCGCCAACACGCCGCGCCAGCGCGCTGGCGGTCAGCGCGCAGCCTGTGGGCCAGGCGTCGGCCACCTGACCATGTTGGTACACGGCTTCGCTTGCGGCGCGCAGGGCGCTAGCTCCGGCGGCCAGGTGTGCGCCCACCATGCCCGCCAGCACATCGCCCGTGCCTGCTGTGGCCAGCCGCGCATTGCCGGTGGGGTTGATGGCAGGGACCCGGTCTGGCGCCACCACCACCGTGCCAGAGCCCTTGAGCACGGCCACGCAGTTGAATTGGTCTGCCAACTGCTGCGCGGCCTCCAGCCGGTTGGCCTGGACTTCGGCGGTGGTCATGCCGAGCAGGCGGGCAGCCTCCAGCGGGTGCGGCGTCAGCACCGTGGGTTGCCCATGCTGACCCCGCGCCACCACCAGCGCGTGCAAGGCGGCTTCTGTGGCGATGGTGTTGAGTGCGTCAGCATCCAGCACTAGGCGCGCGGCGCGGGTGATGGCCTCGGGCAGCACGGTTGCAATGGCTTGGCCACCGCCGCATCCGCAGACTACGGTGAGTTGTTCCAGTGCCAGCGCATCGAAGCGGCGGAACATGAGCTCGGGCTGCAGCGGGTCGTGTTGCTGTTGGCCATTGTCGAGCAGGGCCACCAGCACCCGGC
>NZ_QAIH01000238.1:0-18938 GCF_003060895.1 Acidovorax sp. HMWF029 | reverse complement strand
CCACCCAGCGGTTGGCTCAGCGGCCCGCCATGCCCATGCCGCGTGCAGCAAGACCTTCGCCGCCCACCACGGCCACGTCGCCGTAGCTGCCTTTGTGGCTGGCATGGGCTCGCGGCGTGGGCAGGGGCGGGCCGCTGAGCCAACCGCTGGGTGGCTCGTGCCCGACGTCCACGCCCAGGTCGTCCCACCACACCTGGCCCGCTGCGTCACGCCCGGCAGCGGTGAACAGGCCGGGCTTGAGGGTCAGCAGACTCAGCGTATGGGTAGGGCGGTACGGCGCGACCAGGGGGCCAAAGTCCGCAGCGAACTGGCCGGTGTCGGCATCCAGCCCGCTGGGCAGATCCACTGCCAGTACGGTCGCCGGGCTGTGCTGCAGGGCGTGTTGGCAGGCCAGCAGCCGCGCATCGGGTACTCGGACGGGGGCTTGGGGCGACGAGCAAACGCCAATGCCCAGCAGTGCGTCAATGCACAGGTCCTGCGGGCCCAGATCGGCGGGGGGGGCGTCGGCCCACACCACACCCGCAGCCTGGGCGCGTTGCCACGATGCATTTGCATCCGCCGGGGCTTTGTCTGCTTGGCCGAGCCAAGTCACCGCCACCTGGCGACCACTGCGCTGTAGGTGCATGGCGGCTTCCAGCCCATCGCCGCCGTTGTTGCCGGGGCCGCAGGCGATCCACACCGTGCGTGCGTGCGGCGCCAGGGCCTGAGCCAGTTGCGCCACGGCCAGGCCTGCGCGCTGCATCAGGGTGTGCGGGGGCAAGGCGGCGGCGGCTGCCTGCTCGATGCGTCGCGTGGCGGCGGTATTGAATAGCGGGTGGGGTTGGTGGGAGGTAATGCGGTGCATGGTGGCGGCAGGTGCTGCACGGCGGTCATGCCGTGCGTTTGCCATTGTGCGTCGCCGTCCCGGGTGGCGACAACGCACCGCGCCTCAGAACCGACGCATGCCCAGGCCGTCGAGCGGCACCTCGGGCGCGCGCTGTGCAATGAGATCTGCCACCGCCCGCGCGGTGCCGCAGGCCAGGGCCCAGCCACCCGCACCGTGGCCGGTGTTGAGCCACAGGCCGGGCACACCGCTGGCGCCCACCACAGGGGCGCCATCGGGCAGCAGGGGGCGTGCGCCGCGCCAGACCTGCACCCCGGACGAAAGCTGTGCACCGCCGGGAAACCAGTCGTTGAGCGTGCGGTACAGGCGCTGCAAGGTGGCAGTGTGGTGCTCGGCATCGGCGCCCGCCAGTTCGGCGCCGCCTGCAATGCGCACGCGCTGACCTAGGCGCGTGATGGAGATCTGCTGGGCAGCGTCCACCACACTGGCCTGGGGAGCATGGGTGGATTCACGCAGCGGGGCGCTGACGGAGTAGCCATACACGGCCGCCATGGGCAGGCGCAAGCCCAGTGCCGGCAACAGTGCGGCCGAGGCCGTGCCCGCGCACAGCACCACAGCGTCGAACCGCCTCAGATCGGGCTCACCCTGTACCACCACGCCGGCAGGGTTGGCCCCGATGCGATCGATGCGGGTGTTGAAGGCGAAGCGCACGCCTGAGCCTTGTGTGCCCTGGCGCAGCAGCTGAGCAAAGAGGCGGCAGTTGCCAGCGCGCGCATCGGGCAGATGGATGGCGCCCGCCAACGGGGCTTCGGGCGACAGTCCGGGTTCGATCTGGCGTGCCACATTGGCGGTGACTTCACGCAAGGCCACACCGCTGTCGCGAAGTACCTGCAGGGCGGGCTGGAGCAGGTCGCGTTCTTGTTCCGTGCGCAGCAACACGAGGCGTCCTTCGCTGGCCTCAAAGTCGAGTTCGTGCCGGTGGACCAGGGTCTGCAGGCGGCTCTGGCTGTATTGGGCTAGCCGCTCCAGCGCGGCAGCCGGGGCGCTGCTGGCGTGTGTGGCGCTGCGCCAGCGGCTCAGCCAGGCCCAGTTGGCCCGGCTCAGTCCGCCGGACAGCCGCAGCGTGGCATGTGGCCCTATCAGTCGCAGGGCGTGGCCGAATCCTGGCGCGGCCCAAGGGCTGAGCAGGTGCGGGGCGAGCAGGCCAGCCGTGGCAAAGCTGGCTTCTTCAGCGGCGGCGCTGCGTTGTTCAAAAACAGTGACTTCGTGGCCGTCGCTGGCCAACTCGTACGCGGTGGTGACGCCGACAATGCCGGCGCCCACGATGGCAATCTTCATGAAATATGGGTGTTTTTGGCCTCTTGCGCCTGTTGGTAGAGCGCGAGTAGCTATTATTTTTGTAGTGTTTGTTCGATCTGCAGGCCCACGTTAAGCACTGTGTCGTCCCGCAAGGCTCCGTGCCAGACCATCAGACCCACCGGGAGTTCCCCGGGAGCATGGCAGGGCAGGGACAGCGCGCAGCCGTCCAGCAGGTTGACCACGCTGGTATTGCGCAGCAGCAGGTTGTTCACTCGGAAGAACTCCGCATCGCGCGCGGCATCCCGGGCGGCATCGTCGCCATCGGCCGGTGCCACATCGGCCAGCAAAGGTGCCACGATAGGCACGGTTGGCGAGAGGAGGGCGTCGTAGCCCTCCATGTCGGCCTGCATGCGTGCGATCCATTGTTGGCGGGCCTGCAGCAGGTCTACATACTCCCAGGCCATCAGGGTGGCGCCCCGCTCGATGCGGGTACGTACGCGGGGGTCGTAACTACTGCCTGCACGTTGCAGCAGAGCGCGGTGCCAGGCATAGCTTTCGGGGGCGGCAAAGCCGTAGGCGGGCTGCTCCTGGACGGCGGGCAGGGCAATGGTGTCAACGCGTGCTCCCGCCTGGCGCAGGGCGCGCAGGGTGCGCTCAAAAGCCTGGGCAACGGTGGCGTCTAGTCCGTCCAGAAACAAGGTGGACGGGACGGCCAGCCGGTACTGCGACAGTGGCGCCAGGCTGCGTGTGACGCGCCGGGCGGCCAGCACCTCGTGAGCCACGATGGCATCGCGCACGGTGCGCGTCACGGCGCAGGCGGTATCGAGCGTGGTGGACAGCGGGACGGCACCGGTGGTGGGCACCAGGCGCGCGGTGTTCTTGAAGCCAACGATGCCGTTCAGTGCGGCAGGGATGCGGATGGAGCCGCCGGTGTCCGACCCCAACCCAATGAACGCCGCCCCTGTGGCCACCGATACGCCCGCGCCGGAGGACGAGCCGCCCGGCACACGCGGCGCGCCGGGCAGGGCGCCGGAGCGTGCATCCCAGGCCGCAGGCGTGCCGTGGTGCGGGTTCACGCCCACGCCCGAAAAGGCGAATTCGACCATGTTCGTGCGGCCGATCAGGCTGGCCCCGGCCGCGCGCAGGCGGGCAACCGCAGGACAGTCCTGGGCGGCGGCAGGCGCATCGGCCAGAACGATGGAGCCTGCGGGCGTGGTCTGGCCTGCAATGTCGAACAGGTCCTTGACCGACACCGCCAGCCCAGCCAGGGGTAACTGGGTCATACCGGGTTGCACCGCTGTGGTGCGTGCCTCATCGAACATCGTGCGGACAAAGCTGTGGGTGTTGGCGGGGGCCTGGGCGGCGTCGATGCAACGTTCCAGCTCGGCGGGCGCAGTGGTGGCGCCCTCCCGCAGTCGGTCGCGGGCGGTGATCAGGTCAGGCAGCATGGTGTGCTAGAATCTTTGGGTTTTGCTGGAAGCAGTGACGCACGCGGTGCATGCATCGCAGGTGTGACGGCTGTCGCAAAGCCAATCGCAAAGCAGCCCTGTCAAGGTGTTGCGGCATTCGTGAAGGACACGGTGCTGCAAATATTGGGGCTGATTTTAGACCTAACCTTTGGAGTATTTTTATGTCCGTTACCATGCGCGAAATGCTGGAAGCCGGTGTCCACTTCGGTCACCAAACCCGCTTCTGGAACCCCAAGATGGCCCCCTACATCTTCGGTCATCGCAACAAGATTCACATCATCAACCTGGAAAAGTCGCTGCCACTGTTCCAGGAAGCCCAAAAGTTCGCCAAGCAACTGGCTGCCAACCGCGGCACGATCCTGATGGTCGGCACAAAGCGCCAAGCCCGTGAAATCCTGTCCACCGAAGCTCTGCGCGCTGGCGTGCCTTTCGTGGATCAGCGCTGGCTGGGTGGCATGCTGACGAACTTCAAGACCGTGAAGACCTCGATCAAGCGCCTGAAGGACATGAAGGCCCAGCAAGAAGCTGGCCTCGACAGCCTGAGCAAGAAGGAGCAACTGACGTTCTCCCGCGAAATCGAGAAGCTCGAGAAGGACATCGGCGGCATCCAGGATATGGCTGCTCTGCCCGACGCCATCTTCATCATCGACGTGGGCTTTCACAAGATCGCTGTCGCTGAAGCCAAGAAGCTGGGCATTCCACTGATTGGCGTGGTGGATACCAACCACTCACCCGAAGGCATCGACTACGTGATCCCCGGCAACGACGACTCGGCCAAGGCTGTGACGCTGTATGCCCGTGGCATCGCTGACGCGATCATCGAAGGCCGCGCCAACGCCGTGAACGAAGTGGTCAAGGCCGCTGCGTCCGAAAGCTCGGACGAGTTCGTGGAAGTGCAAGAAGCCGCCGCCTGATACCCGGCTGCGCGATACGTCGCGAAGAAAAGCGGGGCCCCTGTGAGCCCCTTTTTTTTAGGCTGAATCCAATCGATTGAACTGAACACTGAAGGAATAAAGATGGCTGCAATTACCGCAAGCATGGTCGCTGAACTGCGTGGCAAGACCGATGCCCCCATGATGGAATGCAAGAAGGCACTGACGGAAGCCGATGGCGACATGGCCAAGGCCGAAGAGCTGCTGCGCGTCAAGCTGGGCACGAAGGCTGGCAAGGCCGCCTCGCGCGTGACGGCTGAAGGCGTGGTCGCCAGCTTCATCAGCGGCGATGTGGGCGCGCTGGTCGAAGTGAACAGCGAAACGGACTTCGTTTCCAAGAACGACAGCTTCATCGCCATGGCCAACGCTGCGGCCAAGCTGATCGCTGAGCACAACCCTGCCGACATCGAAGCCCTGGGTGCCCTGGCCTACGAGCAAGACAGCTTCGGCCCCACGCTGGAAGACGTGCGCAAGGGCCTGATCGGCAAGATCGGCGAAAACATGTCGTTCCGCCGCTTCAAGCGTTTCAGCGGCTCCAACCTAGCTGCTTACCTGCACGGTTCGCGCATCGGTGTGGTCGTCGAGTTCGACGGTGATGCCGCAGCCGCCAAGGACGTGGCCATGCACGTGGCCGCCATGAAGCCCGTGGCCCTGACCAGCGCCGACGTGCCTGCCGACCTGATCGCCAAGGAGCGCTCGGTTGCTGAAGGCAAGGCTGACGAAGCCAACAAGGAACTGGTTGCCGCTGGCAAGCCTGCACAAAGCGCCGAAATCACCGCCAAGCGCATCGACGGCGCTGTGCAAAAGTACCTCAAGGAAGTCTCGCTGGCCGACCAGGTCTTCGTGAAGGCTGCCGACGGCAAGCAAACCGTGGCCCAGATGCTCAAGGCTGCCAACACCAACGTGAAGGGCTTCACCCTCTACGTGGTGGGCGAAGGCATTGAGAAGAAGGCTGACGACTTCGCTGCCGAAGTGGCTGCCCAGGTGGCTGCCGCCAAGGCTGCTGCTGCCTGATCGGCTGCATTGCAGCCTCGTCCCCCACATTTTTTACCGCCGTACCTGCCTTTGGAGAAATCACCCATGTCCCACGCTGCACCAGCCCACAAGCGCATCCTGCTCAAGCTGTCTGGTGAGGCGCTGATGGGGGATGACGCCTTTGGCATCAACCGTGCCACCATCGTCCGCATGGTGGAAGAGATCGCCGAAGTCACCCGCTTGGGTGTGCAGGTGGCGGTGGTGATCGGTGGGGGCAATATTTTCCGTGGTGTCGCGGGCGGTTCGGTCGGCATGGACCGTGCCACCGCCGACTACATGGGCATGCTGGCCACTGTGATGAACGCGCTTGCCTTGGCCGATGCCATGGACAAGCAGGGCCTCGTCGCCCGTGTGATGTCAGCGATCGCTATCGAGCAGGTGGTTGAGCCCTATGTGCGCCCGAAGGCCCTGCAGTACCTCGAAGAGGGCAAGGTCGTTGTGTTTGCCGCTGGCACGGGCAATCCTTTTTTCACCACTGACACAGCAGCGGCCCTGCGCGGTGCCGAGATTGGCGCCGAACTGGTGCTCAAGGCCACCAAGGTGGACGGCGTTTATACTGCCGACCCCCAGAAGGATCCCACGGCCACTCGCTACACCAAGCTGAGTTTTGACGAGGCTATGTCCCGCAACCTGGGCATCATGGATGCGACTGCCTTTGCCCTGTGCCGCGACCAGAAGCTGCCGGTGAAGGTGTTCTCGATCATCAAGCATGGCGCCCTGAAGCGCGTGGTGATGGGTGAGGACGAGGGTACGCTGGTTTACGCTTGATCACGATGGATGGACCTGCACCGGATGCAGGTCGGCCCCAGGAGAAAACATGACGATTGCCGACATCAAGAAAACCACAGAGACCAAGATGGACCAGTCCATCACGGCCTTCAAGAACAACCTGCAGAAGATCCGCACCGGCCGCGCCAACCCCGCGCTGCTCGATACGGTGCAGGTCGAATACTATGGTTCCCTGGTGCCCCTGAGCCAGGTGGCCAACGTGGCCCTCATCGACTCGCGCACCATCAGTGTGCAACCCTGGGAAAAGGGCATGGGCGCCAAGATCGAGAAGGCCATTCGCGAAAGCGATCTGGGCCTGAATCCGGCCTCCATGGGCGACCTGATTCGCGTGCCCATGCCACCCATGAGCGAAGAGCGCCGCAAGGAAATGACCAAGCTGGCGCGCAACGAGGGCGAAAGCGCCAAGATTGCTGTGCGTAACCTGCGTCGTGACGCGAACGAATCGGTCAAGAAGCTGGTCAAGGACAAGCTGGCATCCGAAGACGACCAGAAGCGCGCCGAAACCGACGTGCAGAAGTTCACCGACAAGCACATCGCCGAGATTGATGCGCTGGTGGCCGCCAAAGAGCAGGAAATCATGGCGGTTTAAGCCCCCAGGGCTTGATCGTTCCCATGTCTGTTTCTCCGGTGGTGCCGCACCACATCGCCATCGTCATGGATGGCAATGGCCGCTGGGCCAAGCGCCGATTCTTGCCGCGCCTAGCGGGCCACAAGCAAGGGGTTGACTCGCTGCGCCGCTGTGTGCGTGCCTGTGCTGAGCGCGGCGTAGGCGTGTTGACCGTTTTTGCGTTTTCTTCCGAAAACTGGAACCGCCCCGCCGACGAGGTGTCGGGTCTCATGGAGCTGCTCGCTCTGGCGCTGGGCCGCGAAGTGCCGCAGCTCAAGAAAGACGGCGTGCGTCTGTACTTTGTGGGCGAACGAGCGGGTCTCTCGCAGAAGGTCCGTGAGGGGCTGGCACAGGCAGAGGCCGCTACGGCCGAAAACACGCGCCTGGTGCTCAATGTGTGTTTCAACTACGGCGGCCGCTGGGACATTGCCCAGGCGGCAGCGTCGCTCGCCGCGCGAGGCGAGCCCATCACCGAGGCCAGCCTGCACGGTGCGATGGGCATGTCCCATGTGCCCGACCCGGATCTGGTGATCCGCACTGGTGGTGAAATGCGGATCAGCAACTTCCTGCTGTGGCAATCTGCGTACGCCGAGTTTGTGTTCAGTGACCGGCTGTGGCCGGACTTCGATGAGTCGGCGTTGGACGAAGCGATTGTCGCTTTCGGTAGCCGCGAACGCCGTTTTGGCAAAACCTCGGAACAGATCCTGTCCGCGCATCCTCAGCCGATGCCGGGCTGAGAACCCCAGCAGGTTCTGAAAGGCCCCATGCTCAGACAGCGTGTCATCACTGCCCTTGTTCTGCTGGCCATCTTGCTGCCAGCACTTTTTTACCCCTCCACTGTGCCCTTTGCGGTGGTGGTGCTGGTGCTCATGGCTGCCGGTGCGTGGGAGTGGGGCCGCCTGAGCGGGCTGGGCCAGACGGGCTCAGTGGCCGTGGGTGCTGTCTGCACGGCATTGTGTGCGGGGTCCTGGGCGCTGGGCTGGGTGGATCGCCCGCTGACAGCGCTGTGGATAGCGGGGGGCGGGCTCTGGGTGCTGGCGGTCGCATGGCTGCTCCAGGCCGGGGTGCCGGGCTGGCCCCGTATTCCCGCAGCGGTGCGCCTGGTCGCCGGTGTGCTGGCCCTGTGGCTGGCCTGGCTGGCGGTGGTGCAGGCGCGCAATGTAGGGATCAACTTCTTGCTGTCGGTGCTGCTGCTGGTGTGGGTGGCCGACATCTTTGCCTATTTCGCTGGCCGTGCATTTGGCCTGCGCTTCACCAAGGGCAAGCTGGCCCCCTCCATCAGTCCGGGCAAGAGCTGGGAAGGCGTGTGGGGCGGGCTGGCGGGCGTGGTGGTCATGGCCTTTGTCTGGGTGGCGGCCGATACCCACTGGCAAGCAGCAGTGCCCAGCTTCTACAGCCGCATGGCGCAGCAGGGCTGGTGGCTGCTGGTGGTCGCGGCCTTGTTCATGGTGGCCATGAGCGTGTCCGGCGACCTGGTGGAATCGCTTATCAAGCGCAGCGCTGGGGTCAAGGACAGCAGTGGCCTGCTGCCGGGGCACGGCGGCGTGCTTGACCGCGTGGACGCCCTGTTGCCTACCTTGCCTCTGGCCATGATGCTCACGCGCCTCACGACCCCATGATGAAACAAAAAATCACCGTCCTCGGCTCCACTGGCTCCATCGGCACCAGCACCCTCGATGTGGTGGCACGCCACCCGGACCGTTTCGAGGTGTTTGCCCTGAGTGCTGCTACCCAGGTGGATTTGCTGCTGGCCCAGTGCGCGCAGTTCCGCCCCCGTTATGCGGTGATGGCCAGTGCACCCCATGCGCAGCTGCTGGCTGAAAAAATCAAGGAAAATGGCCTGCCTACGCGCGTCCTGTTTGAGGAGGGTGCTATTGAAAATATAGCATCTCACTCCGATGTGGATGCCGTCATGGCCGCCATCGTGGGGGCTGCGGGTCTGGCGCCCTGTCTGGCTGCCGCCCGGGCAGGCAAGCGGCTGTTGCTGGCCAACAAAGAGGCGCTGGTGGTAGGGGGGGGCTTGTTCATGCAGACTGTGCGCCAGGGCGGTGCCACGCTGCTGCCCATCGACAGCGAGCATTCCGCCATCTTCCAGTGCCTGCCGGAAGATCCGTCCACCTGGCCCGATCGGGTGGACAGCATCCTGCTAACGGCATCCGGGGGGCCGTTCCGTCAGCGCGACCCCGCCACTCTGGCCGAGATCACCCCGGCCCAGGCCTGCGCGCACCCCAACTTCTCGATGGGCCGCAAGATCTCAGTCGATTCGGCCACCATGATGAACAAGGCGCTGGAGGTGATCGAGGCGCGGTGGTTGTTTGACCTGCATCCCGACCAGATCAAGGTGGTGATCCATCCGCAGCAGATCATCCATTCGATGGTGCAGTTCAAGGACGCGTCCATCCTCGCGCAGTTGGGCACGCCGGACATGCGCGTGCCCATCGCCTGCGGCCTGGCCTGGCCTGAGCGCATTGCCAGCGGCGCCAGCAAGCTTGATTTTTCGACCTTGAGCGCCCTGGCGTTCGAAGAGGCCGATGCCACTCGTTTTCCGGGCCTGCACCTTTCGTGGCAGGCGCTGAAGGCAGCCGAAGGCACGACGGCCGTTCTGAACGCAGCCAATGAAGTGGCTGTGGGGGCTTTTTTGTCCGGGCGCCTGCGGTTTGATCACATTCATGCGGTCAACCTTGCAACTTTGGAGGCCGTGACGCCCTCCAAGCCGGATTCGCTCGAAGCCCTGCTGGATCTGGACACCCAGGCCCGCAGCGCTGCAGAGCATGCCGCAGGCCGATTGGCGGCCTGAGCCCTCCCGACCCACGGAACCATTTCGCCATGCTGCTGACCCTTGTTGCTTTTGTCGTGGCCCTCGGTCTTTTGATTGCGGTGCATGAATACGGGCACTACCGGGTGGCCGTGGCTTGCGGAGTAAAGGTGCTGCGCTTCTCGGTGGGTTTTGGCCAGCCCTTGTTGCGCTGGCAACCCAAGGGGTCTCCCACGGAGTTTGTGATTGGTGCTTTTCCGCTGGGCGGCTATGTGCGCATGCTGGACGAGCGCGAGGCGCCCGTGCCGCCCGAAGAGCGTCACCTAGCGTTCAACACCCAGCCTCTGCGTTCGCGGGCCGCCATTGTGGCGGCTGGCCCCCTGGCCAACCTGTTTCTGGCGGTGCTGCTGTATTCCATCGTGAACTGGAATGGCGTGGAGGAGCCTCGCGCCCTCCTGGCCAGCCCGGTGGCTGGATCGGTCGCGCACAAGGCGGGCCTGCGGGGTGGCGAGCTGGTGGAACGTGCAGCGCTGGGCGCGGAGGAAATGGAGCCGGTTCGTTCGTTTGAAGACCTGCGCTGGCTGCTCACGCGTGGTGCGCTCGAAGGGCAGAACGTGCGCCTGGATGTGAAGCCGCAAGCAGGCGCTGCTCACAGGGAGATCCTGCTGGATATGTCGGGCATCGACAGCCGAGAGGCCGATGCGCAGCTGTTTCGCAAGATCGGGATTCTGGGGCCGTGGACGCGCCCTGTCCTGGGCGAGGTCATGCCCGATGGCGCGGCGGCCCGCGCTGGTTTGCGCGAGGGCGATGTGGTGCTCAAGCTGGGGGCCGCCGAAGTGGTGGATGGCCAGCAGTTGCGCGAGCTGATCCGCCAGTCGCTGCGTGGCAACGAACCCCTGTCGCAGGCCTGGCGCATTGACCGCGCGGGGCAGTTGCTCACGCTGGATGTGTTGCCGGAAGCCAAGCAGGAGCAGGGCGCCACGGTGGGGCGCATCGGTGCCTTTGTGGGCGCGGCCCCCGAGTTTGTGACCGTGGAATACGGCCTGTTCGAAGGCGTCTGGGCTGGGGCGGTCAAGACCTGGGACGTGTCGGTACTGACCTTGCGCATGATGGGGCGTATGGTGATCGGTGAGGCTTCTCTCAAGAATCTGAGCGGCCCCTTGACGATTGCTGACTACGCCGGGCGCTCAGCCAGCATGGGGTTGACCCAGTACCTCGTATTTCTTGCCCTCATCAGCGTGAGTCTGGGCGTGCTCAACCTGCTGCCGCTGCCTGTCTTGGACGGGGGGCACCTGATGTATTATCTTTGGGAGGGGATTACGGGCAGGGGAGTGTCGGACGCATGGATGGAGCGTCTGCAGCGTGGAGGCGTTGCGGTCCTGCTTCTCATGATGTCCATAGCCCTGTTCAACGATATCACCCGGCTCTTTGGCTAACCTTTTGCCGCGATTGCCCCGCAATGGCGGCTCCAGCTTCATTCATGAAAAAACACATCAATCGCCTAGGCGTGCGTACCGCATCGGCCGTTGCCGCCATGGTTTTTGTCGCCAATGCGGCATGGGCTCTGGAGCCTTTCAAGGTGCAGGACATCCGTGTGGAAGGCCTGCAGCGTGTAGAGCCCGGCACCGTGTTTGCCTCTATGCCCCTGCGGGTGGGTGATGACTACAACGACGAGAAGGGTGCTGCAGCCATTCGCGCGCTGTTTGGCCTGGGCCTGTTCAAGGACGTGCGCCTGGAGGCCAGCGGCAACGTGCTGGTGGTGGTGGTCGAAGAGCGCCCCTCCATCGCCGATGTGGACTTTGCAGGCGCCCGCGAGTTCGACAAGGATGCTCTCAAGAAGGCCATGCGCGACGTGGGCCTCGCAGAAGGCCGCCCTTACGATAAGGCCCTGGCCGATCGCGCGGAGCAGGAGCTCAAGCGCCAGTACATCAACAAGAGCCTGTACGGCGCTGAGGTGGTGACCACCGTGACGCCCATTGAGCGCAACCGCGTGAACCTGACATTCACGGTGGCGGAGGGCGAGCCAGCGCGCATCAAGGAGGTGCGCCTGTTGGGCAATAAGGCCTTCAGCGAATCCACCCTCAAGGGGCTGTTCGACCAGGACACGGGCGGTTGGCTCAGCTGGTACACCAAGTCCGATCGCTATTCCCGCGCCAAGCTAAATGCCGATTTGGAAACGCTGCGCTCGTATTACCTGCAGCGTGGTTACCTGGAGTTCCGTGTGGATTCCACACAGGTGGCGATCTCGCCGGACAAGCAAGAAATTTCCATCACCGTCAACATCACCGAGGGCGAGCGTTATGTGGTGTCGGGCGTGAAGCTTGAGGGCAACTACCTGGACCGTGAAGATGAGTTCAAGTCTCTGGTAACCATCCGCCCCGGCGAGCCCTACAACGCCGACCAAGTGACCGAAACAACCAAGGCATTCTCCGAGTACTTTGCCCGGTTCGGTTTTGCATTCGCCCGGGTCGATGCCGTGCCGGAAATCGACCGCGAAAACAACCGCGTCGTTCTGGTGGTGCAGGCCGAGCCATCGCGCCGCGCCTATGTGCGCCGCATCAACGTGAGCGGCAACAACCGTACGCGTGACGAAGTGATTCGCCGCGAATTCCGCCAGTACGAAGCCTCATGGTACGACGGCGACAAAATTCGCATGTCGCGTGACCGCGTGGACCGCTTGGGCTTCTTCACAGAAGTCAATGTCGAGACCCAGGAGGTACCAGGCGCGCCGGACCAGGTGGATCTGGTGATCAACGTGGCCGAGAAACCCACGGGTTCGTTGCAGATGGGGGTGGGCTTTTCCAGTGCTGAAAAGGCCTCGCTGTCGTTTGGCATCAAGCAGGAGAACATCTTCGGCTCAGGCAACTACCTGGGGATCGATGTCAACACCAGTAAGTACCGCCGCACGCTGGTGTTCAGCACGACCAATCCTTACTTCACACCCGACGGCATTTCGCGCACGCTGGACGTGTACTACCGCACCGACAAACCCTACGAGGACCAGGGCGGCAACTACCAGTTGGTCACGACAGGGACTTCGGTGCGTTTCGGGGTGCCCTTCAGTGAGACCGACACCGTGTTCTTCGGCGGAGGCTTGGAGCAGACCAAGATCAAACCTGGCACCAACATTCCCGCCACTTATCTCTTCTATGCCGACAAGTTCGGCTACAGCAGCACCTCCATTCCCCTGACGGTGGGTTGGTCGCGCGATGACCGGGACAGTGCCCTGGCCCCGAACTCGGGCCGTTACCAGCGCCTGAATTCCGAGTGGTCTGTGGCTGGCGATGCGCGTTATGTGCGTGCCAACTACCAGTACCAGCAGTACATACCGCTCAACAAGCGTTTCACGGTGGCCTTCAATGGTGAGGCGGGCATTGGCAAGGGCATGAATGGCCGTCCCTTCCCGGTTTTCAAGAACTTCTATTCGGGCGGTCTGGGTTCCGTGCGTGGCTTTGACCAGGGCACGCTGGGCCCGCGCGATGTGACAGGGGCCTCGTTGGGTGGACCCAAGAAAGTGACCCTGAATGCGGAGCTGATTGCGCCTTTCCCAGGAGCGGGTAACGACCGTACTCTGCGCGTGTTCACTTTTGTGGACGTGGGGAACGTGTATGGAGAGCATGAAAAAGTTACTTTCAGTGACATGCGTGCCTCCGTGGGCCTTGGGCTGAGCTGGATTTCGCCGCTCGGTCCGTTGCGTTTAGCGTTTGCGCAGCCAGTGCGCAAGTTTGCTGGCGATAAAATCCAAAAATTGCAATTCCAGATCGGAACGTCTTTCTAATGAAATCCTTTTCTCGCCATTTCTCTGTGGCCCTGCTGCTTGGCGTTGTTGCCGTCGCAGCCCCTGCGCAGGCGCAGGAGTTCAAAGCCGGTTTTGTCAATACTGATCGCATCTTCCGTGAAGCCAGCACAGCCAAGGCTGCGCAGGCCAAGTTGGAGCAGGAGTTCTCCCGCCGCGAGAAAGAACTGGTGGACCTGGGCAACACCCTGAAAACCGCCACCGACAAGTTCGAGCGTGAAGCCCCCACCATGGCCGAGAGCCAGCGCACGACGCGCCAGCGCCAGCTGGTGGATCAGGATCGTGACTTCCAGCGCAAGCGCCGTGAGTTCCAGGAAGACCTGAGCGCCCGCAAGAACGAAGAGCTGTCCCAGGTGCTGGAGCGTGCCAACAAGGTGGTCAAGCAAGTGGCTGAGGCCGAGAAGTACGACGTGATCCTGCAAGAGGCCGTCTACATCAACCCCAAGCATGACATCACCGACAAGGTGATCAAGGCGTTGAATGCCGCTGCTGGCGCCAAGTAATACGCCACAGCACTTGGCAGGTGGCGCGTGAGTGGCCTGCTTCTCGGGCACATTGTGGATGTGCTCGGTGGTTCGCTGGAGGGGGGGGCGCGTGACACCGCCATTGCCCGCATCGCGCCATTGGAGGTTGCAGGCCCCGGGGACCTCAGTTTCCTGAGCAATCCCCGCTACCAACAGCAACTGGCCGCCTCTCGGGCGGCCTGTGTCATTGTGGCGCCTGCCTTGCGTGAGGCCGCTCTGGCACGGGGCGCCTGCATCGTGGCAGACAACCCCTATGTCTACTTTGCGCGTGCCACCCAGTTGTGGCGGCAGCGCAATGCACCCGCACGGCCTGCTGGCGTGCATCCTAGTGCCGTGGTGGACCTCACGGCCCAGGTGCACCCCACAGCGACCATCGGCCCCCTGTGTGTGGTCGAGCGCGGGGCGCATGTGGGTGCGGGCACCGTGCTCAAGTCGCGGGTCACCGTGGGGGAGGACTGCCATATCGGCGCGCGCTGCATCGTGCACTCCGGCGTGGTGATCGGGGCTGACGGTTTTGGTTTTGCGCCTGAGAACGGGCAATGGGTCAAGATCGAGCAACTGGGCGCGGTGCGCATTGGCGATGATGTTGAAATCGGCGCCAATACCTGCATCGACCGGGGCGCGTTGCAAGACACCGTTATTGAAGACGGCGTGAAGCTCGACAACCTGATCCAGGTGGGCCACAACGTGCACATCGGCAAACATGCCGCGATGGCCGGGTGCGTGGGCATTGCGGGCAGCGCCACCATTGGTGCGCATTGCACCGTAGGGGGCGGCGCGATTGTGCTGGGGCACCTGGAGTTGGCCGACAACGTGCACATCTCGGCAGCCACGGTCGTCACCCGCTCGCTGACCCAGCCCGGCCAGTACACGGGTATGTTTCCCATCGACGACAATGCGCGGTGGGAAAAGAACGCTGCGACACTCAAACAACTGCACAGCCTGCGCGAGCGCATCAAGGCGCTGGAGCAGGCCCTCAAAGCAGCATGAACGGAAGAACAACTCGATGATGGATATTCACGCAATTCTCAAGCAACTGCCGCACCGCTATCCCTTTTTGCTGGTGGACAAGGTGATTGAGCTTGAGAGCAACACCCGCATCAAGGCGATCAAGAACGTCACCTTCAACGAGCCGTATTTTGGTGGGCATTTCCCGGGGCGCCCCGTGATGCCGGGTGTGCTGATCCTCGAAGCCCTCGCCCAGGCCGCAGGGCTGCTGGCTTTTGATGCGATGGGCAAGGTGCCCGACGAGAACAACATCTACTACTTTGTTGGTATCGATGGGGCGCGCTTCAAGCGTCCCGTGGAGCCGGGCGATCAGCTAATTTTGACCATCACCATTGACCGTGTGCGTGGTGGCATCTGGAAGTTCAAGGGTGTGGCGAGTGTGGGCGAGGAAGTGGCCTGCGAGGCCGAACTCATGTGCACCATGCGCAGCGTGGGCTGACCGACTCTGGCTATTGGATCGTGAGCAACATTCATCCCACTGCCATCGTTGAGGCGGGTGCCCGCATCGACCCCTCCGTCACGGTGGGGCCTTATGCGGTGATTGGTTCGCAGGTCGTGATCGGTGCAGGCAGTTCCGTGGGGCCCCATTGCGTTATTCAAGGGCGCACCACCATCGGCCAGGACAACCGGATCTTCCAGTTCGCGTCCCTGGGGGCCGAGCCGCAGGACAAGAAGTACAAGGGCGAGGACACCGAGCTGGTCATCGGCGACCGCAACACGGTGCGTGAGTTCTGTACTTTCAACCGGGGTGTTCCGGGTGCGGGTGGCAAGACCAGCATCGGTGACGACAACTGGATCATGGCCTACACCCACATCGCGCATGACTGCCATGTGGGAAACAACACGACCATGGCCAACAACACCACGCTGGCAGGCCATGTGCTGATTGGCGACTGGGTCACGGTGGGCGGGCTCACCGGTATCCATCAGTTTGTGAAGATCGGGGCGCATGCCATGATCGGGTTCTCCAGCGCTGTGTCGCAGGACGTGCCGCCCTTCATGATGGTGGATGGCAACCCGCTGTCCGTGCGAGGGCTCAATCTGGAGGGCTTGCGCCGCAGGGGGTTTTCGACTGCACGCGTGGGCGGCATCAAGCAGATGCACCGCGTGTTGTACCGCCAGGGGCTGACGCTGGAGGCCGCGCGCGCCGCCTTGGCCGACTTGCCTGCCGCCCACCCCGAGGCGGCAGCCGATGTCGCACTGGTGCTGTCGTTCCTGGATGCCTCCACGCGCGGCATCGCGCGCTGAGAGGCTGTGATGAGTGCTTCCCCCCGCATCGCCATGGTGGCGGGCGAGACATCGGGTGACTTGCTCGCCGGTCTGTTGATCGATGGCATGCAGGCCCATTGGCCGGGGCTGCAATCCTGCGGCATCGGCGGCCCGCAGATGGCTCGCCGGGGCTTCAGCGCCTGGTGGCCCAGTGAGAAGCTGGCCGTGCATGGCTACAGCATGGAAGTGCTGCGCCGCCTGCGTGAGCTTCTGGGTATCCGCAAACAACTGCGCGAGCGCCTGCTCAAGGACCGCCCCGATGTGTTCATCGGCGTGGACGCTCCCGATTTCAACCTGGGGCTGGAGGCCGACCTGCGGGCCGCTGGCGTCAAGACAGTGCACTTCGTTTGCCCGTCCATCTGGGCCTGGCGTGCCGAGCGGGTTGAGAAGATCCGCCGAAGTGCAGACCATGTGCTGTGTATCTTCCCCTTCGAGCCGGAGTTGCTCGCGCAGCACGGCATTGCCGCCACCTATGTGGGCCATCCCCTGGCGGGGGTCATCCCCATGGTGCCTGATCGTGTAGCGGCGCGCGCGCAACTGGGTTTGCAGGACGCAGATGAGGTTCTGGCCATCCTGCCAGGCAGCCGATCCTCAGAGGTTCAGTACATCGCCCGCCCTTTTTTTGAGGCGGCTGCGCTTGTCCGCCAAGCACGACCAGCTATCAAGTTGATAGTTCCTGCCGTCCCGGCGCTGCGCGGCCGCATCGAGCAGATTGCCCAGGCCTGTGGTGTGGGCGATGTTGTGCAGATCATCACGGGGCAGTCCCACACGGTGCTGGCTGCCTGCGACGCTACGCTGATTGCCAGTGGCACTGCTACGCTCGAAGCCGCACTGTTCAAGCGGCCCATGGTGATTGGCTACCACATGCACCCGCTGAGCTGGTGGCTGATGCGCCGCAAGCAATTGCAGCCCTGGGTGGGTTTGCCCAACATTCTGTGCCGCGAGTTTGTGGTGCCCGAGCTGATCCAGGATGCCGCCACACCGCAAGCGCTCTGCGCGGCCACGCTCGAATGGCTGGATGCCCGGCGCAACAACCCCGCAAAAATCTCGGCGCTGGAGCAGCGCTTTGTGGCGTTGCACGAATGCCTGCAACGCAATACCCCCCAATTGGCTGCCGATGCGATCCAGAAAATCCTCTCCCCCGCAGCCTGAGCAGACCTGCCTGCCCTGGCATCCTCCTGGCCTGGTGGCTGGCGTGGACGAAGCGGGCCGGGGCCCTCTGGCCGGGCCTGTGGTGGCTGCTGCCGTCATCCTCGATGACCTGCATCCGATTGCGGGCCTGGCCGACTCCAAGAAGCTCACCCCGGCGCGGCGCGAAAAACTCTATGACGAGATCCGCGCCAAGGCGCTGTGTTTTTGTATTGCCGAGGCCAGCGTGGAAGAGATCGACCGCCTCAACATCCTGCAGGCCACCATGCTGGCCATGCGCCGTGCCGTCATGGGGCTGCGCCTCAAGCCAGTGATGGTGCTGGTGGATGGCAACCGGCTGCCCGTGCTGGATGTGCCGGCCGAAGCCATCGTCAAGGGCGATGCGCTGGTGCCGTCCATCTCGGCGGCGTCCATTCTGGCCAAGGTGCACCGCGACCGCTGGTGTGTGCAGGTGCACGAAGAATTTCCCCAATACGGTTTTGCCGGGCACAAGGGCTACGGTACGGCCGTGCACATGGCCGCCCTGCGCGAGCATGGCGCCTGTGTGCACCACCGGCGCTCGTTCGCCCCGGTGGCCCAGAACCTGCCGAGCTGACCGGGCTGCACGAGACTACCGATGACTTCTTCGTCTGTGATTGCCATCCACTCCCGCGACAACGCCTTCGTCAAGGACCTGCGCCGCCTGGCCCAAGACACCACGGCCTATCGCAAGCAAGGCCGTGTGTGGCTGGAGGGGGACCATCTCTGCCGCGCAGCGCTGGCGCGCGGGTTGCGCGCGTCGGTGGCGGTATTTTCTGAGTCTTTTTGGCCGTCTGCGCGCGTTGAGTATGCTCAGGATGCTATCAAAACGATAGTATTGGCTGATGCGCTGTTTGCCGACATCAGTGGGCTGGAATCTCCGGCGCGCATGGGATTCATCCTGGACCTACCGACCCCTGCTGCCCTGCGGGCTGATGCAGCGACCGTGGTGCTGGACCGTGTGCAGGACGCGGGCAATGTGGGCTCCATCCTGCGCAGTGCCTCGGCGTTCGGGTTTAGGCAGGTGATAGCCATCAAGGGCAGTGCTGCGCTGTGGTCGCCCAAGGTCTTGCGGGCCGGGATGGGGGCGCATTTTGCGTTGGACCTGATCGAGGGGGTGGGGCTGGAGGATGTCCAGGCGCTCCAGGTGCCCTTGGTGGTGACCAGCTCGCATGCGGGCGACTATCTACACCGCGCCGCTTTGCCCTGGCCCTGTGCCTGGGTGTTGGGGCACGAAGGTCAGGGGGTTTCTGCTGCACTGGAGGAGCGGGCCGCCCTGCGCATCCGCATCGCCCAACCGGGGGGGGAGGAATCGCTGAATGTGGCGGCCGCTGCGGCCATCTGTCTGCATGCCAGTGGAGCGGGCCGCTGAGCACCGATACCAGTACACAGTGCTCGTGCAAATGGGTGGGGAAGGGCCTTTGCCAGGTCCATCTTGGTAGGCCCGTTTGGTGTGTGCTGGGAG
>NZ_QAIH01000237.1:12808-15367 GCF_003060895.1 Acidovorax sp. HMWF029 | reverse complement strand
GTGCTGCCTGTGTGGGCACGGCGGCCCACAGCTCGGCCTCTACGGCGGGCTGGTCGGCCGTGTTTTTCCAGTTCACACCCCAGGTGAGTGCGCCAATCAGCACCGCATGCACCAGCACCGCCAGCGTGATGGCGCGCAGGCGCGCCGGAGGGCGGGGGGGGGCAAACTGGTCGCGGTCGGTATGGGCTTGCATGGGCGTGAGAGCGGCGCGCGGGGACGAGGTTCAACCGCCTTGTTTGACGGAGAGGCCCACGCGCTGCACGCCCGCCTTTTGCAAGGCATCCATGGCCTTCACCACGGTTTCGTATTGCACGCCCTTGTCGGCGCTGATGACTACCGCGCTGGCGCTGTCTGCGCCCTGTGCCTTCTGCCAGCGGCTCGCGGCTTCGCCAATCTCGCGCTGGTTCAGGCTGCGGGTGGCTTCGGGTGTCTTGAACTGCAGCGTGCCGTCCTTGTTCACGATGACCTGCGCAACGACCTTCGGCATGTTCTTGCCTTTGCCGACGCTGGGCACATCGACCACGCCCGGCGTGAGCATGGGGGCCGTCACCATGAAGATGATGAGCAGCACCAGCATGACGTCGATGAACGGGACCATGTTGATCTCGTTGATGGTGCGGCGGCCTCGGCCGCGGGATGCCATGGCGGGCATGGTGCGCCTCTCGGATCAGTGGCCCGAGGCCGTGTGGCCTGAGGAAGCGGGCTGTGCGCCCAGGTTGCGCTGCAGGATGTTGGAGAACTCTTCGATGAAGGTCTCCTGGTGTGTGGCCACGCGGTCGATGTCGCGCGCGAAGCGGTTGTAGGCGATCACAGCGGGGATGGCGGCAAACAGGCCGATGGCGGTGGCCACCAGCGCTTCGGCAATGCCGGGTGCCACGGTGGCCAGCGTGACCTGCTCCATACCCGCAAAGCCGGTGAAGGCGTGCATGATGCCCCACACCGTACCGAACAGGCCTACGTAGGGCGACACAGAGCCCACCGATGCCAGGAAGGAGAGGCTGGATTCCACGACATCCATCTCGCGCTGAAAGCTCGCGCGCATCGCGCGGCGTGCGCCGTCGAGCAAGGTGCCGGGGTCGGTGATGCGGCGCTCGCGCAGCTTCTGGTATTCGCGCATGCCGCTGGCAAAGATGCGCTCCATGGGGCCGGCCTGCTTGGCGTTTTGCGCAGCGGCGGCATACAGGTCATTGAGGCTGGTGCCGGACCAGAACTCGCGCTCGAACTCCTCGTTGAGCGCCTTCACTCGCTTGAGTGCAAACAGCTTGCGGAAGATGGCGGCCCAGCTGGCGACCGACACGGTCAGCAGCAGCAGCATGACGAGTTGCACCACCCAGCTGGCTTGCAGGACCAGAGAGATGATGGACATGTTTTGGGAGTTCATGGTGTGAGTTGTTCCAGGAGGGAGCTCGGAATTCTGGCGGGGCGCAGGGTGGCGGCATCGACCCATCCGATGCGGATGGTGCCTTCGGTCAGCAACAATGGGGCTTGTTCGGTCATTTGCTCTGGTTTCAGGAGCGCCTGCTGCACTATTGTCAACGATGCCCGGCCTGGGGCCTGGAGGGCTGCGGTAACAATCAGTTCATCGTCCAGTCGTGCGGGCCGGTGGTAGCGAAGCTGGGCATCGGTTACGACAAACATGCCACCGGTTTGTTCCCGCAATCGCTGCTGGCCCACACCCAGCGAGCGCAGCCATTCAGTGCGCGCACGCTCAAAAAACTTGAGGTAGTTGGCATAGAACACGATGCCGCCCGCATCGGTGTCTTCCCAATACACCCGGACGGGAAACTCGAACGCCATCGTGCGCTACCCCAGCACGGTGCGCAGTCGGGACACCGATTCCTGCAGCTGCGCCATGGAGTTGGCGGTGGAGAAGCGGATGAAGCGCTCGGGCTCGGCCGCGCCAAAGTCGCGCCCCGGTGTGACGGCGATGTGGGCGCGGCGCATCAGCTCAAACGCAAAATCCCAGCTGCCGTTCACGCCGAGCTGCTGCGCCGCCTGTGTGCAGTCGGCCCAGGCATAAAAGGCGCCGTCGGGCATCACTGGCACATTCAGGCCCAGGGACTGCAGTGCAGGGATGAAAAAGTCGCGCCGTGCCTTGAACTCGGCGCGGCGGCGTTCGTACTCGGCAATGCTCTCGGCCTCAAAGCAGGCCAGCGCCGCGTGCTGCGACACGGTACTGGCGCAGATGAACAGGTTCTGCGCCAGGCGCTCGACCACGGGCACCATCGCGTCGGGCACCACCATCCAGCCCAGGCGCCAGCCCGTCATGTTGAAGTACTTGCTGAAGCTGTTGATGCTGATGATGCTGTCGTCAATCGCCAAGGCAGTGTGGCCAAACTCTTCCTCGTACGACAGGCCCAGGTAGATCTCGTCGATCATCGTGATGCCGTCGTGCGACCGCACCACGTCGTGGATGCGGCGCAGCTCATCGGGCGCAATTGAAGTACCCGTGGGGTTGGATGGCGATGCCAGCAACACGCCCCGCGTCTTCGCGCCCCAGGCGGCGCGCACCTTGTCGGCACTCAGCTGGTAACGCTCGGCCGCCGTGGTGGGCAGCAG
>NZ_QAIH01000237.1:5115-12798 GCF_003060895.1 Acidovorax sp. HMWF029 | reverse complement strand
CCCGCCGTCACCACAACGCGGCGCGCGGGCACGTTGACGCCGAAGCGGCTCTGGTACCAGCCGCTGATGCGCTCGCGCAAAGCATCCAGCCCCAACGCATTGGTGTACTGCGTTGCGCCACTGTGCACGGCGCGGGCAGCGGCTTCCTGCACCAGGGGCGGGGCGGTGAAATCCGGCTCACCGATGTTCAGGAAGATCATCGGCTCGCGTGTGCCTGCCACCTCACGGGCCAGGGCTTGCGCGGCCTTGGCCACTTCCATCACGTAGAACGGTTCGATGCGCTCGGCGCGCGTGGAAAACTTCATGGCAAAGGCATCCTGCCCAGACCGGGCGTGGGGGCGTGGAAGGGAAAAAGAAGCGAAGCAGCCTCGGCCACCTTGCCGGCGGGCTGCGGCTGGGTCAGGCGTTGGCCGTGCCAGCAGCCTTGTCGGCGGCCACTTCCATGGCGCGCAACTTGGGGGCTAAGCCGTTGAGCACGGCATTCACGTACTTGTGGCCGTCGGTGCCGCCAAACTCCTTGGCGAGTTCGATGCACTCATTGAGCACCACGCGCCACGGCACATCGAGGCAGTGCTGGAACTCGTACACACCAATCCACATCGTGGCGCGTTCGATGGGCGAGATCTCGGCCATCTTGCGGTCCAGCAGCGGGGTGATGAGTTGGTCCATCTCGACTGCTGTGGCAATGCAACCATGCAGCAGCGCGTCGTAGTGGGCAGAGTCGGCCTTGTGAAAGCCCGCCAGGTCGCGCGTGAAGGCGTCGATGGCATGGGCATCATTGCCACCCACCAGGTGCTGGTAGAGCGCCTGCAGCGCAAACTCGCGCGCGCGGCTGCGGTTGGACTTGGAGGCCGCCTTGCGCGTGCCTGTGCTCTTGAGGCCAGTGCGGGCCTGCTTGGGAGGGCGGGGCGACGAAGGTGTGGTGGGGGTGTTTTCGCTCATGACAACTCGTCCAGCAGGTTGGCCATTTCCACTGCCACGCGGGCCGCATCGGTGCCCTTCTCGGTCTGGCGGGCAATCGCCTGTTCGAGGTTCTCGGTGGTGATGATGGCGTTGGCAATCGGGATCTGGTAGTCCAGCGACAGGCGTGTGACGCCCGCGCCGGATTCATTGGCCACCAGCTCGAAGTGGTAGGTCTCGCCACGGATGATGCAGCCCAGCGCGATCAGCGCGTCGAACGCATCGCTCTCGGCCATGGCCTGCAGGGCCACGGGCACTTCGAGTGCGCCGGGCACGAGCACATGCTTGATGTGTTTTTCTTGCACCCCCAGGGCCAGCAGCTCTGCGCGGCAGGCGGCAGCCAGGGTGTTGGTGATGCCTTCATTGAAGCGGGCCTGCACGATGCCGATGTGCAGTTTCTTGCCATCCAATTTGTCTGCGGTGCCTTTGTCTGCGCCAAACATAGTGATCCTGTTCTTTTACTCTTTGGGGATAAAGCCGGTGATTTCGAGGCCGTAGCCCGCCATGCTGGGCATGCGGCGGGGCTGGCCCATCAGGGCCATCTTGTGCACGCCACATTCGCGCAGGATCTGCGCGCCCACGCCATAGGTGCGCAGGTCCATGCGGCCGCGCTCCGGGGCTTGCGCCGCGCGGGCTGTGCCTTCGAATTGAGCCAGCAGCTGGGCGGCGGTTTCGCCGCAGTTCAGCAGCACCGCCACGCCCTTGCCTTGCTTTGCCAGGTACTGCAGGCTGGTGTCCAGTCCCCACGAGTGCATGGAGCGGTTGATTTCGAGCGCATCGAACACCGAGAGCGGCTCGTGCACGCGCACGGGCACCACGTCGTCGGCACTCCACTGGCCCATGACCAGCGCCAGATGCACGGCCTGGCTGGGTTTGTCGCGGAAGGCGTGGGCGGTGAATTCGCCGTAGGCCGTCTTCAGTGCGCGTGTGCCTACCTTTTCAACGAGCGACTCGTTGCGGCTGCGGTACTCGATGAGGTCGGCGATGGTGCCGATTTTGAGGCCGTGCTCGGCAGCAAACAGCTGGAGGTCGGGCAGGCGGGCCATGGTGCCATCGTCTTTCATGATCTCGCAGATGACCGACGCGGGGCTGCAGCCTGCCATGGCGGCCAGGTCGCAGCCGGCTTCGGTATGGCCTGCGCGCATCAGCACACCGCCATCCACCGCCTGCAGCGGGAAGATGTGGCCGGGCTGCACCAGGTCGCTGGGCTGGCTGTTGCGGTCCACGGCGACCTGCACCGTGCGGGCGCGGTCGGCGGCCGAGATGCCGGTGGTCACGCCCTCGGCGGCCTCGATGGAGACCGTGAAGGCCGTGCTGTACACGGTGCCGTTGCGTGCAGCCATGGGCGGCAGCTTGAGGAACTCGCAGCGCTCGCGCGAGAGCGTCAGGCAGATCAGGCCCCGGCCGAAGCGAGCCATGAAGTTGATGGCCTCGGGCGTGACGTGGTCGGCGGCCAGCACGAGGTCGCCTTCGTTTTCGCGGTCTTCTTCATCCACCAGGATGACGATGCGCCCGGCGCGCATCTCGGCCACGATGTCCTCGACAGGCGAGATCGGCACGGGGGTGAGGGGGGTGTTCATGGAAGGTTGGGGCTTTCTGTGGGAGCCTGTGGCGGTTTGCCAGCTGGCGGTGTGCTGCAGCACAGGTTCCCGTGGCAGAGGGCAGCTGCTGTGCCCTCAAGAAACCGCCCCAAAGAACATGCGATGCGGCACTGCCGCACGTCAAGGGGGCATCTCGCCCCCAAGGCCTGGGATTTTAGTGCACCGGGGCCGTTCCGTCTTTGAGCGGGGTGGTGTCTGACGCAGATCAGGTCAGATCCGCTCAGATGGCGCTGCCTTGCAGCACCACGTCCGATGTTGGGCAGGCCACGCAGGGCAGCACGCAGCCTTCTTCCTTTTCTTCCGCTGTGAGGCCAGGCCATTCGATGGTGTAGCGCACAGTGCCTTCGATCAGATGGCCCAGGCAGGTGCGGCAGGTGCCGTTGCGGCAGGAGCTGGGCCAGTCGATGCCTCCCCGCTCCATCGACTGCAGCAAGGGCTGCTCGGGCCAGGCGTCGCACTGCAGGCCATCGGGCTCGACTTTGGCGATGAAGAAGGGGGCGGTGGTGGGTGTATGCATGGGCGTGTCAATTCAGGGATGGCAGGCGGCGTGGGTCCACACCAGCAGGAGGTTGTTGGCAGGCATGGAATGCCGTGCGGCCAGCTGCAGGCCTGCGCTGGCGGCCACGGCCATCACGTCTTCGATGCGGCGGATGCCCCAGGCGGCGTCTTGCGCGCGCAGGCTGGCGTCAAAGGCCAGGTTGCCAGGGGCCGTGGGCACGCCGTCTTCCAGGTAGGGGCCGTAGGTGACGAGGTGGCCACCTGCAGCCAGGTGGCGGGCTGCGCCTTGCATGAGCCCTGCGCAACAAGCCCACGGGGCGATGTGCAGCATGTTGGCGCAATAGACCAAGTCGAATGGTGCGCCGAAAGCCGGGCCGTTGGAGGGCCAGGGGTTTTGCAGCACGTCGAGCCGCAGCGGCGCGCATACGTTGTGCGCCTGCGCTTGTTCGGCCCAGCCTGTGATGGAACCAAAGTGGGTGTCTTGCAGGTCGGTGGGTTGCCAGGTCCAGCCGGGCAGGGCGGCGGCAAAGTGCGCAGCGTGTTGGCCGGTGCCGCTGGCAATCTCCAGCGCCGCCCCAGCGGGCGCAAGCAGCGCCAGCAACCGCTCAAGGATGGGAGTCTGGTTGCGTTCTGCTGCAGGGCTGTGCTGGAGTCGTGTGTTTTGCATGGTTTTTTGGCCGTCTGCGCGCTTCTATCAAGCACTTTCAGCTATGAATTGAGGAGCGCATCTGGTCGTGCCGGTGTGCAATGTACCGCAGATGCCCTGTTTGTCGGGTCTGCCTGTTTTTTAAGCGGCGCAAGGATATTCCTTGCAAATCAACCACTTAAGCTTGTCATACAAGGCTTGTTCACAGTTATCCACAAGATTGTCCAGTGCCGGGCGGGATAACCGGGGTACTTCGGGCCCTGGCCGTGGGCGGTTTGCCTGGGGCGGGGATGCGGCGATGGATTGCCTATTTTTTGATCAATGCAAGGATATTCCTTGTGAATCAATCACTTAGCTTTGTCATACAGGGCTTGTCCAAAGTTATCCACATGATTGTCCAGTGAGGAAAGGGATAACCGCGACTGCTTTTGGAGCGTTTGCCTAAAAAAGATGCAGTGCAGGGGGTTTCCTTACAAATCAAGCACTTGGAGTTGTCATACAGGACTTGCCAAAACTTATCCACATGATTGTCCAGCGGCAGCAGGGATAACCCACCGTCGGTGGTTCAGGCCGTGACTTTGACATCTTTCCAGAACGCCACGCGGCCCCGGATTTCCTCGGCTTCGGGCTTGGGGTCGGGGTAAAACCAGGCGGCATCGGGGTGCATTTCGCCGTTGATCAGCAGCGACAGGTAGCTGGCCTGGCCTTTCCAGGCGCACATGGTTTTGTGGTTGCTGAAGGTGAAGAACTCGCGTTTGAGGGAGTTTTCGGGGAAGTAGTGGTTGCCTTCGACCACCACCGTGTCATCGCTCTCGGCAATGACGACGCCGTTCCAGGTTGCTTTCATGGGTGTCCTTTTTGGGGTGTTTGGGGTGTTTGTTTGCAGGGGTACCTTACCCGATTGGTTTGTAGGGTAGGGGGGCTTGGCGGACCGCCTGCTTTTGTTGAGGGCGGGGGCCAGGCGCACCCGCCGGCCCCCGCCCTCCAACCAGGCAAGCCGCTACCCACAAGGCAGAGCATAAAAAACCAGATATCTCCAGTCACCTGCGCAACCCCTCCACCCCCCCATCTCGCTTACAGTCCCACGCGCAGCGTGCCCTCCCGGCACTCCGTCCCCTCTTTGCACAACATAACCAACTAACCTACCAACAGGAGAAGCTCACATGGGTATCGACTTCCAAGGCCGCGTGGCCATCGTCACAGGCGCCGGTGGGGGCCTGGGCCGCCAGCATGCACTGGCGCTGGCCGCGCGCGGCGCAAAGGTGCTGGTCAACGACCTGGGCGGCACGGTGGATGGCAGCGGCGCCACGGTGGGCGCTGCGCAGGCCGTGGTCGATGAAATCCGCGCAGCGGGCGGCGAGGCACTGGCCAATGGCGCGTCCGTCACTGACTTTGCCGCCGTGGAGGCCATGGTGCAGCAGGCGATGGATGCCTGGGGCCGGGTGGACATTCTGGTCAATAACGCCGGCATCCTGCGCGACAAATCGTTTGCCAAGATGGACATGGCCGACTTCCGCCTGGTGGTGGATGTGCATCTGATGGGCGCTGCCAACTGCTCCAAGGCCGTGTGGCCGCACATGGTTGCCCAGCAATATGGCCGCATCGTCATGACGACCTCGTCCACCGGCCTGTACGGCAACTTCGGCCAAGCCAACTACGGCGCGGCCAAGCTGGCCCAGGTGGGTCTGATGCAGACGCTGGCCATCGAAGGTGCCAAGAACAACATCCACGTGAACGCCCTGGCCCCCACGGCCGCCACACGCATGACCGAGGGCCTCATGCCGCAGGAAGTGCTCGATGCCTTGAAGCCCGAAGCCGTAGTGCCCGCCATGCTGGTGCTGGCGCACGAAAGTGCGCCCACGCGCACCATTCTGTGCGCCGGTGCGGGCACGTTCGAGGCGGCCCACATCACCCTCACCCAGGGCATCCATCTGGGTATCGGCGCCGACGTGCCCGAGCAGCTGGCGGCCCGCCTGGCAGAGGTGACGGAGCGTGCGGGCGAGCAAGTACCACAAAGTGGCGCGGCGCAGGGGACCAATGAGGTTGGACGCGCTTTGGCCGCAAGGGCTTGATACCCCCGTGGGCGGGCCAGCCCCCAACGTGCTAAGTTCCGGGCCGACAGAAGTTGGATCGGTATAAACATATGAGCAAACTGCACGAGAAACTGGCCGCCTATCCGGCGGATGCCCTGGGGGGGATTCGCCGCGGCATCGAAAAGGAAGGCCTCAGGGTGCTGCCTACGGGCGGTCTGGCGCTCACGCCCCACCCGCTGGCCCTGGGCTCGGCCCTCACGCACCCGCTGATCACCACCGACTACAGCGAGTCGCAGCTCGAACTCATCACTGGCGCCCACAAGGGCGTGCTGGCCTGCCTGGCTGAGCTGACCGAAGTGCACCAGTTTGTGCACCACACTCTCAAGGACAGCGGCGGCGAGCTGCTCTGGGCCTCCAGCATGCCCTGCGGGCTGCCTACCGATGAGACGATCCCGATTGGCCGCTACGGCAGCTCCAACGTGGGCCGCGCCAAAAGTGTGTACCGCATGGGACTGGGCCACCGCTACGGTCGGCGCATGCAGACCATCTCTGGCATCCACTACAACTGGTCGCTGCCGGGCGTGACGAGCGAGCAGTATTTCTCGCTCATCCGCAACTTCCGCCGCCACGCGTTTGTGTTGCTGTACCTGTTTGGCGCCTCGCCTGCGCTGTGCCCCTGTTTTGTGGAAGGGCGCCAGCACGGCCTGCAGCAGATGGACGGCGGCAGCGCGCTGTACCTGCCCCACGCCACCTCGCTGCGCATGGGCCGTCTGGGCTACCAGAGCGACGCGCAGGCCACGCTGGCGGTGAGCTACAACGGCCTCACGGGCTACGCCAACTCGCTGCACGAGGCGCTGACCAAGCCCTACCCGGCTTATGAAACGGTGGGCGTGCGCAACCCTGGTGGTGACTACAACCAGCTGGGCACCAGCCTGCTGCAGATCGAAAACGAGTTCTACGGCACTATCCGCCCCAAGCGCACCGTGCGAACGGGCGAGCGCCCCCTGCATGCGCTGCGTGAGCGCGGCGTGGAATATGTGGAAGTGCGCCTGATGGACCTGGACCCGTTTGTGCCCGTGGGCATCACGGCGTCCACCATGCGGCTGCTGGACGTGTTTTTGCTGCACTGCCTGCTGTCCGACAGCCCGCCCGACACGCCTGCTGAAATCGCCGAACTCAAGCAGAACCAACACCTCACCGCCGAGCGCGGCCGTGAGCCGGGCCTGCACCTGTCGCGCAATGGCCAGAGCGTGCTGCTAACCGATTGGGGCAGCGAGGTGCTGGCCGCCTGCGAGCCCCTGGCCGCTGCGCTGGACGCGACCCACGCCACGGACGACTACTGCGCCGCGCTGCGCGATGCCCGTGCGCTCATGGCCGCGCCCGAGCGCACCCCGTCTGCCCGCGTGCTGGAGCACATCACGCAGCAGCACCACCACAGCTTCGAGTCCTTTGCGCGCCAGCAGTCCATGGCTGCGCGCGACGCGCTGCTGGGCCTGCCTTGGTCGGATGCGCAACAGGCCCGTTTTGTTGCCATGGCCGCCGAGTCCATCGCCGCCCAGAAAGCCATTGAGGCGGCGGACACACTGCCGTTTGAGGCGTGGCGCGAGCAGTACATGTCGGTGAAGGAATTGGGCTGACGCAATCTGCAGATGCTGATTGCTATCTATTTGATAGCTTAAAAGCATTGCCTATCAGGCGGGCGAGGCCAATCGGGTTTGATTTTTAGCCCGGCAGCTGAAGCAGGGCCTCCTGTCGCCAGTATTCCGCTGCGTCCAGAAACCCCTCCCACACACAGCCATTGCAGCCCCGGCCGCAGCAGGTGGTGGGCTCGGTTGGTGGGGCGCGCAGCGTGATGCCGGTTGCGCTGGCGCGCTCCTGCAAGGCGGCAAACATGGCCTGGGCCGAGGCGCCGTCCACGGCGCGGGCAGGTACGGTGACCGGGGGG
>NZ_QAIH01000237.1:0-5105 GCF_003060895.1 Acidovorax sp. HMWF029 | reverse complement strand
CCGTACAGCACCCCGAACGCAATGCCCAGTACCAGCGCAAACCAGCCCACCAGTGTGGCCTGTGCCATCAGTTCGCGCACGCTGTCCGAGCGGGCCACATAGGGCGCCAGCAGGATGACCAGGCCAATCAGGGCGCAGGTCACGCCCTTGAACAGCAGCTCCTTGTCGGCCTTGCGGGCAGCGGCGTTGCGGGGTTTGTCGGTAGGGGCGGGCATGGCAGAAAGAACGCGGTGGCGAGGAGCGGCAAAGAGCGCGATTATCCTTGCCACCCTAAGAACCTGTTGAATCAAGAAGAAAGTACCCCTCGCATGGCCATCCAGTGGTTCCCCGGTCACATGCACCTGACCAAGAAAGCCATCACCGAACGCATCAAGGACATTGATGTGGTGATCGAGGTGCTGGACGCGCGCCTGCCCGGCTCCAGCGCCAACCCGCTGCTGGCCGAGATCACGGGCCACAAGCCCACGCTCAAGGTGCTCAACAAGCAGGACGTGGCCGACCCCGAACGCACAGCCTTGTGGGTGGACTGGTACAACGCCCAGAGCGACACGCGCGCCGTGCCGCTGGATGCATCCGACGCCGCGCCTGCGCGCAAGCTCATCGACGCCTGCCACCTGCTGTCGCCCAACCGGGGCGGCATGGCCAAGCCCATGCGCGTGCTGATCTGCGGCGTGCCCAACGTGGGCAAGTCCACGCTGATCAACACGCTCAGCAACAAGCGCCAGGCCAAGACGGGCGATGAGGCGGGCATTACCAAGCTGGAGCAGCGCATCACCCTGGCCGACGATTTCTATCTGTGGGACACGCCCGGCATGCTGTGGCCGCGCATCATCGTGCCCGAAAGTGGCTACAACCTGGCCGCCAGCGGCGCCGTGGGCCGCAATGCGTATGACGAAGAACTGGTGGCGCTGGAGCTGCTGCGCCGCCTGCAGCAGCACTACGCCCCGCTGCTAGAGGCGCGCTACAAGCTGGGCCTGCCCCCCGGGGCCATGGCAACCATGCAGGACGACGAACTGCTGCAAGCCATTGGCAAGAAGCGCGGCGCCATGCTGGGCGGTGGCCGGGTCAACCTGCAAAAGACGGCCGAGATCGTGATGACCGACTTCCGTTCTGCCATCCTGGGACGCATCACGCTCGAGACACCCACAGAGTTTGAAGCCTGGCGCGCAGTCGGCCTGGCCGAAGATGCCAAGCGCCAGGCCAAGAAAGACGCACGTGCCAAGGCCAAGGGCAAAGGCTCGGGTGTGCGGGAACCGGCTCCGGGCAGCGAAGGTGGCGCAGCCTGACCCGCGTTGTGGGGGCCACCCGGGGCGAGCGCCCGGGCAAGCCCCGTCCCCCTGTTGTTGGCGTGCCGCCGCTGGCATTTTGCGGGTAGGCGTTTGCCAAAGCTGCGGTTACGATGATTTCCCCCCTCCCACCTCCCGTTGCCATGGCCGAAGCCTCTGCAGTTGCGTTGCCTGACCACGAAGACGCTACAACCCGCCACCTCGTGAGGGTGGCGGGTTGGGCCGTGATGTTGCTGGGAATCGCCATTGGGTTGCTGCTTTTATGGGATGAGCCGGTGCAACCCGTGCGCATCGGACTCAATTTCCTGGCGGCGCTGGTGGGTGGCACGGCGCTGCTGCTGGCGCGTTGGCGGCGTTGGACGCTGGCCACCCATCTGCTGGTCTGGGGCGTATGGGTATCCGTGTCGCTGGTGGCGGCCCGCAATGGCGGCGTCAATGGCCCCAACCTGCTCAACTACCCCGTGATCATTGTGCTGGCCGGCTGGTTGCTGGGGGTGCGCGCCACGATCACCCTGGTGGGGCTCACGGCACTGCTGTTTCTGGGCTTCATCTGGGCCGATGTACAGGGCATGTTCAGGCCGGTTCTGGTGGCCAACCGCGTGGCAGGGGCGGTGTACCTGGCGGGCATCCTGGTGCTGACTGCGGCGGCCACGCTGCTTTCGCGCCGCAACTACATGAGCCGGGTGCGCGAGGCGCAGCAGACCGCGGCCAACCTTGCGGCCAGCGAGGCCTCGCTGCGCAAGCTGCTGCGGGCCGTGGAGCAGAGTCCGGAGGCCATCGTCATCACCGACCTGCGGGAAGACATCGAATACGTGAATGATGCCTTCGTGCGCCGCACGGGCTACGACCGCGATGAAGTGGTGGGCCGCGCATCGGCCGAGTATTCATCCAACGGCCTGGCGCCCGCGCAACGTGAGGGCCTGCGCTCCACCCTGGCTCGGGGTGACAGCTGGGCGGGCGAGCAGGTCAACTACCGCAAGGACGGTCAGGCGATGATCGAGTCGGTGGTGGTGGCGCCCATCCGCCAGCCCGATGGTCGCGTAAGCCACTATGTGGAACTGAAACAGGACATCACCGAGCGCAAGCGTGCAGCCGACGAGATCCACCGCCTGGCGCATTTCGACAGTCTCACAGGACTGCCCAACCGCTCCACGCTCATGGAGCGGCTGCAGACCCTGCACGGTCGCACGGGGCGCCCGCCCTCCATGCAACACGCGCTGCTGCTGCTGGACCTGGACCGCTTCACCACCTTCAATGACGCGCGTGGCAGCGAGATGGGCGACCGCCTGCTGTGCGCCGTGGCCCTGCGCCTGTCCGAAATACTTCCCGCCCAGAGCTTGCTGGTGCGTGTAGCGGGCGATGAGTTTGCCGTGGTGCTGCACGGCCTGGGGGTGGATGTCTCCCTGGCCAGCCGCCACGCGCTGGCCTTTGCCGCCAAGCTCCAGACCACCCTGCTGCACCCCCTGCGCCTCGAAGGCGATGCGCAGGACGCCCAGCTGGGTGCCAGCGTGGGCATCACGCTCTACCCGCAAACCACGGGCGATAGCGCGCACGACGCCTTGCGGCGCGCGGGCATGGCCCTGCACCGCGCCAAACAGGCGGGTGGTGGGCAGGCAGCGTTTTTTGAGCAGGGCATGGGGGAGGCGGCCGAGCAGCGGTTTCGGCTGGAGCGCGAGCTGCGCCATGCGATCGGCGCGGGCGAGCTGCGGCTGCACCTGCAGTCGCAGGTCAACGTGGAAGGCCAGCTCACCGGGGCCGAGGTGCTGGTGCGCTGGCAGCACCCGCGCGACGGCCTGGTGCCACCGGGCCTGTTCATCCCCATTGCCGAAGAGTCCGACCTCATCGTGAGCCTGGGCGAATGGGTGCTGGCCCATGCCTGCGGGCTGCTCGCCCAACCTGCGTTTCGCGATCGGCGGCTGCGGCTGTCGGTCAACCTCAGCGCCCGCCAGTTCCGGCAGGCGGGCTTTGTGCCGCAGGTGCGTGCGCTGCTGGACTCCAGCGGGGCAGACCCTCGGCTGCTCACGCTGGAGGTGACCGAAGGGCTGGTGATCGAAGACTTTGACGACACGGTGGCCAAGATGCGGGAGCTGGCCCAACTGGGGGTGGACATCTCGCTCGACGACTTTGGCACGGGCTATTCGTCGCTGGCCTATCTCAAGCGCCTGCCTATCCAGGAGATCAAGATCGACCGCTCGTTTGTGCGCGATGCGCCCACCGACGCCGACGATGGCGTGCTGGTGGAAGGCATCTTGTCAGTGGCGCGCCACTTTGGCCTGCGTGTGGTGGCTGAAGGGGTGGAGACCCAGGCGCAAGCCGACTTCCTGAGCCAGCGCGCGCCAGAGATCGTGTACCAGGGCTACCTTTTCGGTCGGCCAGAGCCCGATACGCAGTGGCTGGCCCGCCTGGTGCCTGCAGAGACGCAGCGGTAAGGGCGTGCGGGGGCGTATGTCCGCGAAAACCCAAGCAAAAAAGGCCGTCTGCGCCTGATGGTAATAAGATTGTTGCTATATTATTTATAGCAATCCATCGTGTTTGGTGCCCCGGACAGGCTACTTGTTCTTGTCCTTGCCCTTGGGAATGACACTGGTGACGGGCGGCATGGGGCGGTCAGAGCCGCTGTATTCCTTGGGGGGCGAAGTGTCCTTCTTGGGCTTCTTTGCCATCTTGTTGCTGCGTTGTTCGCCTTTGGCCATGGGTTTTCCTTGAAGGGTCTCGGGATGGGACCGTGCCGCATGGTACGGCACAAATCGGCGGGGCCAGTGGGGGCCGGGCTGCGCCGTTTCCGGGCCTGCACCATGGCATGTGCGACAAGGCCAGCGCCCATCCGTGACGTTTTGCGCAAAAAGCGCGTGCAGCCGCTGCGGTGCGCGCACCCACAAGGTGGCGTGGGGCTGGGGCCTCTCCTATCATGGCGTCGCCAACGGATCCCATGCAGTCAACCGGAGAGCGTTCATGATCAAGACACTGTTTCGCCAATGGGCCGCGTCGCTGTGCCTCGGCTTCCTGGCCCTGGCCAGTCAGGCTCCGGCCGCAGCGCAAGACCTGCCCGGCGCCAAGGATCACCCTGCCGTGAAGCGTTTTGGCGGCAGCACCATCGTGGGCTACGAGGTGCGCAACTTTGATGCCGTGGAGTTCCAGACCTCGACCTTCAAGGAGTTTGACCTGCAGACCTACAGGCGCATCTATGTGCAACCGCCCCTGGCGCTTGAAGGCAAGCTCACCCGCTTGTGGTACGAAGCCCCGGGCGCCACGCGTTCGCTGGAGCTGTTCCGCAACTACGCGAACGACCTCACTGCCAGCGGCTTTGCGGCGCTGTACGACTCCACCCGTGACAGCGCTGCTGGCAGGTACACCAACTTTCTGGCCAGCCTGAGCAGCGGTCGCCGCGATTTCGTCAAGAACAACCGCAGCGAGTACGTGATGTATGCGGCCAGTGCCAGCAGCCTGCGCACCGGCACCTTCCAGAAGGGCAACACCACCGTGCGCCTGATCGCCATCGACTGGCCCAAGGACGAGCCCACCTACAAGGCCAAGCAGGGTGCCTACATTGCCGTGGACATCCTGGAGACCCAGGCCATGGAGCAGAACATGGTGGTGGTCAGCGCATCCGACATCAGCAAGTCCATCACCGTGAGCGGCAAGGTCGCCATCTACGGCATCCTGTTCGACACCGGCAAGGCCGACGTGAAGCCCGAGTCCAAGCCCTCGCTGGAGCAGATCGCCGCCTTCCTCAAGGCCGAGCCCACCGTCAAACTGCACGTGGTAGGCCACACCGACAGCGTGGGCAGCTTCGACAGCAACCTGGCCCTGTCCAAGCGC
>NZ_QAIH01000236.1:16936-18958 GCF_003060895.1 Acidovorax sp. HMWF029 | reverse complement strand
ACGATGCGCTGGTACAGCGGGGTGTGGGGGCCGGAGGGAGCGGGGGCGGCGGAGGCTGCAGTGTGTTTCAAGGCCATTTTCTCTGGAGAAAAACCGTTGCCCCGAATGGTAAGCGGCAAAAAAGGAGCCGGAGCCCCTTTGTGATGGTGGTTAGAACCTGTTCACGATCTTGGCGGGGCCTAAAAGATCGTGAACAGGTTCTAAGAGGGGTTTACCCGCCGTGGAACTTGACCACCAGCGGCACGATGAGCAGCGCCACGATGTTGATGATCTTGATCAGCGGATTGATGGCCGGGCCTGCGGTGTCCTTGTAGGGGTCTCCCACGGTGTCGCCGGTCACGGCGGCCTTGTGCGCCTCAGAACCCTTGCCGCCATGGTGGCCGTCTTCGATGTACTTCTTGGCGTTGTCCCAGGCGCCGCCCCCCGTGCACATGCTGATGGCCACGAAGAGACCCGTGACGATGGTGCCCATGAGCAGGCCGCCCAGCGCCTTGGGGCCCAGCAGCAGGCCCACAACGATGGGCGCGATCACCGGCAGCAGACTGGGGATCACCATCTCCTTGATGGCGGCGGTGGTCAGCATGTCCACGGCCTTGCCGTATTCGGGCTTGCCTGTGCCGTCCATGATCCCGGGAATATCGCGGAACTGGCGGCGCACTTCCACCACCACGGCCCCTGCTGCGCGGCCCACGGCCTCCATCGCCATGGCACCGAACAGGTAGGGAATCAGCCCTCCAATGAACAGCCCGACGATGATCAGCGGGTCTGACAGGTCGAAGCTGATCGACTTGCCGTAGCTTTCCAGTTTGTGTGTGTAGTCGGCAAACAGCACCAGCGCGGCCAGCCCGGCCGAGCCAATCGCGTAGCCCTTGGTCACGGCCTTGGTGGTGTTGCCTACGGCGTCCAGCGGGTCGGTGATGTCGCGCACGCTGCTGGGCAGCTCGGCCATTTCGGCAATGCCGCCTGCGTTGTCGGTGATGGGGCCATACGCATCCAGCGCCACCACGATGCCAGCCATGGACAGCATGGACATGGCCGCCACCGCAATGCCGTACAGCCCCGCCAGCTGGTAGGCCGACAGAATGGCCAGGCACACAAAAATCACGGGCCAGGCGGTGGACCGCATGGACACGCCCAGCCCCGCGATGATGTTGGTGCCGTGCCCGGTGGTGGATGCCTGGGCGATGTGCTGCACGGGCGAGTACTGCGTGCCTGTGTAGAACTCGGTGATCCACACCAGGGCTGCCGTCAGCACCAGCCCTGTGGCGCAGGCGCCGAACAGCTTCATCTGGCTGCCGGTGGCGGTGATGGCGTTGTCCGGGATGATCCACACCGTGACAAAGTAGAACGCGATGAGCGAGAGCACGCCCGCGATCGCCAGCCCCTTGTACAGCGCGGGCATCACGTTCTTCATGCCCGGCGTGGCTTTGACGAAAAAGCAGCCGATGATGGACGCGATGATGGACACGGCCCCCAGCGCCAGCGGGTACACCACGGCGTTGACCGGGGCGGTGGCCACCAGCAGCGCGCCCAGCACCATGGTGGCGATCAGCGTCACAGCGTAGGTCTCGAACAGGTCGGCGGCCATGCCCGCGCAGTCGCCCACGTTGTCGCCCACGTTGTCGGCAATCACGGCCGGGTTGCGCGGGTCGTCCTCGGGTATGCCTGCCTCCACCTTGCCCACCAGGTCGGCGCCCACGTCAGCGCCCTTGGTGAAGATGCCGCCGCCCAGGCGCGCAAAGATCGAGATCAGCGACGAGCCGAACGCAAAGCCGATCAGTGGGTTGAGCAGCGTGGCCAGCTTGGCGGTGGGCGTGAGGTTGCCATTGCCCGCCAGAAACCAGTAAAAGCCTGTGACTCCCAGCAGCCCGAGCCCCACCACCAGCATGCCGGTGATGGCCCCGCCGCGAAACGCCACATCCAGCGCCGGGCCAATGCCCTGTGTGGCGGCCTGTGCCGTGCGCACATTGGCGCGCACCGACACATTCATGCCGATGAAGCCGCATGCGCCCGAGAGCACTG
>NZ_QAIH01000236.1:8419-16926 GCF_003060895.1 Acidovorax sp. HMWF029 | reverse complement strand
GCCCACCGCCGTGGTGCCATCGAGAAAGATGCCGATGAGAATCGCCAGCACCACGCCAACGAGGGCAATGGTCTTGTATTGGCGGGCGAGGTAGGCAGCGGCACCGGCCTGAATGGCTGCGGCGATTTCCTGCATGCGGGCGTTGCCCGGGTCTTTGGCGAGGATCCATCCCCGCGCCCAGATCCCGTAGGCCACCGCAATCAATCCGCAAACCAGAGCCAGTATCAGGGGGGCAGTCAGCGCTGTAGTTCCAGCCATTCGTCACTCCTTTCAATCTATTCAGTTGCACGGAAGGAAACATCACAACGCAGGTCGCTGGTGCTTCCGCTGCGTTGCTTCCTCATGCTCCTGGGCCGTTTGAAAAGGGCTGGGAGTCGATTGGCCAACGAGCCCAATTTACAGCCAAACCACGGTTTGCAAGCGGGTAGAAAGGGACCTGCGCCTAAAATCAGGGTTAATCCCGACGCTTTGTTGCGCTGTGTCAGCGCTCTGTGCATCGCGGGTTGCCGTTTCCAAACCACTATTCAAAGACATGTCCCTCAACAACGTCACCCCTGGCAAGAACGCCCCTGAAGCTTTCAACGTGGTCATCGAAATCCCGATGAACTCGGACCCCATCAAGTACGAAGTGGACAAGGAATCGGGCGCGATCTTCGTGGACCGCTTCATGACCACGGCCATGCATTACCCCACCAACTACGGTTATGTGCCCCAGACCCTGTCTGGCGACGGCGACCCGGTGGACGTGCTGGTGATTACCCCCTACCCGCTGCACCCTGGCGTGGTGGTGCCCTGCCGCCCCCTGGGCATCCTGATGATGGAAGACGAAGCGGGCGTGGACGGCAAGGTCATTGCCGTGCCCACCTCCAAGATCCTGCCCATGTACGACCACTGGAAGGACATCGAGGACGTGAACGCCATGCGCCGCAACGCCATTGCCCACTTCTTCGAGCACTACAAGGACCTGGAAAAGGGCAAGTGGGTCAAGGTGCTGGGCTGGGAAGGGATCGAGTCCGCCAAGAAGGAAGTCGTGGACGGCATCGAGAGCTATAAGAAGTCGCAGGCCTGAGGTTTTCGCCCGGGCGAGTTGCCCCGGTCAGATCACAAAATTGCCTTCTGCGCGCACCCATCAAGCGCAAATAGCTATCAAAATGGAAGCATGCAAGCCCCGGTGGCCTGCATGCTTTTTTTGTTGCCGCCGCGCTGGGCGTGGCCGCATCCGGGTCCTGCCTGAGGTGCGGATGTCTACCGCGCTGCTAGACTTATATGCTTCAAATTGTTACAGATTGCCTGGCGCCGAATAGACCGGCCAGGGTCGTGTGTTCTCTGGGATTTTTGCCTTGGCGCTGTGCAAGACTCCGGGTTTTAGGAAGGGTGATACATGAAAGTTTCCGATCTGCGCATCGGCGTCAAACTGGGTGTTGGGTTCCTTGTGGTGGTGCTGTTGACCGCGGTGCTGGGCCTGATCGCTCTGGTGCAGATGTCGCGCATCCACAACAACGCCGAGGAAATTGCCACCAACCTGTTGCCCAGCGTGGCGCAGACCGGAGACCTGCGTGTGCTCTACAACCGCATGCGCCGCTCCGAGGCGGGTATGGTCACTGCGCGCAGCCTGGTAGAGGTCAAGGCGTTTTCCGAGCAGGTGGGCCTGCGCGCCAAAGACATCGAAGGGGTAGAGAAAACATACGAGCCCTTGATCAGCAGCCCCAAAGAGCGGGAGATCTTTGACGCCTACAAAAAACGCAAGGCCGAATACGCCGTTTTGCAAGCCAAGCTGGTGGAGATTGCCAACGGAATGGACTTCACCACCGCCGAAACCCTGGAGCTGACTAGCGATGCCTTGTCCATGGTCTATGCCGGTGAGTCCGAAGGCGCGTTTGTGGCCGTGGCCGAAACCCTGGGTCAGTTGCAAAAGCTCAACGCCGACAACGCCACCCAAGCCAGCGAAGAGGCCGATCAGGTGTTCAACGTGGCACGCATCTCGCTGTTGGTAACCTTGGCCGTGTGTGTGGTGCTGGCTGCTTTGCTGGGCGTGGGCATCACCCGCGCTGTCACTGTCCCGGCGCACCATGCGGTGCGCGCTGCCCGCGCGATTGCCGAGGGCGACCTCGCCATCGACGTGCCTGCTGGTGGCAAGGACGAAATGGGCCAGCTGCTTACCGCCCTGGCCGACATGCGCGACAACCTGGCCCGCGTGGTCACAGGCGTGCGCAGCAACGCCGAAGGCGTGGCCTCGGCGAGTTCGCAGATTGCGTCGGGCAACAACGACCTGAGTGCGCGCACGGAGCAGCAGGCCAGTGCGCTGGAAGAGACTGCGGCCTCGATGGAAGAGCTGGGCTCCACCGTGCGCCAGAACGCGGACAACGCGCGCACCGCCAACCAGCTGGCCGTGAACGCAAGCGCAGTGGCAGTACAGGGCGGCGACGTGGTGGCCGAAGTGGTCGAGACCATGAAAGGCATCAACGCCAGCAGCAACAAGATTGCAGACATCATCAGCGTGATCGACGGCATAGCGTTCCAGACCAACATCCTGGCGCTGAACGCAGCGGTAGAGGCCGCCCGGGCAGGCGAACAAGGCAGAGGCTTTGCGGTGGTGGCCAGCGAAGTGCGCAACCTGGCAGGGCGCAGCGCAGAAGCCGCCAAGGAAATCAAGAGCCTGATAACTGCCAGCGTAGAAAGGGTGGAGCAGGGAACGCTGCTCGTTGACAAGGCGGGCAGCACCATGACAGAAGTGGTGGCCGCGATCCGGCGCGTGACAGACATCATGGGAGAGATCAGCGCAGCCAGCAGCGAGCAAAGCGCAGGCGTAGGGCAGGTGGGAGAAGCCGTCACGCAGATGGACCAGGCGACGCAGCAAAACGCAGCGCTGGTGGAAGAAATGGCGGCGGCTGCGAGCGCCCTGAACGCGCAGGCGGGAGAACTGGTCAACGCGGTGGCGGTGTTCAAGCTCAACGCCAGCGCCACCAGTGTCAGCAGCGGCAGCAGCTACAACACAACCGCCCGGGCTCCTATCCCGGCGCCCGCCTACAGCGCCCCGGCCAAGACAGCCAGCCTGGGTGTGCGCAAACCTGCCGCCAAGCCATCGGCCAGCCTGGCGGCGCCCAAAGACGCCACCACCGCAGCAGCCAGCAAGGCCAACACCCCGGCACCGGCTCCGGCAAAAAGTGCGGGCGGCAGCGACGACGACTGGGAGAGCTTCTGAGTGGCGAAGGCTATGGAGGAGGCAGAAATTTCAATAAAAATAGCCGTTTCCGCGCGACTGTTATGCCTCAATAGCTATAAAAAATAGAGCAAATCAAGGGTAAGGCGGACAAACGCAGCGCAACGTGACGTGATGCGATGCACCACAACAAAAAGCACGCAGAAGGATGCCTCTTCTGCGTGCTTTTTGGGTTTCTGGGGGAACCCCCGGTGTCAGCGGTGCGGGTTGGGGTACAGCAGCTGCAGCCCCGGAAGCCGAGGGCGCTGGAAGGGTTGCCACACCACGCCGGGCCCCTGGGGCTGGCTCAGCCGGTCGGCCACTGCCCACCAGGCGCTGGGGTTCAGGCCGATGCCGAAGTGGCTGGCCACCACTTCGATGTTCTCGGTATGCGGGTTGTGGTCGGCGGGTGCCTGGATGCTGCCGCGCCATGCCACCACACCGTCCGTGCGCGAGAAGATGCTGGTGGTGGGCACGGGTGGAGCCTCAGGCAGGTTGTAGCTTTCAGCCTCGCGCTCGATGCTGCGCCCGCTCGCAAATTGGTAGATGCGCCAGGCGTTGGTGGAGCGGTGGTGCCCCGCAAAGGGTGTGCCCAGTGTGATCACGCAGCGCACCAGGTCAGGCATCTCCTTGGCCAACTCGCGGGCGTAGATGCCGCCCAGGCTCCAGCCCACCAGGCTGACCTTGTGGCCGCTGGCGTCGGCAGCTTCCTGCAGCTGGCGCTTGGCGGTTTCCAGCACGCCATCGCGTGGGCCCAGGTTCAGGCCCTGGCCCCAGCCCAGCGTGTCGTAGTTGCGCGATTCGAGGTAGCGGCGCAGCGGCATGGTGGTGGCGTCACCCGCCGTCAGGCCTGGAAAAACGATGACCGTGTGCCCGTCACCCAGTGGGGCGCGCTGTAGCACGGGCCAGGCGGGCAGCACGGCACCAAACTCCCAAGGGGCGCGCAGCTCCAGCGCCAGCAGGGGCAAGCCAGGTGGTGGCGTGTGTGCGGAAAGCGTGTCCCTTTTCGTGTTTAACAGCGGCATGTCGAGCATTTGGTGGAGAAAACGCCTAGAAGTTAGCACTGATTCGGCATTTTTTGACCTGCTGCATTGGGGGGAGCTATCCAAACCGGCGCCTTGAGCAGGGCTTCATGCGCTGCGGTATGCAGGCCTGATCCCTTTAAAAACACGGCTGCGATCATTTGGTGATTTGGCACAAACATCTTCAGATCGAAACGGGAACTGGGACTAACCATTATTCTGTGTGGTGGAAATTACGGATGTGGTGTGTAGTGCATTTGTATTAATCTTTGTCAAGTTTTTTATGGATTGGATTGCTTTTTACATTGTGTTCACTTTTTCAGGTGATGCAATCCGTAATTGTTGATTTTGAGAGTAATTTTCATTTGCATTGGCGATGGGGTTCATTGGAGTTAATTTATGTACTCGAAAATCTTCAGCAGTCTCGTTGGTCGGCTTTATTTGGTGACGCTCGCTTTGGCGGTTGTGTTGCTAGGTGTATTGTTTTATTCATACAAAAAGACCGAATCTGCTGCCAGCATAGCGGTGGAAATTCGCGATGTTAATTTTGCGCAGCTGGGGCGTATTGCTGCCGTTGAATTGAATATCACACGCGTGTCTTTGCAATTGCGCCACGCCATGTTGGCGAGAACCCCCCAGGAGCGGGATGCATCTTTGAACGATGTAGCGGACAAGCGCCGTTTGATCGGGGAGGCTCTCAAAGATTATGAAAAGGATGCATCTTCCGCTGAGGAGCGTCGCTTGTTCGCCGAATTTCCGCCTCTGGTTGCCGAGTTCTGGCGTCATGGCGAGGCGAATATTGCGTTGATTACTTCCGATAAGAAAGACGAGGCATTTGGGTACTTGGTGGATAAGACGATTCCTGCGCGCAATGCCCTGTTGCAAGCTTCTGCTGCGGCGATCAAGCGGCAGCAGCAGGTCGTTCACTCGGAAGTGGACTCCATTAGTGGGGGGCTTCAATCTGTATTGAGGTTTTCATTGATTTCCACGGTCGGAGTGCTTGCCTGTTTGGTTGCATTTGCAGTTTGGATGGGGCGGGCACTGGTGAGCCGCGTGGCACTGGCACAGCGGGCTGCCGAGCACGTTCGCGATGGGGATCTCTCGCAGTCGACGCAAGATCCGAATCGCGATGAGTTCTCACCACTGATAGCTGCGCTCAACGACATGCGAAGCTCTTTGGAGCGCGTGGTCACAGGCGTGCGCAGCAACGCCGAAGGCGTGGCCTCGGCGAGCTCGCAGATTGCGTCGGGCAACAACGACCTGAGTGCGCGCACGGAGCAGCAGGCCAGTGCGCTGGAAGAGACTGCGGCCTCGATGGAAGAGCTGGGCTCCACCGTGCGCCAGAACGCGGACAACGCGCGCACCGCCAACCAGCTGGCCGTGAACGCAAGCGCAGTGGCAGTACAGGGCGGCGACGTGGTGGCCGAAGTGGTCGAGACCATGAAAGGCATCAACGCCAGTAGCAACAAGATTGCAGACATCATCAGCGTGATCGACGGCATCGCGTTCCAGACCAACATCCTGGCGCTGAACGCAGCGGTGGAGGCAGCCCGTGCTGGCGAGCAAGGCCGGGGCTTTGCGGTGGTGGCCAGCGAAGTGCGCAGCCTGGCAGGGCGCAGCGCAGAAGCCGCCAAGGAAATCAAGAGCCTGATAACTGCCAGCGTAGAAAGGGTGGAGCAAGGAACGCTGCTCGTTGACAAGGCGGGCAGCACCATGACAGAAGTGGTGGCCGCGATCCGGCGCGTGACCGACATCATGGGAGAGATCAGCGCAGCCAGCAGCGAGCAGAGCCAAGGCGTCAGCCAAGTGGGCGAGGCCGTCACGCAGATGGACCAGGCGACGCAGCAAAACGCGGCGCTGGTGGAGGAAATGGCGGCGGCTGCGAGCGCCCTGAACGCGCAGGCGGGAGAACTGGTCAATGCGGTGGCGGTGTTCAAGCTGGACGCCAACGCCATGCGCAGCACACCCGCGCAGGCACCGCGTGCGCCCATGGCCGCACCGGCATACGCTGCGCAGCGCAGTGCCGCCGCCAACAGAGGCGCGAGCAAGATCGGCAGCGCACAGGCTGCTCAACCCCCGTCCAGCCTGGCAGCACCCAAGGCCAGCGCACCGGCGCCGAAAGCCAGCGCGAAGCCCCCGGTAGCCAGTGCGCCAGCGCCCGTTGCGGCCAAGGGGGGCAATGACGACGAGTGGGAGAGCTTCTAGGTTCGGCTTGAGCGCTCCCAGTGGGGGCCTTATCTCTGCGCCTCACTCTCCGAGCGCCGCACTCTCAGAGCACGCCCCTGAGCGTGCTTTTTTGTTGGGGCCTTGATCTCGCTCAAGCTGTGGTGCGTTGAGCGCTGGCGACAGGGCGCCCAGTTTGGTGGGTTCTGCTCTGGATCAAGCCCTGCCACGTACCGGGTTGTACGGTGCTATGGTCAGCGTTCAGAGATGAATGAAAATCATTTTTATCAAATCAATGCGCCATCCTGGTGCAAAAATGTTTGTTTTTAAAGGTGGTATTGTTGATTGCGTGAAAATATGTTAAAATTGATTCAAATGATAAGAATGCATCACGCTTTACCGTCGCATGGGGCCTTTCGTACCGCGCGGTGCAATGGCGCCTCCATGTCCGTGCTTTGCAGTCTTTGTGCGAAGCAACGGATTGAAGGCAGCGATGAAGACGCCAGCAGTGCCCTGAAGGTCGCAGCGTAGTTGGGTAGACATTTTTTTGCAGAGAACCACCATGAACCACCTCAAAATTGGCACCCGCTTGGGATTGGCGTTCGGCCTCATCCTGTTGATCACGGCCCTGATCGCCGTCGGCGGCGTTTGGCGCGTGTCGACACTCAAAGAGGCCACCATGCGCATTTCCACCATAGAAATTGATCGCAATGAACTGGCCATGGAGTGGAAGGCCGCCATTGATCTGAACTGGGCGCGGGCATCTGCGGCACTCAAGACCTCCGATCCGGCATACATCGCGTCGCTGGGTGCCGAAATGGCCGCCACCACCAAAGCGGTGACTGAAGGGCAAAAGAAGCTGGAAGCCCTGATGGAGAGCGCCAAGGGCAAGGAACTGCTGGGCAAGGTGGCCGCTGCACGCAAGACCTATATCGACGCCCGCTCCAAGCTGCTGGAGCGCAAGAAGGCCGGTGAGGACGTTTTTGCCCTGGTGGACAGCGAGTTGCGTCCTCTGGCGCAGAACTACATCAAGTCACTGGAGGATGTGACTGCATACACCCATGAAGAATTGAATGCGTTTGAAGAGTCTGTGGTGCAGACCGCAGAGACCAGCCAATGGGCGTTGGGTATCGGAGCCGGTGTGTCTTTGCTGTTGGGGCTTTGGTTTGCTGTGTGGGCCACGCGCTCCATCACCACCCCGGTGCAGCGCGCGGTGGAGGCGGCCGAAGAAATCAGCAAGGGCAATCTGTCGATCAACATCGATGTCCAGGGCAAGGACGAACCCGCCCGACTGCTGCAGGCCCTGTCGGAGATGCAGCAGAGCCTGTCGCGCATCGTGGGACATGTGCGGCAGGGTTCTGAGAACGTGGCGATGGCCTCGTCCGAAATTGCGCAGGGCAACAATAACCTGAGTGCGCGCACCGAGCAGCAAGCGAGCTCCTTGCAGCAGACGGCAGCGTCGATGGAGCAACTCAACGCCACAGTGCGTCAAAACGCAGACAACGCGCGCCAGGCCAACCAGCTGGCAATGAGCGCCTCCACGGTGGCTGTGCATGGCGGTGAGGTGGTAGGCCAGGTGGTCGAGACCATGAAGGGCATCAACGACAGTTCACGCAAGATTTCCGACATCATCAGCGTCATCGACGGCATTGCGTTCCAGACCAATATCCTGGCGCTGAACGCAGCGGTGGAAGCCGCCCGTGCCGGTGAACAAGGCCGGGGCTTTGCGGTGGTGGCCAGCGAAGTGCGCAACCTGGCAGGCCGATCCGCCGAGGCCGCCAAGCAGATCAAGACCTTGATCAACGACAGCGTGCAGCGGGTGGATCAAGGCACATCCCTGGTGGACCAGGCCGGCAGCACCATGACCGAGGTGGTGGGAGCCATCAAGCGCGTGACGGATCTGATGGGAGAGATCAGCGCAGCCAGCAGCGAGCAGAGCCAAGGCGTCAGCCAAGTGGGCGAGGCCGTCACGCAGATGGACCAGGCGACGCAGCAGAACGCGGCGCTGGTGGAGGAAATGGCAGCGGCTGCGAGCGCCCTGAATGCGCAGGCGGGAGAACTGGTCAACGCAGTGGCGGTGTTCAAGCTCGACGCCAGCGCCACCGGTGTCAGCAGCGCCACCC
>NZ_QAIH01000236.1:0-8385 GCF_003060895.1 Acidovorax sp. HMWF029 | reverse complement strand
CTACAGCACAACCGCCCGGGCCCCTGTCCCGGCGCCCGCCTACAGCGCCCCGACCAAGACAGCCAGCCTGGGTGCGCGCAAACCCGCCGCCAAGCCATCGGCCAGCCTGACGGCACCCAAGGGCGCCACCACCGCAGCAGGTAACAAGGCCCACAGCCCGGCACCGGCAAAAAGTGCGGGCGGCGGCGACGACGACTGGGAAAGCTTCTGAATGGCGGAGGCCATGGAAGAGGCGGAAATTTCAATAAAAAAAGACCGTTTCCGCGCGACTGTTATGCCTCAATAGCTATAAAAAACAGAGCAAATCAAGGGTAAGGCGGACAAACGCAGCGCAACGTGACGTGAAGCGATGCGATGCAACACAACAAAAACCACGCCGGGGCAGGCCCCTTTTCGTGTGCATTGTTCTGAGGTTGTCCTGCTACAGCCCTGCCTGCATCCACACCCCTTTTCTGCCTGGGGTTGTGGTTGCCAGACGCAGCGTTGTACGGGACCGCGCCGTTCGTTTGCTTGCCCGGATTTTTAAGTTGTATTCAAACGTAACTGAAAACGCTATCCTGTGCCCGTTGCCCCTTGTTTGGTCGGGTGGACGGCATCCTTGTTAGGAGAATTACCATGAGCCAGTTCAAGATATCCACCCGACTTGCTGCATTGCTCGGCGCCCTGTGTTTGCTGGTGCTGCTGGTCGGCGGGGCCGGGCTGTTTGGTATGGGGCAGTCCAACGCCGGGCTCAAGTCGGTGTATGACGACCGGGTGGTACCGCTCAAGCAGATCAAGGTCGTGGCCGACATGTACGCCGTCAACGTGGTGGATACGGCCCACAAGGTGCGTGACGGCGCCATGACCCCCGCGCAGGGTTTGCAGTCGGTGGCCGATGCGCGCAAAGCCATCGACGCCAACTGGAGCGCCTATCTGGCCACCCGCCTGGTGCCGGAGGAAGCCCAGCTGATCGCGCGCTTCAAGCCCCTGCAGGTAAAGGCCGACGCTGCTACTGAAACATTGGTAGGGCTCTTCAAGTCAGGCGACCTGCCTGCACTGACCAGCTACGCAGCCAAAGAGATGTACCCTGCCATCGACCCACTGCAGGAGGTGCTGGGTCAGCTGATTGAGGTGCAGCTGAATTACGCCAAGGCAGAGTACGACAGCGCCGCTACGAGGTTTCAAACCCTGCGCGCGCTGACGCTCGCTGCCTTGGTGCTCGGCACCCTGCTTGCAGTGCTGATGGGCGGGGCGATGATCCGTCAGATATCTCGCTCGCTGCGCAACGCTGTGCAGATCACCGATGCGGTGGCGCAGGGCGACCTCACCGTGCCCATCCAAGCCCGGGGCAAGGACGAGATTGCCCAGCTGCTGGGCGGCCTGACCACCATGCGCGACAACCTGGCCCATGTGGTGTCCGGCGTGCGCGCCAACGCGCAGGGCGTGGCATCGGCCAGTGCCGAGATCGCCTCGGGCAACAACGACCTGTCGGACCGCACCGAGCAGCAGGCCAGCGCGCTGCAGGAGACGGCGGCGTCGATGGAAGAGCTGAGTTCCACCGTCAAGCAAAACGCCGACAACGCGCGCCAGGCCAACCAACTGGCGATGAGTGCATCCACTGTGGCGGGGCAGGGCGGCGATGTGGTGGCCGAGGTGGTGACCACCATGAAGGGCATCAACGACAGTAGCAAGAAAATCGCCGACATCATCAGCGTGATTGACGGCATTGCCTTCCAGACCAACATCCTGGCGCTCAATGCGGCGGTGGAGGCTGCCCGCGCGGGCGAGCAAGGCCGGGGCTTTGCCGTGGTGGCAGGCGAGGTGCGCAACCTGGCCCAGCGCAGCGCCGCAGCGGCCAAGGAGATCAAAACCCTCATCACCGACAGCGTGGAGCGTGTGGAGCAAGGCACGGTGCTGGTGGACAAGGCTGGCACCACCATGACCGAGGTCGTCGGCGCCATTCGCCGCGTGACCGACATCATGGGCGAGATCAGCGCTGCCAGCAGTGAGCAGAGCACAGGTGTATCGCAGGTGGGCGAAGCCGTGACGCAAATGGACCAGGTCACCCAGCAGAACGCAGCCTTGGTGGAAGAAATGGCCGCCGCCGCGGGCAGCCTGAGCCACCAGGCCCAGGCCCTGGTGGGCGCTGTGGCGGTGTTCAAACTGTCGGCGGATCAAACGCGGGCCTCGCAGGGCGCCACCACGGCAGCGCATCCTGCCCCCGTTGCAGCACCCACCAGCGCGGAGCGTGGCAGCGGCAAGGGGGCGGGCCGCACGACACAGAACCCCGCACTGGCACTGCGGGCCGCACCGGCCAGTTCTGTCAGCAAGGCCGCTGCACCTGCACCCCAGGACCGCAAGCCGGTGGCGGCAGGGGCGGAAGATGACTGGGAGAGTTTTTAAGCCCTATGGAGGCCGGGCGAGACTGTGACCCACCCCGGGAGCCAGGCACTCAGGCCATCGTCTTGAACGGGCTGCGCGCCTGCAGATCTTGAAGGTAGCTTTCGACCCCTGCGCCCTCGCGTGCGAGGAACCGTTCCACCGCGTCGGCAAAAGCCGGGTGGGCCAGCCAGTGGGCGCTGGTGGCCTGCACGGGCAGCAGGGCGCGGGCCATCTTGTGCTCGCCCTGGGCGCCGCCTTCAAACCGCTGCACGCCGTGGGCGATGCACCACTGCAGTGGCTGGTAGTAGCAGGCCTCGAAGTGCAGGCAATCCACCCGCTCCAGGGCGCCCCAGTAGCGGCCATAGGCGACAAGATTTGGGGTTTTTTGGCCTTCTCCGCCTGATAGGATTGAGTTGATTGCTATCAAACTGGTAGCAATTGGCTGCCCGTTGCGCTCAGCCACAAACAGCAGCCAGGCCTCGGGCAGGTGTGCCGCCATGCGGGCAAAGAAGTCGCGCGTGAGGTAGGGTGGGTTGCCGTGCTCCAGGTAGGTGCGCTCGTAGCAGCGGTAGAGGAAATCCCAGTCGGCCGCGCTGATGTCAGCGCCCCGCGACCAGCGGAAGCTGACCCCCGCCTCTGCCACACGGCGGCGCTCCTGGCGGATCTTCTTGCGTTTGTCCTGAGAGAGGCTGGCGAGGAAGTGGTCGAAGTCGGTGAAGTGGTTCGAGCCGCCGCCGGGCCGCCCCAAGGCGGCGAGCGCCCCCTCGGGGGGCAGCGAGGACACGCCAGTGCCGAGTGTGGGGGCCACACTTTCGCCGCCGCCGGGCCGCCCCAAGGCGGCGAGCGCCCCACGACCCGGCGAAGCCGGGGACCCTTCCCCGGCCTGGGGCAGCGAGGACATGCCAGTGCCGAGCGTGGGGGCCACATTCTTCCAGTGGAATTGCACGGTATGCCGGAGCATCAGGCCCTGCTCAGCGCTGGTCTGCACATCGTCTCCGCTGGCAAACAGCATGTGCACCGACGACACGCCTTCTTGTTCGCACCATTGGCGCACCGCCTGCAGCAGCAGCGCCCGCGTGGCCTCGTCGCGGGCCAGCAGCCGCGTGCCCGGCACGGGCGTGAAGGGCACGGCGACCACGGCTTTGGGGTAGTAGGGCACGCGGTGCTGCTCATAGGCGCTGGCCCAGGCCCAGTCGAAGACGTATTCGCCGTAGGAGTGGCTTTTGAGGTAAAGCGGGCAGGCGGCCACCAGGCTGCCGCCTTCCCACAGGGTCATGAAGCGGGGCGTCCAGCCCGTGCGCGGCGTGGCGCTGCCGCTCTCGTGCAGTGCGGCCAGGTATTCGTGCCGCAGAAAGGGCGTGGGGTGGCTTTGCTGTGCCAGCAGAGCGTTCCAGGCGGCTGCGTCCACATCGAGCGGAGACGCGAGTACGCGGGCGATAATGGCAGCTTCCTCAGCCATGCGCTCTCCTGTGTTGCCCATTGCAGCCGGGGTCTGCATGGGCGGTATTCAACCCGGCAAAAAGGGCCGAAAAAAGGGCCGACTCCAGTTCCATGACGCTCTCCATTTGCACTGCGCAGCTCAATTTTGTCGTGGGCGACATGCCCGGAAATGCGCAGAAGATCATTGCCGCTGCCCGCGAGGCCTATGCCCAAGGCGCTCGGCTGCTGCTGACGCCCGAGCTGGCCATCTGTGGCTATGCGGCCGAAGACCTGTTCCTGCGCCCCGCCTTCATCGCAGCCTGTGATGATGCCGTGAAAACCGTGGCCCGCGAGACCGCAGGGTTGAAGGGCCTGGCCATCGTGCTGGGACATCCGCAGGCCCTGGTGCCCGATGCGCCCGCGTTCAGTGCCTGCTTCAATGCGGCAAGCGTGCTGCGCGATGGCCGCATAGAGCAGACCTATGCCAAGCGCGAGCTGCCCAACTACCAGGTGTTTGACGAGCGCCGCTATTTTGTGGCCGGCGACAAGCCTTGCATCTTTGAAGTGGAAGGCTTGCGCGTGGGCGTGCTGGTTTGCGAGGACGCCTGGTTTGCCGCGCCCGCCCGCGATGCGGCAGCGGCGGGGGCGCAGTTGCTGGCGGTCATCAATGCCTCACCCTTCCACCTGGGCAAAAGCGCTGAGCGTGAGGCCACCATGCGCGAGCGTGTGGCCGAGACCGGCCTGCCGCTGGTCTACGCCCACCTGGTGGGCGGTCAGGACGAGGTGGTGTTCGAGGGCCGCTCATTTGCGCTCAATACCGACGGTTCGGTGGCAGGTCGCGGCCCGGGTTTTGAGGAAAAACTGGTGTTTGCGCGCGTCCATATAGAGCAGGTTGCTATCAAAATTGAAGCGGATATTGCGCCAGAGAAAAGCCTGGAGGCCGACCTGTGGGATGCGCTTGTGCTGGGTGTGCGCGATTACGTGGGCAAAAACGGTTTCCCCGGCGCGCTGCTAGGCCTGTCGGGGGGCATTGATTCGGCCCTGGTGCTGGCGATTGCGGTGGATGCATTGGGCGCGGGTAAGGTGCGCACGGTGATGATGCCTTCGCCCTACACGGCCGACATCAGCTGGATCGATGCGCGCGACATGGCACAGCGCCTGGGCGTGCGCTATGACGAGATCTCCATCAAGCCCCAGTTCGAGGCCTTCAAGGCCGCGCTGGCCAGCGACTTTGCGGGGCTGGCCGAGGACACGACCGAGGAAAACCTGCAGGCGCGCATTCGGGGCACGCTGCTGATGGCGCTTTCGAACAAGTTTGGCGCCATCGTGCTCACCACGGGCAACAAGAGCGAGATGTCGACTGGCTACTGCACGCTGTACGGCGACATGGCAGGGGGCTTTGCCGTGATCAAGGATGTGGCCAAGACGCGGGTGTTTGACCTGGCGCGCTGGCGCAATGCCAACGACCCGTATGGCACGGGCGCGAGCCCTATACCCGAACGCATCATCACCCGCCCACCCAGCGCGGAGCTGCGGCCCGACCAGAAGGACCAGGACAGCCTGCCGCCCTATGAGGTGCTCGATGCCATCGTGGCGCGCTACATGGAGAACGATGAGCCCATCGAGTCCATCATCGCCAGCGGTTTTGCGCGGGCCGATGTGGAGCGGGTCACACGGCTCATCAAGCTCAATGAATACAAGCGCCGCCAGGCTCCGGTGGGGATTAGAGTGACACGCCGCAGCTTCGGCAAGGACTGGCGTTACCCTATCACCAACAAATTCCGCGCCTGACGTCGGTTTTTTACCGTTTTACCGTCGCGCGACCCATTTTTCCCATCTTTCACATCCTCAGGAGACCCGCCATGAAAATGATCACCGCCGTCATCAAGCCCTTCAAGCTCGAAGAAGTCCGCGAAGCCTTGGCCGAGTGTGGCGTGACCGGCCTCACCGTGACCGAAGTGAAGGGTTTTGGCCGCCAGAAGGGCCACACCGAGCTGTACAGGGGCGCCGAGTACGTGGTGGACTTCCTGCCCAAGGTGAAGGTCGAGGTCGTGGTGAAATCCGATGACGTGGATCGCTGCGTGGACGCCATCGTGAACGTGGCGCGCACGGGCAAGATTGGCGACGGCAAGATTTTTGTGACTGCCGTGGAGCGGGTGGTGCGTATCCGCACCGGGGATCTGGATGACGCAGCTGTTTAAGGTGACAACCCCATGAGGCGCTTCGCGCCTTCCCCCTTCTCTTGAACGGCTGCGCCATTCGGGGAGGGGGACACCGCCAGCGCACACAAGTGAAACGCCGCCACGCCGCTGGGGCGGCCCTTGCGCGGCGGTCGCTGGCCTGGGCCGCGCCAGTTTTTGCCGGGCGTCAGATCACCGAGCGCAGCGGGGTTTGGCGGGCATTTGTTCCGGCTTGCTCGACCAGGGTTTGCAGAAGGTCGCTGGCGTCGCTGCCGGAATGCAGCAGGCTCATCTGCCATTCGCCCATGAAGCCACTGGCCACACTGTGGTTCAAGAAGCTCACGAGCCCGTCGTAGTAGCCCGCCACATTGAGCAGGCCCAGGGGCTTGTCGTGGTAGCCCAGTTGGCGCCAGGTCCAGACCTCGAACAGCTCCTCGAAGGTGCCGATGCCACCCGGCAGGGCAATGAAGGCGTCGCTGCGCTCGGCCATCATGGCTTTGCGCTCGTGCATGGTCTGCACGATGTGCAACTCGTCGCATGCTCGGTTGGCCAGCTCCTTGTCCACCAGCGCCTGGGGAATCACGCCCACCACACGGCCACCGGCCTGGCGCGTGGCTTCGGCCACGGTGCCCATGAGCCCGCTGCGGCCTCCGCCATAGACCAACTGGCCACCGTGGCGGCCTATCCAGGCGCCGACGGCTGTGGCGGCGTCGGCAAAAGCGGAGTTCTCGCCGGGGCGCGAGCCGCAGTACACACAGACGGAAAAAGCGGGTTCAGCCATGGAAAAACCTTTGGAAAAGAGCCGCAGCCCAGATGCCGATGCACAGCAGCAGCGCCAGCAGTACGGCAGCACTGCCCATGTCCTTGGCGCGCTTGGAGAGGTCGTGCCATTCGGGGCCGATGCGGTCGATGGCGGTCTCTATGCCGGTGTTGAGCAGCTCCACAATCATCACGATCACGACTGAACCGGCCAGCAGCGCCACCTCGACCCAGCTACGCCCCAGCCAGATTGAGAGCGGCAGCAGCACCATGGCTGCGACGGCTTCCTGGCGGAAGGCCTTCTCGTTCCAGCCGGCCCGCAGGCCTTCGATGGAGTAGCCCGCTGCGTGCCAGATGCGGTTCAGCCCGGTGCGGGCCTTCTGTGGATTGGCAGGGGCTGCCGAAGGGGAGGGGGATGAAGGCATGGGCTTATTTTTTGGGGAGTTCGTAGTGCACCAGCCGGGTGCCCGCCAATGCGTCGTGCCAGAACTGACGGGCGGGGTGAAAGCGGCTCAGAATGGCCCAGATAGCCACCCAGCCACCCAGCAGCACCAGCACTTCCACTGCGGGCACACCAAACAGGTAGGCGGCCAGAGGGGGGAGGAACCACAGCCAGCTCAGCACGTAGCGCAGCAGCGCACGCGCCTGGGTGATGGGTTGCCCGTCCTTGCCCACCACACGGATATGCCAGGTTTTCTGGGCCAGGGTCTGGCCCTTGGCCCAGAACCAGGTGAAATAGATGCCGAACACCACGAACAGAAATGCCTGCAGCGCGTGGCGATTGTCCATTGCATTGCGCGTCTGGCTGAGTGTGCCAAACAGGTAGCCTGCAATGAACACCACGCCGAACATCAGCATGCCCTCATAGAGCCAGCAGGCCATGCGCCGCCACAGGTTGGGCACGATGGTTTCGCGCAGGGGGGCGATTGCAGTGCGGGTGTCAGCCTGCGGTGATTGGGGGGAGTGCGATTCGGACATTCCAGGTGTCAGGCCCGTCGGGCCGGGCAGGTTGCAAACCTACTGAGGATACAGGCCTGAGGTGTCGGGGGTGACGGGTTGTGACGCCGCGGTGGCGGGCGGCTCGGCAAGCCCCAAGGGCGGCAGTGCGGCGGGCACAGCCATGGGGACCGCTACGGGCGCGGTTTCCACTCCGGTGGACGTGGCCGCTGCGCTGCCGGGAGATGGTGGCGGGCTCACTGGTGGGGGTGGCATGGCTGTCACGGGGGCTGCCACCCGGGGGCTGTGCTCGGTCACGGGTGGGATCTTTGGCGCATTCGGGCGGCTGGGATTTGCCTCGGTAGCAGCAGGCACTTGAGCCAGCTTCTTGGGCGAGACCGGGCGCAGGGCCGTGGCGGCGCCAGCAGGCTTGGGCACGGCCAGCGCGGCCAGTGCATTGCGCTCTTCGTCTGAAAGGGCCTGGTAGGCCTCCCACTGCGCACGCTTGTCATCCCGCGCCAGCCGGTTGGTGACGGCGTAATTGAGCCGCGCCTGGTTGCGCTGCTGGACGCTCAGGTTGGCCCAGTCTGTGATGCGGTCGTGAAACTTCTGCTGTTCGTCCTCCGACAGTGCGGAATAGTTGGACGCCAGTGTCAGCCAGCGGCGTTTTTGGGCTTCACTGATGAGCGCCCATCGCTCGGCCAGCGGATACAAGGCCAGCTTCTGGGGC
>NZ_QAIH01000235.1 GCF_003060895.1 Acidovorax sp. HMWF029 | reverse complement strand
CAGACAGTCCAGCTTCAGCAGAACCTGCGGATGCAGGGGCAGTACCTGGACAGGGAGACGGGGCTGCACTACAACACGTTCCGGTACTACGACGCGGATCTGGGAGCGTTTACGACGCCGGATCCGATTGGGCTGAACGGTGGGTTGAACCTGCACCAGTATGCGCCCAACCCAATTAGCTGGATTGATCCTTGGGGGTGGAAGAGCAAGAATTGCAATGGCGCGGGGCCAGAGTGGAAAAGTAGGCGCACGCAAAGTAGCGGAGATTCGGGTTTAAAGGATCACGCGCGACGCCATTCCGATATGTCCCCTAAACAGTATTTGGAGCATGGTAAACGGAACGTTACTGAAGGACGTGTTCTAACTGGAGGTAAATATCCTGATGCAAAATATTATGTCCGCAAGGTTGGAGAGGATAAATATAGCGTAACCATTACAGATAAAAATAGGAAGATCCTTTCAATTGATACGCCAAAACAAGGTGGTGCACCACTCACGAAACAAAAACTCGATGATTGGCTAAAAAAACAGTGGCGTCACTACCCCTAGAAAATTCTGGAGCTGAGGCATGACTATCGCTAGAATGTCGCAAATTAAATCATTGCTGGAAGATGTCGGCTGGAGCATCATGTTGAGTAGTAAGGATTTGTATAAAGTTTTTGATGATCAGATAATTTGGCCTATTCGTTCCGCAGATAGTAAGAAAAATCTAACAATTGTTTTTCAGTTGGTTGAGGATTTTGGAAATCGAACAGAGAGTTTGGCTGATTTATTCTATTTTAAGATCGATGGATATGAGGAGGAGTTTGTTTTTCGAAAAATAAAAAGTGATCAATGGCAAGAAACTCTAGGTCAATTTGAGAAAAAAATCTCATCAATCGCCGCAAATTTAGATTGATAATTGACTGCAGATTAATGAGTATTAAATACTTAATGAAAAGCAGGATTGACTGAAGCGATTTTCGTCGGCTGATCAGAAAACGCATCGGTAGCCACACGGAGCAGCACTACCGCTACGACCACCAGCACAGGCTGACCCAGGTGGCGGTGGTGCGGGCGGGC
>NZ_QAIH01000234.1 GCF_003060895.1 Acidovorax sp. HMWF029 | reverse complement strand
GGGCTCAGCATGGCGTGGGGGCGGGGTGGCAAGGGCCGTTGGGCAGTCGCACCACCGCCAACGCCGCCCACGGCACGGGGCGCGCTGTCGCAACAGAGAAGGCGAAAAAGTGGTTCATCAAGCCAGACAACCCGGAAACATCGAAAGACGGTGGGTGCTGGCTGCAGCCGGAAGGCCTGATCGAAGGCTCCGGGGGAGGGCTGTGGCTTGCGGAAACCTTATTTTACATTGCAAATGGGAATTGTTTGTATTCGTGACTGTGTGTGATGAAGGGAGTTGAGATAACCACCACTCCACGCGGCGCGAAAACTGGGATTTTTTGGGCTATCCCGGGATGAATCGGAACGCGCCGTTGCAATGAAGTTGCAACCGATGGAACAGCGCCGGGCACTCCGAATGAGGCAATTTGGACCCCGAGGCTAGACTACAGCTTTCGGCCAGGAGCCGCCGATGGACACAAGCAGAACCGGTCACTCAACGCATCGGTTAATGACGCGCAATTGAACAACTTTTCAGGTTGCAGGAAACGACAAGCCTTGGCCTGCCTTCCCAAAGTGGATCAATACTCGAACTGCACGTCAAACGTTCCGTCTGCCTTCAGTGAGAACAAGCACTTGCGATAGAGGCCCTTTTCCGGCGTGCTGACTCTCTCAGCAAGTTCGAAAAAGTAGTCTGGAAGCATGGCGGGATCGACGTCGCTCTCACGCGTTCCAGTGGGGCTGGTGTAGACCACCTGCAAGTCTATCGAGCTGTCATACCGCTCCGCTTCAACTTTGACGTGCGACCAGGGCCAAGGAGCCAGACACTGCAACTCATTTGCTATGGCCTCGTAATACTCAAGGATGCTCTCAAATCGCACTATATTGTCCTCTCGAAGGCTGCTTTCGAGCTCTGGTACGTATGGCTGCTTTGGGCCCCAAGCCGTCTTCGGAGTTGCGCCGGACCAGTCGTTCCCTGTCTGCCCAGATGGCGAGCTATGGTCGATGTGACCGACGTCGTCTAGGCGTCGCATGGCATATCTAGATCGCAATAACCAGACGCGTCGAAACAGCTATTGACGCCAATAGCGAGTCACATAGTCACGGAGCTTTGCGATGTCCAATGACATACCCACTGTCTCGAAAGCTTTACAGCTATCGAAGTTGAGAATCACTTGACCGCGCTCCTTCCTATGAGGCTTCAGAACAACAGCCTTTTCTTCAAGAAATGCACTCATGGGCATGTATTTCTCAACCATGCCGGTCAATTTTTTAGTCGCGGTTGCAGTACGCAGAGACGCGTCTGCTTGCTCAAGCACTAGCCTCACTTCGGGCGGGGCATCCGGAACACGAGACTGAAGATATGTGGTGTTAAATACCAACTCAATTGAATTTCCGCCGGAAGTCGGCCGAACCTCTGTCAGCCAGCAACGGGTCAGTAAATTGAAGGGCGCTAGCCGGTTTCGTTCCCACAACAACTTGTCCGCCACGTCAGCATTCATTTGTTGAGTCGATTGAACAGCGTTAGCATCGACTTTCGACTTTTTATCTTTCTCTGGGAACCATATTTCGGGTGTATCTTGTATCAGCGGCCAAAGCGCCTCCGGGTCTTCTCCAATCTCTGGTAGGTAGACCGAAACAATGCATCTTGAATTGACCGAAGAGTCCTCGGAATCGAGTTCGGGTTGTAGTTTAAGAATGATTTTGAGCCGCTCTGGCACCGCAGAGCTTGCAAGCACATGAGCCCAGCTTGCCCCGTTTGAATAGTCGAGAAAGACATGGGGCCAACCAGGCCACGTGTGATCTGAAAGTGAAGTCCCATAGAACGCACAAAGGTGAAGTCGCGCGGACGAAAAATCGCAGTTGCGCAAACTTCCTGGGCTAGGTCGATGTGTGCCCATGGCATCCCTCCTAAATTTCGGTCCAAAGTCGAAACCAACGTAATGACCGTGGAACCTGCATCCATTCAATCTAGGCCTATCCATATATCGGTTGGACACGCGTTTAGGAAGGTGGAAGTCGCAGTTCAGGCAAGTTGCGTCAAAGTTAAAGTCCGTCTTCGCAACCCGCTTCATTCGGAACTCGCAGTTTGTGAAAGTGGCTCCTCCAACAATTGTGTCGCTCGCGTTTGTAGCGCCCAGCGTCAATATCCTTCCCTCGAAGGTTCCACTGCGAATCTCGTAACCATATTCGTTCGGCGCAAAGGGAGTTCGTTTGCTCATTTTTTCCTGCACTGGGTGATTGCTTCGGCCAACAAGGGTGGCCGATTTGGCTGATGACAGTTCCGCTTCGCATCCTAGTTCGTCAGATGGGGCTCGATGTCCGGTTTCGGGCTTGCAGCCGAGCATGTTCCGAATTTCCGCTCCTGGCCGGATTCTGCCCCACGCCGAGGGACGCTAGCGGGCCCATACCTGCCGCGCGTTCCTATGAAACGCAAGATGCAAGACTATTGTTCATACTGCGGCTGCATCAAACATCCGAGCCTTCGTTTTTGAGCAGATGCAGCCGCTCTGCAAGATTGATGGTCCAACTGAGTCCGTGTTGGTGCCGATGCAAACCTGACCAGCTAAACCGCAAAGTGCCAATCCAATATTGACCAGGGTGTTCCACTGACCTGCTGAGAATTTCAGCAGGGA
>NZ_QAIH01000233.1 GCF_003060895.1 Acidovorax sp. HMWF029 | reverse complement strand
CTTGTAAGGGGGTATGGAAATGATCGAATTCAATACATTGATGTTTCTGGGCTGAGGGAGGCTTACTCCGCCTTTGGAGGGGATGAGGTTTTTGACAACCTAAAGCCAGGTATTGCGATGCGCATTTGGTTTAAAAAATGCCTGCCAAGCAAAACCCCTTCTGCTGATTATGTTGAGTTTTTTTCGAACAACCCTGTTGACCAACCCCCGCGCAGCTACTTCTCCCGTCGTTGATGTTTCGGATGGATGTCTTGGATCATTCTCAGAACTTTTTTTGCGCGGCAGTGCTAAGGGCGCGAAGTGGGCGGACGGCAGTTGGTGTTAAACAACTTTTCGTAGTTTTTCCAGATACTCCTGTTTTCCTCCAGCCACGCAAATCTGCGCACCACCACCCTGCGATGGTGCATCACCTTGAAGCTGCTCAACTGCGTGAGGTCAACAGCAAGTTCCGCGAAGTCGTGAGTACGGGACGATCAACACGCTCAGATACTTGGGCACTTATTGCTCTATCCGTGATTCGTCAGCCACCCCCTCGCCGCCTCCCCATCCATCGGCATCGCCACCACAAACCCCTGGATCAAGTCACACCCCAGCCCCGCCAGCAGATCGATCTGTGCCTGTGTCTCCACCCCTTCGGCCACGATTTTGAGCTGCAGGCTGCGTCCCATCTGGATGATGGCGGTGACGATGGCCACGTCGTCGGAGTTGCCGGGGGTGTCGGTCACGAAGGAGCGGTCGATCTTGAGTTTGTCGATGGGGTAGCGCTTGAGGTAGGCCAGCGATGAATAGCCCGTTCCGAAGTCGTCGATGGAGATGCCCACGCCCAGGGCCTTGAGGGCGTTGAGGGTGCCCAGCACCTGGCCGGTTTGGTGCATGAGCACGGACTCTGTCAGCTCGATCTCCAGGTACTGGGGTGCGAGGCCTGTTTCGAGCAGGACGGCGGCGATTTCGGCGGCCACGTCGCGCTGACGGAATTCGAGGGCCGACATGTTTACGGCCACGGGCACCAGCGCCAGGCCCTGGTTCTGCCAGGCCTTGAGCTGGCGGCATGCCTCGCGCATTACCCAGCGGCCAATGGGAGTGATGAGGCCGCGCGATTCTGAGAACGTAATGAATTCGTCCGGGCCCACCAGCCCGCGCTTGGGATGGCGCCAGCGCACCAGCGCTTCAATGCCCTGCAGCGTGCCGTTGGCGAGGCAGATCTGGGGCTGGTAGTGCAGAACAAAGTGGTTGTGGGCAATGGCTTCGCGCAGCAGGCGCTCTTGCTGGAGCACATCCAGCGCACTGGCGTCCATGCTGGAGACGTAGAACTGGCGGTTGCCGCGTCCGCTTTCCTTGGCGTGGTGCATGGCCGCATCGGCGCAGCGCAGCAGGACATCGGCGCTGCCGCCATGGTCCGGAAACAGGCTGATGCCAATGGAGGGCGAGATGGTGAGCGGCAACTGGTCCACCGTGAACACGCCGTGCATGGAGACCAGCAGCTTGTCGGCCACCATGGCCACGTCGTCCTGGTTCTGCACGTCGGTCAGTACCACCACAAACTCATCACCACCCAGTCGCGCCACGACGTCGGCATCGCGCACGCCCTGGCGCAGGCGCTCGGCCACATTGCGCAGGAGCTGGTCGCCCGCGTGGTGGCCCAGCGAGTCGTTCACGGTCTTGAAATGGTCCAGGTTCACAAACAGCACGGCCACACGGCCATGGCGCCTGCGCGCCAGCGACAGCACCTGCGACAGCTGTTCCATCAGGAAGTGCCGGTTGGGCAGCTGGGTGAGGGCGTCGTGCAGGGCGATGAACGCTTCGCGTTCCTGTGCCTGCTTGCGCGCAGTGATGTCGCGCACCACCACGATGCGGTAGTCCGCGTGGTACAGGGGCATGGTTTTGCCCACCACCTCGACAGGAATGGCGTGCCCGTCCTTGTGGCGGATGGTGACCTCGTAGGGGTCTTCCCGGCCGCTGCGGGTGTATTCGAGCGCCGTGGCGCGCCATTCGGGGCTGATGAAGCTGAAGATCGACAGGCCCAGCACCTCATGCAGGGCGTAGCCGGTCAGTCGGTACAGCGCCTCGTTGCCATCGGTGATGAGGCCGTCGCGGTGGAACACGATGGCCTCGTCCGTGGCCTCGGTGAATTTGCGCATGCGCTCTTCGCTCTGGCGTACTTCGCGCTCTGCGCGCCAACGCTCGGTGATGTCGGTGATGAGTACGAAGGAGCCCTGCTGTTGCCCCGCGTCGCCAAAATGCGGGATCAGGTTGACCTCGATCATCCGCGTCTCACCGTTGGGCAGGGTCTGTTCGCGGGTGTACTTCACGCGCTCGCCCTGCGCGGAGCGCTTCACATGCGGCTCGATGGCCTGCCAGGCATTGTCGCCAATGGCCTGCTGCACGGTGAGGCCCAGAATGGATTCGGTGCTATGGCCGTTGTAGGCCGCATAGCCCTGGTTGGCAAACTGGCAACGCAGGCCGGGGATGTCGTAGTAGGCCATCAGGGCCGGGACCGAGTCTGCAATCAGGCGCAGCAAGGCATCACTGGAGCCGCTGGGGCCAGAGGCGGGGGCAGCGTTGTGGGGTGCTTGCATGGGTAGGTGATGATGGGATTCGTTATAGCCGATCCACCTGACGCCCAGGCTTGGGGCAACTCCGCATGTTTGTTGTGCGTGGCATTGTTTGGCGGGTCTTTCTGTCAACATGTGTAAGGGTGTTGCCAGAAGAGCCATAGACAGGAAAGGTGCGGGAGTTTCATGCAGGAGTTCGGAGGTTTTTCCGCCGCGATGGCCGTGCTGGCGAGTGCGGCTGGGTGCGGCTTGCTGATGGGCGTAGAGCGAGAGCGCCGCAAGGGAGCGGGACCCGCCCGGGCGCTGGCGGGGGTGCGGTCGTTCACCCTGGCATCCCTGGGGGGCGCCGCCGCTGCGCTGACGGACATGCCCGTGCTGGTCGCCGTGGGGGCCGCCATGCTGGCGGCACTGACAGTGGTGGCTTATGCCCGCGACCGCTCTGGCGACCCTGGCGTGACCACCGAGATCGCCCTGTTGCTGGCCTATGTGATCGGGGTGACCTGCACGCGCGACCAATTGCTGGCCGCTGCGCTGGCGGTTGTGGTGACGGGGCTACTGGCGCTGCGGGATGTGCTGCACCAGTTCTCCAACCAGTGGTTGCAGCCCGGCGAGGCGCGCAGCGGGCTTATTCTGGCTGCGCTGGCCTTGCTGGTGTACCCGCTCGCTCCCAACACGCCTCTGTGGCAAGGGGTTCTGAACCCTCAGGTGGTGGTGCGTCTGGTCATTGTTTTGCTGGTGATCCAGTCGCTGGCGCACCTGGCCAAGCGGCTGATGCGGGCGCGCCATGCCGTGGCGCTGTCGTCGCTGGCCTCTGGTTTTGTATCGAGCACCGCCACCATCGGCAGCCTGGGCATGGAGGTGCGCGCAGGCCGGGCTCCTGTCTGCGCGAACGCAGGGGCTGCCGTGCTTTCATGCGTGGCCACCATGGCGCAAATTGTGGTGGTGGCCGCCACGGTGCAGCCACAGTGGCTTGCACGGCTGTGGCTGCCTGCGCTGGCGGGCGGGTGCGTGGCGGTCGTCCTGGGG
>NZ_QAIH01000023.1 GCF_003060895.1 Acidovorax sp. HMWF029 | reverse complement strand
GGGCGGCCCTTGCGCGGGAGCCCTGGCCTGGGCCGCTACCACTGCATGCCGTGGAGGGTATGTAACCGCCGCTGGCACAGCGAGGGCTGACACCATGCAACGCCGCCATTTCTTAGCCACCGCAGCAACATCCGCCGCCACGGCCGTGCTGCTGCCCGGCTGCGAAAAGGCGCCGCGCGTTCTGGAAGGCGGCTTCACCGGCATCGACATGGCGCGCGGCCATGCGCTGCGCGATGTGCTCAAGCGCGGCAACCTGCCCGCCCCCGCTGTGGTGCGGCGCGCGCAGGTCATCATCGCGGGCGGTGGTGTGGCGGGGCTCGCCGCAGCGCGGTCGCTGCGGCTGGCGGGGGTGCAGGACTTTGCATTGCTGGAGCTGGAAGACACCCCCGGTGGCAACAGCCGGGGAACTGTGGTGGGTGGGCTGCCCTGCCCGCAGGGTGCCCACTATCTGCCCGTGCCGGGCGACAACGCGCGCGAGGTGCAGGATCTGCTGGAAGAACTGGGCGTGCGCCGCCGTGTGGCAGGGCGCTGGCAGTACGACGAACGCCACCTGTGCCACAGCCCGCAGGAGCGCCTGTTTTTTGACGGCGAGTGGCAAGAGGGCCTGCTGCCCGTGCACGGCGTGCCAGACACCACGCTGGCGCAGTACCGCCACTTTGCCCGGGCCGTGGACGCCGAGGCCCGCGCCGCCCGGTTTGCCATGCCTGCGCTCAAGCTATGGAATCAAAAACAGCCGCTTGCGCCTGCCCATCAAGCGCTGGATGCTATTACTTTTGAACAATGGCTGGCGGCACAGGGGCTGGATGACGCCCACCTGCGCTGGTACCTCGACTACTGCTGCCGCGACGACTACGGCGCGGGCACGGGCCGCGTGTCGGCCTGGGCGGGCATCCACTACTTTGCCAGCCGCCACGGCTTTCACGCGCCGGGTGAGGCGGTGGATGAGGCGCGCGAAAGCGTGCTCACCTGGCCAGAAGGCAACGGCTGGATCACCCAGCGGCTGGCCGACCCGTTGCGTGCCGCAGGCCAGCTGCGCACTGCCACCAGCGTGCTGCGCATCACCGAAGGCCGCCACGGCGTGGAGGTGGATGCCCTCAACCACGGCACTGGCAATGTAGAGCGCTGGGTGGCACCACAGTGCGTGGTGGCGCTGCCCGTGCTTTTGGCTGCGCGCGTGGTGCAGCAGCCGCCTGCCTTCCTCACGGGGGCGGCGCAGCGCCTGCAATGGGCCCCCTGGCTGGTGGCCAACATCCACATCACCGCCCCGCTCACCGACCGCCCCGGCGCCGCCCCCGCGTGGGACAACGTGCTCTACGCCGACCCCACCGCAGGCGGCCTGGGCTACGTGAACGCCGGGCACCAGCGGCTGGACACCGGCGCCAACCTGGCTGGCCCCACCGTGCTCACCTACTACCAGGCACTGGGCGATGTGCAAGGTGGCCGCCAGCAACTAGCCACCCAGCCCTGGCAGCACTGGGCCGACGCCGCGCTGGCCGCGCTATCCGTGCCCCACCCGGACCTGCGCGAACGCGCCACCCGCGTAGACATCACCCGTTACGGCCACGCCATGGCCATCCCCACGCCAGGGGTGCAGGAATATTTAAGCAAAATTGGCCTTCACCGCGCGACCAGTAAAAGAAATTCGCTATCAAAAACAGAGCGTTTGCCCTGGATTCCCACGCCCGCCACCGCGCGCCTGGCGTTTGCCCACAGCGACTGGTCGGGCTACTCGGTGTTTGAAGAAGCCTTCACGCGCGGGCACGGCGCGGGGCTGGTGGTGGCATAAGCCAGGGCGGGGCGGACCAGCGTGGCGGCGACCATCCACATCGACATCACCCGGCAGGAACTGCGCCTATACGGCGACGGTGACTGCCACGCACTGCGGGCCTGCTACCCAGTTTCCACCGCCCTCCACGGCCCTGGCGAAACCCAAGGCAGCGGCTGCACCCCGCGTGGCCTGCACCGCGTGCGCGCCAAGGTGGGTGCAGGCTGCCAGCCCGGCACTGTGTTTGTGGGCCGCCGCCCCACGGGCGAGGTGTACACCCCCGAGCTCGCCGCAGCCCACCCGGGTCGCGACTGGATTCTGAGCCGCATCCTGTGGCTCACCGGCTGCGAGCCGGGCATGAATCGGGGCGGCGCGGTGGACACGCTGCGCCGCTACATCTACATCCACGGCTGCCCGGATGACTGCCCCATGGGCGTGCCGCTGTCGCACGGCTGCGTGCGCATGGCGAATGCCGATGTGATCGACCTGTTTGAACGGGTGGTGGTGGGCACGCAGGTGACTATCCACAGCACCCCAACCCCTTGGACCACAGCGCGCACGGAGGGCACAGCGCCATGACAGACCCGGCTCACCCCGCCAGCGCGGCGCCTTCGCTCAACCGCCGCTTCCTCGTTTTTTTGGGCCCGCTGGTGCTCACCAACATGCTGCAGGCACTCACCGGCACGGTGAACCACATCTACGTGGGGCAGCTGCTGGGCGCGGGCTCGCTGGCGGCGGTGGCCTCGTTCATGCCGCTGTTCTTGCTGCTCAGCGCCTTCATCATGGGCCTGGGCAACGGGGCCTCCATCCTGGCGGGCCAGGCCATCGGCGCACGCAACCACGCACGCTTGCATGCCTTGGCGGGCACCACGCTGTGCACGGGGCTGCTGCTGGGCCTGGTTCTGGCCGCTGTGGGGGTGGTGGTCGTGCAGCCCCTGATGCTGCTGCTGGGCACCCCTGCCGACGTGCTGCCCCATGCAGTGGCCTATGCGCGGGGGATGATGGTGCTTTTCCCTGTGCTGTTCACCTCCATGCTCACGGCCGCACTGCTGCGCGGCACGGGCGACACCGTCACACCGCTGCGCGCGCTGATGGTGTCGCTATCGGTCACGGTGTTGTGTGCGCCGCCGTTCATTCAGGGCGTGCCTGCCATCGGGCTGCCTGCGCTGGGCATTCTGGGCGGCGTGGCCGCGCTGCTGCTGGCCACGCTGTGCTCGCTGGGCTACACGGCCTGGCACCTGCGGCGGCGCGCCCATGTGCTGGCCCCCACGCGTGTGCTGCTGGCGCAGGTGCGACTGGACGCGGCCTTGCTGCGCACCCTGGTGCGGCTGGGCGTGCCCACAGGCTTGTTCTTCATAACCGGCTCGCTGGCCGACCTGGGCCTGCTCAGCCTGGTCAACGCCCATGGCTCGGCGGCCACGGCGGCCTGGGGTGCGGCCAGCCAGGTCATGTCGTATGTGATGTTCCCGGCGATGGCCGTGGCCATTGCATCGTCGGTATTTGCGGCGCAGGCCATTGGTGCGGGCCAGGGGCCGCAGCTGGTAGCCGTCACCCGCACCGGCATGCGAATGAACCTGTGGTTCACCGGCGGCCTGGCCGTGCTGGTGTTCGCGGCCGCGCCCTCGGTGGTGGGCCTGTTTGTGGCCGACGTGCGGGTGATCGATATCGCCGCAAGCGTGCTGAGTATCACCGTGTGGGGCGCGTTCTTCTTCGGGCGCGCCAGCGTGTACTCGGGCGTGATGCGCGCCAGCGGCACGGTGTTGGCGCCCACGCTCATCTCGCTCGGCTGCCTGGCCTGCCTCATCGTGCCGATGGGATGGGTGCTGGGCCACCAGTGGGGCCTGGTCGCTACCTGGGCGGCTTACCCCGCCACCTACCTGTGCGCGATGGTGTTGCAGGGGCTGTACTTCCATGGCGTGTGGCGGCGCCAGGTGGTGCAGCGTCTGATCTGATCAAAAAAAGGGCTCCTGCGCCTGATAGCTAATCCTGAATAGCTATAAAAATGATGGCGATCTCGGAGCCCTGCCCGCCAAGCTATCGGCGTGGCCGTAACAGCCCCGTCCAGGCGTCTCCTGATATTGTGTTGACTACAACCGTGCGGTGACCCTAGGCTAGGGTATGTGATAAGTTGCACATCGTGGTCCATCGCAGATCACAATATGTAGAACGGTGGCGTCCAGGCTAGAGAAAGCAGCCTCTTGAGCTTTCTCGCAGTTCCAGCGTCTGTCGCCCGTAAGCCGGAAGTATTCAGTTCATTTTGAAGTGACCGGCGAGCGCGTTTTGCTCTTCGGCGTGACTCGGGGGGAAGGCATGTTCACTAAGATAAGTCGCGAGCTTGGCGCGGTGTGCGCGAAGTCGATCCGTCGTGTTCATGGTGCGGCCGCCGCCATCATGCTGATAGCCGCTGGCTTGACGCCGGCGGCTGCGCTTGCTCAAAGCTCCGGTTGTGCCGCCGTCAACGACGGCTTGTTGAATTTCAACGCCAACTTCGCGAGCGGCACGGCCCAGCCGGGAACGACATCCGGGGTCAGTAGCGGCATCGTCGCTATCTCCATGATGCGGATGACGACGAGCTATAACGACAACGTCGTCGGGGCGTCGGGCTATGTGGCGGACGACAGCACGACCTACAGCTTCGTGACGGGTGACCGGCTGGATTTCAATGCGACGGTCAGCAACTACACGTCCGGCACCATCCGGCTGCGCTTCCGTAACAGCACCAGCCCCTTCTATCTGACGACCGCGAGCGGCGGGCGCAAGGATGCGACCGCCAATGGGGTCTATAGCGGGACGTACACGATCGCGGCCGGCATCTCGGCGATCGGCATGGCGGCGGACCAGTCGTTGGGCACGTCGAGCGTCTCGATCTCGGTCAGCTGCACGCCCTTTGTGGAAGCCGGGCTCACGCTCGGGGTCTCGATGTCGCACAGCGGCACGCCCGCCCAGGGCGGCACGGTCGACTACACCATCACGCCCAGCGCGAGCGGCGCCGCCACCGGCTCGAACCTGACCCTGACGTTCAGCTTGCCCTCGGGCCTCAGCTACAACTCCGGCTCGGGTTCGGGCTGGAGCTGCACGTCCACGCGCTGCATTTATTCGAACACGATCGCCAACGGCGCCAGCGGCAATCCGCTGACCCTGCGCGCGGACGTCGCCGCCAACGCTGCGGCGAGCCTGACGCCTAGCGTGACGCTTTCCGGGGGTAACGCGGGCAGTTCGGCCAATGCGAGCGATCCGACAACAATATCCGTGACTGGCGGCAATGGTGCGCCCACTGACATCGGCATTTCTCCGAGTAGCGTCAATGAAAACGTGGCGGGAAACTCGACGGTGGGCACGCTGAGCAGCACGGACCCGGATGCTGGAGACACGTTTACCTACTCACTGGTGGCGGGTGCTGGCGACACGGACAACGCTGCGTTCAATATCAATGGCGGCAATCTGCGCATATCTGCCAGCCCGGACTTCGAAACCAAGAGCAGTTATTCCGTGCGGGTGCGCAGCACGGACGCTGGAGGCTTGTTCTTTGAGAAAGCGTTCACCATCACCGTCAACAATGTGAACGAGGTGCCCTCAGCGGGCACCGTGGCCGTCACAGGGACCGTGCAGGTCGGTCTGTCATTGACGGGTGCATATGTTTACTCAGACCCGGAAAATGACGCCGAGGGCACATCGACATTCCGCTGGGTGCGCAATTCCGTCAATACCGGTATCACCGGAGGCAGTGATGTTGCGACGACCCTGAGCTACACGCCGGTGGTTGGGGATCAAGGTCAGTATCTGTATTTCTGCGTGACGCCCGTAGCGAGCGCGGGTGCGACGACAGGGGTCTTGACCTGCTCGGTTGCCACTGCCCAGGTCCCAACTTCCACCAACGGTGCATGCGCGACCAGTAGCGTTGCCGTTGTTTCCGCGCCTGTCGGCATTGCCGCGTGCATTGCGGGCAGCGTGACGACCCCGGCTGCAACCGCCGGCCAGTTTACGTGGGGCTGTGCGGGCAGCGGCGGGGGGACCAGCACGGCTGCTGCGGCTTGCAGCGTTCCGCGTGGCTACAACGTGACGCCCTCGGCTGGCGCCAATGGCTCCATCACACCGAACACAGTGCAAGTTGTTGGCTACAACAGCTCCACCACGTTCACCGTCACACCGAACAGCGGTTTTGTGCCCAATGTCACAGGCACCTGCGGTGGAAACCTCTCCGGCGCGACCTACACCACCAACGTGATCACCGGCGCCTGCACAGTCAATGCAGCGTTCACGCCGACGACTTCCATGGCCAGTATTCCGACGCGCCAGGGAGGCGTTACAGCCACCCTCAGCGCTGTCGGCTGTACAACCGTCGGGGCTGCGGTTTTCGTCGATGCCCCTGCCGTCGGCAAACCGGCTGACAAGTCATTTCCCTATGGGTTGATCGATTTCACGTTGACAGGGTGCGTGGGGTCGGCGGATGTCACGATCACCTATTCGCAAGCGGTCCCGTCGGGTGCCACCTATTACAAGGAACTTGCCGGGGTTTATTCCGTATTGCCAGCGACCATCAGCGGCAACACGGTGCGTTTTACCTTGGTAGACAACGGAGCCGCGGATGCCGATGCAGCCGTGGGCACGATCCGGGACCCGAGCGGACTGGCATTGGGTGCGGGCGCTGGCCCCGCAGCCATTCCGACACTCTCCGAGTGGGGGCTCATCCTGCTTTCAGCGCTCATGGTCGGTTTCGGGCTTCTTGCAGCACGCCGCCGCACCATCCAGAGAGCCTGAGAAAGAGGCAACGGCGCAGCGCCATGCAGCCGCGGTGATGCGGCGGTGATCGCGGGCCGCCCACACCCGCCAAAACACAAAAGGCTCCCGAGGGAGCCTTTGCTTTGGAGCGACATGCCTGCCGTCGCGAGAAAACCCTTCCCATGGACGCGGCACCTGTGGCCGACCACCTGAACAGTCCCCACGGGCTGGTCCCGCAAACGGTGGGTGATGGTTTCGCCCGTCAAATTACATGCGCGAGCCGATTTCGCCGGATGGGATCTGGCCGGTGCGCACAGCCTGGGCCGCCTGGGCGCGGACTGCGGCGCGGTCAGCGTTCGACTTGTACGTCACCACGCGCGAACCGGCTGGCTCCTGGCTGCGGGTCTGGGCCACGGTAGCAGCTTCGGACTGCACTTCAGCGCGGGTGCGGTTGGTTTCGAACTGGGTGGCAAATTGCGATGCATCGGTTTCGTCGGCCTGGGCACCAAAAGCAGTGAAAGCAGCCACAGCAGCGACGGAGAGGATACGAGCGGTCTTGTTCATGATGGATTCCTTCAAAGTTGCGCCTCAAAAAAGCCGGAAACCGGTGCGCGGGATGCGCTGTGTCTCCGGGTTCGGTGAGTCGCCTTGCGGGTTCGGCTCATCGATGGGTTGAACTGTACGCTGATGGCGTTCGCAGAAAAACTACAGAGTCACAAATTAACCGTTTCGGTTTTAAGAACAATCGACGCAGTGGCCGCTGGGTCCGTGTTGTGGGTGCGGCCCGTGTGTGGATGGGCGATATCCCGAGATATTTTGGTGCCTGCCGCTTAACAGTAAAGCGCTTGTTGCTATCAAATCAAGAGCATTTCCCTTGGCTGGCAGCGTCTGGGAACTGATTGCGACATGCACAGGTCACGGGGCTGTCATCACGCAGCCATGCAGCGACGGCATTGTGGCGGCTTCTTTTTCAGCCTTACACCATCATGGCCCGACCCACTGCCCTCGCCCTTGTCTGCGCCCTCGTGTGCGCCAGCGCCACCCTGTTGTCCCCCGCCGCGCTGGCTCAGCAAGCCTACCCCGCCACCCTGGCCGGCCACGCTGTGCTGCCGGCCTTCACCGTCATCCCCGCACCCAAGGACGCATCGCAGGACCTGCAGGTAGCGGGCAAGTTCACCACCCCGCGCCGTGTGGACGCCGTGGGCACGGTGATGGGCCAGTCTGGCGGGCGCAACACGGGCGTGTCGCTGCCCTTCCAGGGTCAGCCCATCCAGGGCCACTCGGGCATCAAACGCATGGCCGATGGCTCGTTCTGGATCCTCACTGACAACGGTGCGGGCTCCAAGGCCAACTCGCCCGACTTCATGCTGCACCTGAGCCACTACACGGTGGACTTCCAAAGCGGCCAGTTCAACCGTCTCAAGACTGTCTTCCTGCACGACCCCGACAAGAAGGTGCCGTTTCGCATCACCCACGAAGGCACGGCCACGCGCTACCTGACCGGCGCCGACTTTGACCCCGAGAGCTTCCAGTTCGCCGGTGGCGCGCTGTGGATCGGTGACGAGTTTGGCCCCTTCCTCATCAAGGCCGACCTGAGCGGCAAGGTGCTGGCGGTGTTCGAAACCAAGGTGGATGGCAAGACCGTGCGCTCGCCCGACGCGCCCGGTGTGCTGATGCCCGGCGCGCCCGACGCCAAGCCCACGCCGTTTGAGGTCAAACGCTCCAAGGGCTACGAAGGCATGGCCTCCAGCAAGGACGGCAGCAAGCTCTACGCGCTGCTCGAAGGCGCGTTGTGGAACGACGACGCCAAGGCGTATGAAAACGTGGGCGGCAAGCAGTACCTGCGCGTGCTCGAATTCGATGTGAAGACCGAGCAATGGACCGGCCGCCACTGGAAGTACGTGCTGGAGGCCAACCACCACGCCATCGGCGACTTCAACATGATCGATGGCACGACAGGTTTGATCATCGAGCGCGACAACGGTGAAGGCACGGCCGACAAGGCCTGCCCCGAAGGCCAAAAGCGCACCGACTGCTTTCACGACCTGGCCAAGTTCAAGCGCGTCTACAAGGTGGAGATGAGCGACGCGAACGTGGGCGGCGAGATCCGCAAGGTGGGCTACATCGACCTCATGAACATCCAGGACCCCAAGCGCCTGGCCAAGAAGCCGCTGAACAACGGCGTGCTCACCTTCCCGTTCTTCACCATCGAGAACGTGGACATCGTTGATGCCACGCACATCGTGGTGGGCAACGACAACAACCTGCCCTTCAGCAGCAGCCGCGACCCCAACAAGGCGGATGACAACGAGCTGGTGTTGCTGGAAGTGGGCGAGCTCTTGCGCGCAAGGTAAGGGGCACCCCCCTGAGACGCTTCGCGTCTTCCCCCCGCTCTCGCGCTGCGCGCGGGCAGGGGGACGCAGCCCTCGCTGCGGGGCGGCCCTTGCTCGGCTGCCCTGGCCTGGGTCGCGCCAGTTTTGAGCGCTGTAGACGGATGTGATGCCCCGGAAGACCGGTGTGTAGGGGCTCCAACCCTTGGGACACCTTTGAATGCTGCGGGTGGCAAAATTCCTGGTTCCCGTTCCAACGTACCCGGAAGCCGCGCCACCATGTTCACAGGCATCGTCCAAGCCACGGCAGGCATTGCCGCCATCCCCGGTGTGTAGGGGCTCCAACCCTTGGGACACCTTTGAATGCTGCGGGTGGCAAAATTCCTGGTTCCCGTTCCAACGTACCCGGAAGCCGCGCCACCATGTTCACAGGCATCGTCCAAGCCACGGCAGGCATTGCCGCCATCCACGACCGCGCAGGGCTGCGCACCTTCACGCTCGACTTCCCCGAGGGCTTCTGCCAGGAACTGGCCATTGGCGCCAGTGTGGCCACCGATGGCGTGTGCCTCACGGTCACCGAGATCCTGTCGCCCACACGGGCCAACTTTGATGTGATGCTGCAAAGCCTGAACATCACCACGCTGGGCAGCTATACGCAGGGCGACCGCGTGAACGTGGAGCGCGCGGCCAAGGACGGTGCTGAGATCGGCGGCCACCCGCTGTCGGGCCATGTGGACTTCACCGGCACGCTCATCGAGCGGCGCGAGTTCGACAACAATCTGGTGTGGCGCGTGGCTGTGCCCGAGGCGTTTCGCCGCTATGTGTTTGCCAAGGGCTACATCGCCATCCACGGCGCCAGCCTCACGGTGGCCGAGGTGAACCGGCAAGAGGGATGGTTCGAAATCTGGATGATTCCCGAGACCCGCCGTGCCACGGTGTTTGAGAACAAAAAAGTGGGCGAACGCCTGAACATCGAGATCGAGCGCAGCACCCAGGTGGTGGTGGACACCGTGCGCGAGGCCGTGCAGGAGAGCCTGGGCCGTCTGCAGCCTGTGCTGGAGGCGTTGTTGAAAGAAAAGGGCCTGTCGCTCGACGACTTTGTGCAGGCGCCCGTGCTGCCGCATTGATTGAACCAAGCGCACTCATGTCCGTGGTGGTGCGCCTGTTGGCGCTGAGCGATCTGGCCGACCTGCTGGCTGTGCAACTGGCCTGCTATGGGGAAGGGTTTGTGGAAAGTGGCGAGGTGTTTGCGCGCCGCCTGGCCAGCCCGGCCAACTGCTCGCTGGTGCTGGAGCAGGGCGGCGCGGTGTGCGCCTACCTGGCGGCCTACCGCAGCGTGCGTGGCAAAGTCACCCCGCTGCATGGCGACTTTGAGGCCGTGGCCCAGCCCGACACGCTGTACCTGCACGACATGGCGGTGCTGCCCCCCCACGCGGGGCAAGGCCTGGCCCATGCGTTGTTGCAGCCGCTGTGGGCGCAGGCCCGTGCACAGGGTCTGGCGCACAGCGCACTGGTGTCGGTGCAGGGCTCGCAGGCGTACTGGCAGCGGCAAGGCTATACGCAGCAAGCTCTGCAAGACGCCACCCAGCAGGCCCGCCTGGCCAGCTATGGCGAAGGCGCCGTGTACATGGTGCGTGATCTGTAGGGCTGCTGTCACCGCCCCTCGTCATAATGCGCGCCATGCCCCACCGCTGGAAACCCAACGTCACCGTGGCCGCGCTCATCGAGCGCGATGGCCGCTTTCTGCTGGTCGAGGAAGAGACCACGGACGGCCTCAAGCTCAACAACCCCGCCGGCCACCTGGACCCGGGCGAGTCGCCCATCCAGGCCTGCGCGCGCGAGGTGCTGGAGGAAACCGCGCACGACTTCGAGCCCACAGCGCTGATCGGCGTGTACCTCAACCGCTTTACCAAGACGCGCACGGGGGACGACCTCACCTACATGCGTTTTGCATTTGCGGGCACGCTGGGCACGCACCATGACTGGCGCACGCTTGATACCGGCATTGTGCGCACGCTGTGGCTCACGCCGGATGAGATCCGCGCCTGCCCCGAGCGCCACCGCAGCCCCCTGCTGCTGCGCTGCCTGGAGGATTACTTGGCAGGCCAGCGCTTTCCGCTGACGCTGGTGCACACCGACATTTCGGTGACCGAACCCTCTGCGCAATAGCGCCGAGGCGCAACGCAAGAAAGTTTTTGGACTCCATGTAACCCGCAGCGCGCGGGGGACGAATTACCAGGCAGAGAGCGCGGCACGGTGCAGCGCGATCTAACCATCTGATTCATCCCCCTCAACGTTTACGGAGTTACCCGCCATGCTGTCCACCCACACCAAGACCACTGCATCCTTCGCCCTGTCTGCCGCCCTGCTGGCACTGGCATCCACCAGCTTTGCCGCCGATGCACCCAAGGGTTCCAAGGGCGCGGCCATTGCCGCCAACGACAAGGTGCATTGCTACAACGTGCACGACTGCAAGGGCAACAGCGACTGCTCTACCGCCGAGCACAGCTGCAAGGGCCAGAACGCCTGCAAAGGCCACGGCTTCAAGGCCAAGACGGCTGCGCAGTGCTTGAGCGAGAAGGGCACCATCGGCGATATCAAGGGATGAGATGAAGCTCCCCCTGAGGCGCTTCGCGCCTTCCCCCTCTCTCGCTGCGCGGGAGGGGGACACCGCCGGCGCGGCGGGGCGGCCCTTGCGCGGCGGTGCTGGCATCAGGGCGTGCCAGTCTCGGCGAACACGCCCAGTGCCCGCACTTTGATACCTTGATTTCGCCATGGCACATGACCTCATTGCCACGCGCGGCACCGGCTTCGGCCTGGGGTTGCGCACGCAGCACTACGCCGATTTCCTCGCCCACAAGCAGCCGCTCGATTGGCTGGAAATCATCACCGACAACTACCTCATCGATGGCGGCAAGCCGCTGGCGGTGCTCGATGCCATTCGGCGCGACTACCCTGTGGCCATGCATGGCGTGGCGATGTCCATCGGCGCAGCGCAGGGCGTGGATGTGCCGTATCTGCAGCGCGTGAAGGCGCTGGCGGACCGCATCGAGCCGCTGTGGGTGTCCGACCACCTGTGCTGGACGGGCCCTGGCCCCGAGCAACTGCACGACCTGTACCCGCTGCCCTACACCGACGAGTCTGCACGGCATGTGATCGCACAAATCCGCCATGCGCAGGATGTGCTGGGACGCAGGCTGGTGCTGGAGAACGTGTCGAGCTATGTCCGCTACCGGCAAGACAGCGCGAGCGAGTGGCAGTTTCTGGCCCACATTGCGCAAGAGGCCGACTGCCTTCTGCTGGTGGATGTGAACAACATCTACGTGAGCAGCGTGAACCATGGCTTCGACCCACTGACCTACCTGCATGCCCTGCCCGCGCACCGCGTACAGCAGATTCACCTGGCCGGGCATAGCGATAACGGCGACCACATCATCGACACTCACGACCACCCTGTGGCGCAGCCGGTGTGGGACTTGTACGCCCAGGCCTACCTGCGGTTTGGCGCGGTGGCCGCGATGATCGAGCGCGACGACCACATTCCGCCGCTGGCCGAGCTGCTCGATGAAATTGCGACGGCGCGGCGCATAGCGGCGGAGCGCTTGGGATCGCCCGAACCCGCCACCGCTGCCGCCATGACCTTGGCCCCCGCACTGGACCCACTGCCACTGGCTGCAGTACAGCGCCACTTTGCCGACCAGGTGCTGGCCGATGCGCTGCCGCCCGGCACTCCCGATGGCCCTGTAGCCGGTCGCCTGCCCATCTACCACCACGCCTACCGCGCGCGGCTGGCCGAAGTGCTGGCAGACACCTACGCCAAGACATATCTCTACATGGGGTCAGACAGTTTCGACGTGCATGCCCGCGCGTTTGCGGTGGCGCACCCGCCGCGCACCCGCAGCCTGAACCGCTATGGCGAAGGCCTGGTGGAAGCGCTGCGCGTGCAATACCCCGACAACCCTGAGCTGCACGAACTGGCCCAGCTCGACTGGGACCTGCGCACCCGCTTTGACAGCGCCGACGTACCAACTCTGGAGACTGCGGCAGCCCAGGCGTCGGACACCTGGACCACCCGCCCCGGCGTGCTGCACCCCAGCGCCTTGCTGCGCACGATCACGACGAACGTCGTGGGCGTGTGGAACGCCATCCACACTGACGATGATGTGCCCGAGGCCGTGCCTCTCTGCGTGCCCGCCACGCTGCTGGTCTGGCGCAAAGGGCATCAGCCGCACTTTCGCACGCTCGACGCGGCCGAGGCTGCCTGGTTGCAAGCGCTGCACGCCGGTGCCTCGGTGCACGACGCCTGCACGGCGCTGCTGGGCAGCGGCCTGTGGCAAGGCGACCCCACCGTGCTCGGCGGCTGGCTTGTGCAGTTGCTGGACGATGGGTTGGTGCGGGTGTAGTCAGCCTAGCTTTGACCGCGCACCTGCGCCATGGCCTGCGGACTGTCCATTGCAAACGCGTGCGGCGGCGCGTACTGGCAGGCGTGCAGGCAGGCGCTGCAGATTTGTAGCTGGCGGGGCACTTCGGTTTCTGGCACACGCAGCATGACGTCGCCATTCGCCATTCGCCATTCGCCATTCGCCAGCGCGGGCGCGGGCGCGGGTGTCCCGTTTCAGGGCTTCCAGCGTTTGCATGGTTTGCTCCTTTATTGATAGCTAATGAGGCAATACCATCAGGCGGGGAAGCCTTTTTTTATGCCGAAGCGGCGTGCGCTGCAGCCGCCGCGTGGCCAGCGCGCTCTCCCGCAGCGTGATCTGCGGACTGAGCGCGGACTGCACCGCGTCCAGGTCCAGCGCGGCTCATGGAGCCCTGCTCCAACACGCGCACGAGGTAGCGCAGTTGTCTCAGTTCTACCGAGGGGCCTCAGGGCTTACGGGTGGCTTGACCAGAAGGCACGGTCATCGGCATGGGCTTTGTTGCACAAATCGAATTGCAGACGGCATGACCCCAACCCCGGACGGACCTATGCCAGGGCAGCCACCGGCACGGTTTGAGGACGGCCGATCTGGCTGAAGCGATTGAGCAAGGCCAAGCGGACATGCAATTCCACGACCTAGCGCTCGAACGTGCGCGCGGTCACCCGTTCGCCCAGTCGCTTGAAGCAGTGCATCTTCGTCTCCACAAGGCTGGGCCGGTGATAGCCGCTCCACTTTTTCCAGATGCTGCGACCCAAGCGCTTGCACGCGCGAATGGCCTCGTTGCGCTGCGCCGAGCCCGCTCTCGATGTGCCAGCAACCCGGGCAGCATTGGCGCATCTCCGATGGCATTGCTGGTCACCTCGATGGCGCGTATCTCCAACGTCTGCGCATCGATGCCCAAATGGACCTTGCGCCATTCACGCCGGTATTAGGCGCCATGCTTCTTGCGTTTGCACTCGCCTTCGCCCAGGAACTTGATTCCCGTGCTGTCCAGCAGCAACTGCAGCGGCGACTTGGTTCGCTGGTAGCTCAGTTCGAGCTGCAAGGTCTTCTGGCGTCGGCAGACCGTGCTGAAGTCCGGCACCGGCCAGTCCAGCTTGGCCAACTGCAGCAGGCGTTGCACCATGCCCAGCGTCTTCCGCAAGGGCTGGCCGAACAGGCACTTGATGCTCAGGCAGAACTGGATTGCTGCATCCGAGAAGATCGGACTGCGTCCGCGCTTGCCGTTCGGTGTGCCAAGCCACTGCATGCTCTGATCCAGCCACATCGTCAACGAGCCTCGCGCCTTCAGCGTCGCGTTGTACGCCTTCCAGTTCGTCGTGCGGTACTTGCTCCGCAGTCTGTTCTTCTTATGTGTCACGCCGTCAGTCTACGGGCGTCGGCGAGGCGATTTGTGCAACAAAGCCAGACCTCGGGCAACCGCCTGCTGATGGACCTGGCGCTGGCCAACGTGCCCGACCGGCCCCAGTGCCTGTACGAGGCCAAGCACGTGACCACGCTACTGGGCCTGGTGGAGGCGGGCCTGGGCGTGGCAGCCGTGCCCAGCCTGGCCATGCCGGGCAAGGAGCACCCCACGCTGGTGAGCATTCCGCTTGTGGAGCCTATCGTCACCCGGCAGATGGGGCTCATCAAACGGCGCGGAAAATCGTTGTCACCCGCTGCGCAGCAGCTCTATGACCTGCTGGTGGCTACGCGTTCTGTGCGTCCGCGCAGTGCTGCCATGGCGCAAAAAATACAATCGGGGCAATGACTTCGAACACCAAACTGCCCAAACAACGTGTTGTCGTGGGCCTTTCGGGCGGCGTGGATTCCGCCGTGACCGCCCACCTGCTCAAACAACAGGGCCATGAAGTGGTCGGCATCTTCATGAAGAATTGGGAAGATGACGATGACAGCGAATATTGCTCGTCCAACATCGACTTCGTGGATGCGGCCGCCGTGGCCGATGTGATCGGCATCGAGATCGAGCATGTGAACTTCGCCACCGACTACAAGGACCGCGTCTTTGCCGAGTTCCTGCAGGAGTACCAGGCCGGTCGCACACCCAACCCGGACGTGCTCTGCAATGCCGAGATCAAGTTCAAGGCCTTTCTGGACCATGCCATGCGTCTCGGGGCTGAGAAGATCGCTACCGGGCACTATGCGCGGGTGCGTCGGAACGAGTCCACAGGTCTGTTTGAGCTGCTCAAGGGGCTGGACCCCTCCAAGGACCAGAGCTATTTTTTGCATCGCCTGAACCAGGCGCAGTTGTCCAAGACGTTGTTTCCCGTGGGCGAACTGCACAAGACCGAAGTGCGCCGCATTGCTGAGGAAATTGGCCTGCCCAATGCCAAGAAGAAGGATTCGACCGGCATCTGCTTCATTGGCGAGCGGCCATTCCGCGAGTTTCTGAACCGCTACATCAGCCACGCGCCCGGCCCCATCCTGGACGACCGGGGCCGCAACCTCGGCAAGCATGTGGGCCTGTCTTTCTACACCCTGGGCCAGCGCCAGGGCCTGGGCATTGGCGGGGTGAAGGAAAAGGGGGCACAACGTGGTGGGGGCGCGCACGAGCCCTGGTTTGTGGCCCGCAAGGACCTGGAGAAGAACACGCTGCGTGTGGTGCAAGGGCATGACCACCCCTGGCTGCTGTCGCACCATCTGGTGGCGCAGGATGTGAGCTGGTGCGCTGGCCATGCGCCCATGCCGGGTGTCTACGCCGCCAAGACGCGTTACCGCCAACAGGATGCGCCTTGCACCCTGGAGGCCGCTACCGAAGGCTTTGCCCTCCGCTTCCCGCAGGCCCAGTGGGCTGTTACCCCAGGACAGAGTGCGGTGTTGTATGACGGGGAGGTGTGCCTCGGGGGGGGAGTGATCCAGGTCGCCGCCTCCTGATGCTTGTGTGCCCCTACGGGGGGTTCTTTTGGGGCAGGGGGAAGTTTGGGCTATTGAATTTGTTTATCAATAGTTTTTGAGTATGTTGTGTGGTGTTGTGCCCACACACGTCGGCATAGAGGGTGCCGTTAAAGGAAGTTGACCTTTGGCTTGATGGTCGAAAGCGCATTTTTCGGAGCAAGCCTCCTAAAATTCCGCACAACCTCTTTGAAACCACTTGTATCAATCGATGCATGGGGTATCTCCCTTGAGTCCACCCCGCGAGGGCCGCAGAATCGGGCCCGACGCTTGCTCGTGCGCACGCCATGTTTTCAACTGCCTCCCTGCCTGCCAACCCCGATATCACCCAACGTCTCATCGATCAGCAGTGCACCGTGCAATGGAGGGGGTTCTTGCAGGCCCTGGCGGCTGAGTTTGCCGCCGCGCTGCCGCCTGAAGACCTGCGCGCGCTGATGTTCCGGGTGGGCGCACGGTTTGCGGCCGAACACCCCCTGCCGACATGTGCCACCCTGGAAGATCTGCAGAGCAGCATGGTGGCCGTGTGGGACCGCATCGGCTGGGGCGGGGTCCGCCTGCAGCAGGCTGCGGCGCAGTTGGACATCCACCACGACCTTTCTCCTTTGTCGGCAGCTTTTGGGCTGGGCCACGCGCCATGGTCTGGGGGGTTCCTCGAAGGGGTCTATCAGAGCTGGTTCGAGCAGGCTGGCGCCGCCCAGCTCCGCGTGGCCCAGTCTGCCCCAGCGGACGCCTGGGGCTGCATCCATTTCCAGCTGGCACGCTGAGCCCTGCGGGTTTCGGCTTTCCACGTTTTGCTATTGGCGGTGACCCGTGAAGCAATCTGACGATATCGCGAACCTCTTCCAGCAGTTTGGAGGCAAGGCCGACCCCTACCAGGAGCTGGCTCGCAAGCAGGAGCAACAGCGCTCCAGTGAACGCTGGCCGTTGGTATCCGCCATTCGGGGCGCCCTAGTGGGGGACGTGCCAGCGGTGGACCGCCGCCCCGAGGGCTTGGCAGCCCCCGCGCCGCAGAACCCGGCTGCGCCTGTCGCGAGCGAGCCCGCTCCCGCTGGCTGGACGCGGCCCGCCGCGCAGAGGGTTGGCGACAGCCCCGCGCCGATGTGGGGCGCCGCCACGGCGCCACAACCAGCCCCTGCACCGACGCCTGCACCGGCGCCTGCGATGGCCCTGGCAGCAGCGCCTCGTGTGCCTTCTGCTTCTGCCCCTGCACTCGCAGTGCGCTCTCCGCTGGCGGGACTTGCCGGCCTGCACGCGTCTGCCGCAACCACCCTGCGCGACGCGTCTGTTGTATCGCCTGCCCCACTGCCCACCGACCTGCCCTCGGTGTTTGCGCGCCTGGCAGGATCGCCGCAGCCCCGGCCCACTGCCACCTGGCAGCCCCGCAAGGGCCAGTCATGAAGGTGGTTGCCGTTGTTTCAGCCAAAGGTGGTGTGGGTAAAACGACCCTGACAGCCAACTTGGCCACGGCGCTGCAACACCAAGGCGCGCCGACGGTGCTGGTGGTGGACCTGGACCCTCAGAACGCGCTGGGCCTGCATTTCGGAGCCGACCCGGGGGGCCTTGCCGGAGTCTCCCGCGCCAGTCTGTCGGGCGACAGTTGGAGTTCGGTTTGTCAAACAAGCCCCTCGGGCGTGCATGTGCTGCCCTACGGAGTGGTGAACGAGGCCGATCGCGTGGCCTTTGAACGGCATCTGGAGTGCCACCCCGACTGGCTTGCGCAGCAGTTGCAAAGCCTGGAGCTGCCGCCCGATGCACTGGTGCTCATTGACACGCCGCCTGGCCCCTCCGTCTACATGCAACAGGCGCTCACTGCGGCCCGGGTGGTGGTGGTGGTCAACCTGCCCGACGCGGCGTCGTATGCCGCACTGGCTCTGATGCAGCGCTTGGTGCATACCTATTGCACACCGCGTCCCGACTTTGACGGAACCCTTTATGTCCTGAACCAGGCCGACGGTGCGCGCCAGCTTTCCAAGGACATCACCCGCGTGATGCAGGACAGCCTGGGCGACCGGCTGATCGGCGTGATCCACGAAGATCAGGCGGTGCGCGAGGCCCTGGCCTATGACCAGAGCGTGCTCGAGTACGACACCCATGGCCAAGCGGCCGATGATCTGCGCAAATGTGCGCAGGTCCTCGCGCAGCGTCTGAGTTTGTCACTGCCGGGGGCTACGCGATGAGCGTGGACCAGCGTCCCCAGGCCGACGAAGTCGCCGACGCCGATTCCCACAGCCCACAGGCGCATTGGCGCACTGTGGTGCACGCCATCACGGGCTGGGAGATCTGGCAACACCCCACAGCCCGCGTGGCAGCCGTTGTGTTCAGCGCGCTGCTGGTGGGGTTGGTCATCAGTGTGCCGCTGGACCTGCAAGGACAAATTCTCTTCTCCTTGGGCTCGTTTGCGGCTGCGCTGTTGTTGAGCAAGACCCCGGGGCGCCTGTCCACTCTGGCCATGATCGTGCTGTCGATCTCGGCATCGTCGCGTTACATCTACTGGCGCTTCACCGACACCATCGGTTTTACCCACTGGATGGACGCGGCCTTTGGCTATGGGCTGGTGCTGGCCGAGCTGTATGCGTTTGCCGTGCTGCTCATCGGCTATTTTCAGACCGCCTGGCCTCTGCAGCGCCGCCCCGTGCCCATGCCGGCGGATGTGAGCACCTGGCCGAGCGTGGACATTTTTATCCCAAGCTACAACGAGCCCCTGGAAGTGGTCCGTCAGACGGTGTTCTCGGCCATGAGCCTGGACTGGCCCAAAGACCGCCTGCATGTGTATGTGCTTGACGATGGCCGCCGCACCGAATTCCGCGAGTTCTGCGAAGAGCTGGGCGTGGGCTACCTCATCCGAGACAACAACCACCACGCCAAGGCGGGCAACATCAACGCGGCGCTCAAGGTCACGCATTCCGAGTACATCGCGATCTTTGACTGCGACCACATCCCCACACGCTCCTTCCTGCAGGTGTGCATGGGCTGGTTCTTCAAGGACACCAACCTGGTGATGCTGCAGACGCCGCACGTCTTCTTCTCGCCCGACCCCTTTGAGCGCAACCTCGACACCTTTCACCGTATGCCCAATGAGGGAGAGCTGTTCTACGGCATCGTGCAGGACGGTAACGACCTGTGGAACGCCTCTTTCTTCTGCGGCTCCTGCGCCATCATCCGCCGCAAGGAACTTCTGGAAGTGGGCGGTATTGCGGTGGAGACCGTGACAGAGGACGCACACACCGCGCTGAAGCTCAGCCGCCTGGGCTACAACACCGCCTACCTTGAAGTGCCGCAGGCAGCAGGCTTGGCCACCGAAAGTCTGTCGGGCCACGTGGGCCAGCGCATCCGCTGGGCGCGGGGCATGGCTCAGATCGCGCGCACCGACAACCCTCTCTTCGGAAAGGGGCTCAAGTTTGGGCAGAGGCTGTGTTATCTCAACGCGATGCTGCACTTCTTCTACGGCCTGCCGCGCCTGGTTTTTCTGACTGCGCCCTTGGCCTACCTGTTTTTTGGTGCGCATGTGTTCCAGGCCTCCGCACTGATGATCACGGCCTATGCTTTGCCGCACCTGGCCCATGCCAGCGTGACCAACTCCCGCATCCAGGGGCGCTTTCGCCATTCGTTCTGGAACGAGGTGTACGAGTCGGTGCTGGCCTGGTACATCATGCGGCCCGTGCTGGTGGCTTTCATCAACCCCAAGCTAGGCAAGTTCAACGTCACGGCCAAGGGCGGGGTGATCGAAAAAGCCTATTTCGACTGGACCATCGCCCGCCCCTATGTGGTGCTGCTGCTGATCAACCTGGTCGGCATGGCGGTCGGGGTCTGGAAGCTGTTCTCGTCGGCCGGCGACGAAACCACCACGCTGGTCATTAACATGGTGTGGACCGTCTACAACATCATCTTGCTGGGCGCCAGCGTGGCTGTGGCCAGCGAGACGCGTCAGATCCGGGGCACGCCGCGCGTGGCGGCTAGCCTGCCAGCGGTGATCCGTTTCGAGAACGGCCGCACCTTGGTGTGCAAGACCGAAGATTTCTCCCAGCATGGCCTGGGCTTGGCGGTGCCGCCAGATGTAGATATTCCTATGGGCAGCCGTCTTGCAGTGTCGCTGTTCCGCTCGGACGAAGAAGGCGTTTTTCCGGCCATTGTCACGTTCAGCGGCAAGGGTCGTCTGGGTGTGAAATTCGACAACCTCAGCCTGCACCAGCAGGCCGAGTTGGCCTCGCTCACCTTTGCCCGCGCCGACGCCTGGATCGCCACCTGGGGCACAGGCCAGCGCGACAAGCCGCTGCGCTCGCTCAAGAGCGTGATCATGATCGGGCTGCGTGGCATGGGGCAGCTGACCGCCACGGCCTACAAGTCCCTCAAGCCCCGGTAGAGCGCGTGCAACACGCTCTCAGTCTTTCCCTGTTTTCCAAGATTTCTCCTTCACCATGATTTCCACACGACATCCGACAGCGCGACTGCCACGCCAGCGCATGCTGCCTGCCATGCTGGCCCTGGTGCTGGCGGGGACCGCAGCGCCCGTTTCGCAGCTGGCAGCCGCACCCGCACCGTCGGCCGCATCGGCCCCATTGGCTGTGTCGCCTGCTGAGTCGGGGGTGCGTGTGCACCGCGCTAGCCTCAAGGAGCTGGGCGCGCTGTTTCCGCTGCAGCTGCGTGGGGTGGATGGCACCAGCGGCGTGGCCTTCAGCGTGCGCAACGATGAGGTGGTGATTGGTGCCAAGCTCAAGCTCAACTACTCGTATTCGCCCGCGCTGCTCACCAATCTGTCGCACATCAAGGTGCTGGTGAATGAGCAGGTAGCGGCCACGATTCCCGTGACCACCCAGCAGGCCGGTGAGAATCTGCAGCGCGAGATCACGATCCCGCCGCGCCTCATCACCGAGTTCAACCGACTGAACCTTCAGCTCATTGGGCACTACACCATGGAGTGCGAAGACCCGCTGCACTCCAGCCTGTGGGCCAACGTCGGCAACGACAGTGTGCTGGAGCTGACCGTGGCTCCGGTGGCGCAGACCAACGATTTGGCGCTGCTGCCCCAGCCCTTCTTTGACCGCCGGGACGTGCGGCCGCTGGAACTCCCCATCGTTTTCAATGCCGCGCCCAATGCAGGCAGCCTGCAGGCGGCGGGCACGATGTCGTCCTGGTTTGGCGCGCTGGCGGGTTTTCGTGGCGCGAAGTTCCCGTCCCTCATTGGCGAGCTGCCTGCGCGCGGCAATGCTGTGGTGATGGTGGCTGGCCGGGCGCAGGCGCCCGCAGGCCTGGCACTGCCCGAAATCTCGGGCCCCACCGTGGCTGTGGTCAGCCACCCTGCCGACCGCAACGGCAAGCTGCTGCTGGTCATGGGGCGCGACGATGCTGAGCTGGCCGTGGCGGCCAAGGCGCTGGCGATCGGCTCCTCGGCCTTGTCCGGTCCGCTCGCGCGTATCACTGAGGTCACCGAGCTCAAGCCCCGTAAGCCCTACGACGCACCGAATTGGCTGGCCAGCGACAGGCCCGTAAAGTTTGGCGAACTGGCCGACGCCCAGGCGCTCAATGTGTCTGGCTACTCGCCCGACCTGATCCGAGTGAACTTCTTCCTGCCGCCCGATCTGTTCGGCTGGCGCCAGAAGGGCATCCCGGTGGACCTGCGCTACCGCTACACGCCGCGCCCCAACGCTGACAAGTCCACGCTCAACATCAACGTGAACCAGCAGTTCCTGCGCTCGCTGCCCCTGCGGGCCGTGAACCATGAAGAGCAGGGCACGCTCGACCGCTGGTTCACCAAGGTGATGCCCGCCGGTGAAATGGTGCCCGAGCGCGAGAAGCTCCACATCCCGCTCTTCAAGCTGCCTGCCCAGTCGCAGCTGCAGATGCACTACTACTACGACGTGGTCAAGCAGGGCGCCTGCAAGGACGTGCCGCTAGACAATGTGCGGGGCTCGGTGGAGGCCGACTCCACCATCGACATCTCAGGCTTCCCGCACTTCATCGCCATGCCGGACCTGGCCGCGTTCGGCAATGCCGGTTTTCCGTTCACGCGCATGGCCGACCTGTCGGAGTCGGCCGTGGTCATGCCCGACAGGCCGGGCGTGCAGGAGCTGGGCACCTACCTGGGGCTCATGGGCCTCATGGGCCGTGTCACCGGCTTCCCAGCCCTGGGCGTGACGGTAGCGCAGGCCCAGCAGGTCGAGCGCCTGGGCGACAAGGACCTGCTGGTCATCTCTTCGGGCGGTGGCAACCAGCCCCTGCTCAAGCAGTGGGCCAGTGCCATTCCGGCGGCACTGCAGGGCGATGCCAAGAGCTTCCAGCTGGCCGACCTGGCCCAGCGGGTGCTGCGTTGGTGGGGTTTTGAGGATGAATCCGGCACCCGCGCGCACCGCAGCCAAGTGGCGTTTTCCAGCAGCAGCACCGACGCTTTCATTGCAGGGTTTGAATCGCCGCTGCGCAGCGGCCGCAGTGTGGTGCTGGTGGCCAGCAACCAGCCTGCGGGCCTGGCCCAGGTGATGGATGCGCTGCTGGATGCCGACGCCGTCACCAAAGTGCAGGGCAGCACCACGGTGATCCGGGGCAAGCAGGTGGACAGCCTGGTGGCCGAGAAAAACTACCATGTGGGCCAGCTGGGGCCGCTGCTGTATGCACAGTGGTACCTGTCGCGCAATCCGCTGCTGCTGATCCTGCTGGGGGTTTCGGCGGCGGTGCTGGTGGCCATCATCATGTACCTGTCGCTTCGGGCCCGAGCACGCGCCCGGTTGAAGCAGCAAAAGAAGGGCTGAGGCCGTGCGTGGCACGCCCCGCTGATTCGGAATCACGCAACACCCTCCCGGCCCCGGCGGCCGGGAGACTCGCAGGGAGAAGGTAGGCATGTCCTCCAAACGTCGTCACCACCACACACTCGCCATGGGCCTGCTGGCCTCGCTCATGGCACCCGCTGCCGCCTGGGCCCAGACCGGGGCCGAGCAGACCCTGCTGGACCAGGGGCAGTATTGGCAGGAGCGCGGCGATACCGAACGCGCCGGTGAGGCCTGGCAGAAGCTGCTGCGCCTGAACCCGCAGAACGCCCAGGCGCTGTATGGCATGGCTCTGGTCGAACTGAACGCCCAGCGCCCCGAAGGCGCCCAGCGCTACCTCACGCAGCTGCAGGCGGCGCACCCGCGCAGCCCGCTGGTGAGCCGCTTGCAGGAATCCATCCGCACCGGGCGCAGCGCGCCCCAGATCGAGACCGCACGCCAGCAGGCCCGCAGCGGCCAGGCCAGCCAGGCACTGAGCACCTACCAGGCCGCGCTGGGCGAACGCCCCCCCACCGGGCCGCTGGCCCTGGAGTACTACCAGACCCTTGGCGCCACAGCGGGTGGCTGGGACGAAGCCCGCCGGGGCCTCAGCCGCCTGGCGCAGGAATCACCCGAAGACCCGCAGATTGCCCTGGCCCTGGCCCAGCACCTGACCTACCGCGAATCCACTCGCCGTGATGGCATCGCGCAGCTGGCGCGCCTGGCGGGCCGTCCCGATGTGGGCAAGGCTGCGACCGAGAGCTGGCGTAAGGCATTGGCCTGGACAGGTAACCGCTCGGCCGACATTCCGCTGTATCAGGAGTTCCTGCGTGCGAACCCCGGCGACACCGCTGTGCAGACACGCCTGACCCAGGCCCAGAACCTGCAAAAACAGAGCCAGGCCGCCGCCCGCCCCGTGGCGACTGACCCACTGCGCTTGCGCACCACCGCCGGGTTTCAGGCGCTGGAGGACGGCGAGCTGGATGCAGCAGAAGCCGCATTCCTGCAGGTGCTCGAAACGCGCCCCAGCGACGGCGATGCCCTGGGCGGCCTGGGCATCCTGCGGCTGCGCCAGGAACGGTTTGCCGACGCCCGGGGCTTGCTGGAGCGCGCCTCGCGCGCTGGCTCGGCTGCGCGCTGGAAGCAGGCGCTGGACAGCGCCACCTACTGGAGCCTGGTCGAACAGGCCACCAGCGAGCGCGAGCGCGGCGACACCGCCGCCGCGCGCCGCACGCTGGAACAGGCTTTGCGCATCAACCCCACCGAAGTCACGGCCGAGACCGACTTGGCCGACCTGCTGGTGGAAGCGGGCCAGTACGACGCGGCCGAAGCTGCTTATCGCCGGGTGCTGGCGCGGCAGGCCGATAACCCCGACGCCGTGCGTGGTCTGGTGGGCGTGCTGGCCCAGAACAACAAGGCCTCCGAGGCGTTGGCACTGGTCGAGAAGCTCTCGCCCTCGCAGCAGGAAAAGGTCGGGGCCCTGGGGCGCCTGCGTGCCTCGCAGGCCCTGGGCCAGGCCCGCGCCGCCACCGAACGTGGCGACATGGCCGCAGCGCGCGCGGCGCTGGAAGATGCGCTGCTGAATGACCCGGCCAGCCCCTGGGTGCGTCTGGACCTCGCCCGCTTGTACCTGCGCCTGGGCGCCGTGGCCGAAGCCCGGGGGGTGATGGACGGCCTGCTGCTCTCCAACCCCAACATGCCCGAGGCGCTGTATGCCGGCGCGCTGCTCGCGTCTGAAGCCAGCGACTGGCCGGGGGCGCTGGCGCTGCTTGACCGCATTCCTGAAAAACACCGCACGCGCGACATCGCCACGCTGCAAAAGCGGGTCTGGGTGCAGGTGCAGGCCTCCGCTGCATCGGCACTGGCTGCCGAGGGACGGCAGTCCGAGGCGTTGGCCACCCTGGCCCAGGCCGAATCCTTTGCCACGCAGGACACCGAACTGCTGGGTGCGCTTGCCCTGGCCTATGCTGATGCTGGCGAGCCGCAGCGCGCGCTGGGCATGGTGCGCCAGGTGCTGGCGCGCACGCCCCGGCCTGATGTGGGGCTGCGGCTGCAGTACGCGGCCACGCTGCTCAAGACGCAGCAGGACGTGGAGCTGTCGGGCATCCTGCGCCAGTTGCAGACCGCACCTATGAGCGAGCGCGAGCGCCGAAGTTTTGCCGACATTCGCCGCGCCTATATCGTGCGCCAGGCCGATGGTCTGCGCGAGGCGGGCGACCTGGTCGCCGCCTATGACACCCTTGCCCCGCTGCTGGCCGAGCAGTCCGACGAGCCCCTGGCCATGGCGGCCCTGGCCCGTATGTATGCGGCCAACAACGACTACGCGCCTGCCCAGGCGCTGTACGCGCGGCTGCTGGAGCGCTCGCCCACCGATGTGCCCTTGCTGCTGCAGACAGCGGCAATGGCCATCGGTGCCAAGGACTATGCCTACGCGGAGTCGCTGCTGTCCGTGGCGCTGGCACGCGCACCGCGCGACCCCGAGGTGCTGACGGCGGCCGGGCGCCTCTACCGCGCTCAGGGCAAGAACACCAAGGCCACCGAATTTTTCACTGCTGCAGTTGCCGCCGAAAATGCCCAGCGCGATGCCGTGCTGGCAGCCAGCGGCGTGGCGGCAGGGCCGGGGCGTTCGGGCAACCCCTTTGCCCAGCGTGCCGGGCTGCAGCAACAGCGTGCGGGCGGCGGGCTGGCTGTGCCGGGCATCGCCGCCGTGGCGCGCTCCCCCGTGGGCTACACGCCCATGCAATACGCGCCGCAGTCTGTGGCGCGCAGCAATGCACCGGCGGGGCTCTACATTCCCGACCCGGCCGGAGCCAGCCGGTTTGCCCAGACGCTGCCCCTGCCTTTGCAAGCCCAGCCCATGACTCCGGCGAGCTACTACCCGGAAGCCGCCAATCCTGCGGTTGCTGCAGCAGCGGTGCCACCGTCTGCTGCCAACGGCCAGCGCAGCGCCGGGTCTGCCTCCCGCGCGGCCATCCAGCCCACTGGGCGCGTGGTGTCTGCGTCCCCCGCTACTGTGGCGGCTGTGCCGGTGGCGCCCATGGCGCCCATGGCGCCTGTGGCCTCTGCGGGCTACATCGCCCCGGCACAGGCCTCGGCGGCCAGCTATGGCAGCATGCCGTTGCCCGCCTCATTGGCGACCCAACGTGCCGCAGTCGCACCCCAGCCGTCCGCCTGGGCCACAGCAGGCACCCTGGGCGCGGTGCCCGATCCCACACGCCCGCGCACTGTGCGCGACGAGCTGCGGGAGGTGCAGCAAAGCCAGATTTCCTCCTTCTCGGTGGGCGCCACCGCCCGTGCGCGTCAGGGCGAGGCGGGCATGAGCCAGCTATCCGAGATCGAAGCCCCCGTGCAGCTCAAGATGAGCGTGGGCGATGGTCACCTGATCCTGGGCGTCACGCCCACCGGGGCCAGCGCCGGGGCACCCGGTACGCCCTACGGCACCCTGAGTCGGTTTGGCGGTGGTCCCGCCACGGCGCTCGACATGCCGCTGCGCGCACCGGGTTCACAAAGCGACAGCGGCATCGGCGTGAGCGTGGGCTATGAATCTGGCGGGCTCAAGGCCGACATTGGCACCACCCCGCTGGGTTTTGGTCAGTCGGATGTCACGGGGGGTGTGCGCTACCGCATGGCCCTGAATGACCAGTTGACCATGGCTGTGGACCTCTCGCGCCGCCCAGTGAACGATAGCCTGCTGTCGTTCGCCGGGGCCCGCGACGCCCGCACCGGTGACCGCTGGGGCGGTGTGTCGGCCACGGGGGGGCGCATTGACATGACCTGGGACGATGGCGAGCTGGGTCTGTACGGCTACGGCTCCCTGCACGGCATTGCGGGCACGCGCGTGCGCAGCAACGCGCGCGCCGAACTGGGTGGTGGCATGTATTGGCATGTGCACCGAACGTCCAACGCCGACCTCACCGCCGGGCTGAGCTTCTCCGGGCTGTCCTACCAGCGCAACCTGCGCTACTTCACCGTGGGCCATGGGGGTTACTTCAGCCCGCAGCAGTTTGTGTCGTTCGGGCTCCCCGTGGAATGGGCCCAGCGCAATGGCCGCCTGTCTTACCAGCTCAAGGGCTCGGTGGGAGTGCAGTATTTCAAGGAAGACGCGGCCCCGTATTTCCCCAACAGCCCCTCGCGCCAGGCTGCGGCCGTGCTGGCGGCCAGCGATGCCCTGGCTTTTGGCGAAACCGGCGCTACGGCCATCTACCCTGGCCAGTCGCGCACGGGCCTGGGCTACAACCTGGGCGCTGCCATGGAATACCAGATGCACCCGCAGGTGTTCCTGGGGGGCCATCTGGCGCTCAACAATGCCCGCAACTACCGCGAGTTTGCGGGCGGGTTGTATGTGCGCTACGCCTTCCAGCCCTACAACGGCCTGCAGGTGTTCCCGGTCAACCCGCTGCGCTCGCCCTACGCCAACTGAGCCAGAGCCGGGTTGTGGCCCGGCAGTTTTATCGCCTCAGCAAAAAGGCCCGTTGCGCACACTGCGCAACGGGCCATTTTTTGGAGTGCTTCATCCCCTCGCCACGGGGGCGAGGGCGAATCCAGAGCCAACTATGGCGTGACCTGCTTGGCGCCCACAAACACCGTGCGCGCGCGTGTGCCTGCCACAGAGAGCCCAGCGGTCAGGATGCGCAGGCCGATCACATTGCCGTTGGCATCAAACTGCGCCGAGGCCGAGCCGGATTGAGGTGGACCCGATGCCAGCCCGCAGGTGACCGGGCCGTTGGGGCTCTTGAGGTAGCCAAACGCCTCCACGCGGTACAGGTTCAGCCCGCTGCCCAGTTCGCCCAGCAATTTGCCCGCCACCTCGCAGCCGCTGGTGGTGAGACCGGTGATCGCGCCATCGGCAAACACCTTCAGCGTCGTGGTGTCTCCACCAAAGCCGGTGCCTGCCATCTTGTAGGTGCCCACGATCATGGCCGTGGTGGCGACCTTGCCTGCAGGCAGTGCGTACAAGGGGTCGGGCGTCACGCTGAAGCGCGTTGGGAAGCCGCCTGGCTGCGTGGGGTAGCTGAAGCTGCCGCTGAACAGGCTGGCGTTGCCAGATCCATTGCTGCTTTGCAGCGTGCCGTCGATCAACACGGCCTCGTTATAAGTGCCCGTGTTGCCCAGCAGGCGGTTGAAGAACACGCCGTCATTGGCGGTCACGAAGCGGTTGTTCGTGGCGTTGTTCTGGTAGCGGATCAGGCGGCCATACAGCGCGTTGTGGTCCAGGCTGCTGTTGGTGTAGAAGAACAGGCCGCCGTCCGGCAGCACGCTGCCCCAGACCGTGGTGTCGCCAATCACGCCCGAGGGCAGCGTGAACGAACCCTGCCAGTTGCCTGCCACCGACAGCGGCGTGGCCGACGGCGGCACCGTGGTGCGCGGGTCGGCGATTCCGTTGAGGGTGTAGGTGTTATCGGTGCCTGTGGCGTTGCGGGTGAAGGCCCAGATGCCGCTAGGAACACCGGCAGCGTCGAAGCGCAGCACTGCAATGCCCGACTGCTGCGTGCCCGTGGCGCCGCAGGAGGTGGTGTCGCCAGAGAGATTGATCGTGAGCGAGTACAAGGGCGAACCGGCCGCCCGCGGCGTGGCTGAGCCCGTGGCCAGGCAGCCGCCAATGCGGCCTGAGAGCTGGCCCTGCGGTGTGACGGTGAGCACCCAGCCGCCACCGAACAGGCCTGTGCCCCGGTAGGTGCCCTCGATCAGGCTGGCACTGGCGGTGTGGAAGTTGAGGCTGCTGTACGCCAGCTTCAACGGCACTGTTGCACCCGAGGCAGCTGCTGTCTGCACCGGGTCGCTGTAGTTGCCGCTGATGGCGTCGGTGCGGCCGATCTTGCCGCTGTTCGATGCCGTGCCACGCAGGGTCAGGCCGGTGGCGAACTTGCCGTCCTGCACCGAGAAATACGTGACGCCTGTGGCCAGCACCGAGGTGACGCTCACATTAAGGCGCCCGTACAGTGCATCAAAACCCGCCGCACCTGGGGCCTCACGGGCCAGGTAGAACTCTCCGCCCGTGCCCTGTGGGCCGGGGTCGATGTAGCCCACCACCTGGCGCTGCGCCGCGCCCGTGCCTGCTGTGCCTTCCCACACACCGCCGGGGTATTGCTGCACGCCTGGGGCAGGGCCCACATCTTCGCCATCGGAGGAACCCCCGCCGCAACTGGCAAGCAGCGCGGCACAGGCCAAGGGAAACCAGAAGTATTGACTACGCATGTTGGACAAGGACAGGGTCAGTAGGTGGTGAAAAGAAGAAGGCGCCAGCCTCCGCCAGGGCGGGGTCCGTGGCGCAGGCCTTGCACGCTGCGTGCCTGCTGCCATCAGCACCGGGCCACAGGGCCTATGCGGGCGCAGGGCGCTGCCTAGCTGTATCGAATTGTGCCAGCAGTGGGTGGCGTGGCCCGGGGCGTGGCGTGCAGCCAGTGGTCTTGCAGTCTGAGGGAATTGGATTGCTATATTTTTTATAGCGGACAATGGGATGGGGCGCGCGCAGAGGTCGATTTTCTTCATTTTTCACCTGCCCACACGCGAAAAAGCCGGAGTCCACGGCGGGCTCCGGCTTTTTTCTGCATGCGCCCGGCCCGGGCGCTGCAGTGGTTTCAATCGTCGTTGGTCGCCAGGCTGATCAGGATGCGCAGCACATACCAGAGCATCAGCGCAATCGACGCGAACAGGTGCAGCGCGGCACCGGCGGGGCGGTCGGCGGGGTAGTCGCGGATGATGCGGGAGGTGTCGTAAAGCACACAGGCGCCGGCAAACAGCACCATGATCCCCGAGAACCAGATGCCCAGCTTGAAGCCGAAGATGGCGCCCGCAATGATGGTGCCCAGCGCCACCAGGCCACCCACCTTCAGGATGCCGCCCAGAAAGGAGAAGTCCGTCTTGGTGCTGAACGCCGTCCAGGTGAGCGCGCCCACCAGCAGCAGCGTGATGAAGCCCGCGGCACCAATGGCACCAGGCGCCACCAGCTGGGCGATGCCGAACATGGGGGCGAAGATCAGGCCCTCGGCCAGCACGTAGATGCCCAGACCCATCAGCTGGGTCTGCGGGTTCTCGGCGTTGTCAGCCAGGTGGGAAGCCAGCCACCCCACCAGCATGAATGCGCCCATCACGCCCAGCCAGATGAACTTGTTGCCGCTGGCCATCAGCATCTTGGCCGTGGTGTTGGAAAAGCCGCTCGCCATCAGCACGGCCGACAGCACGACAAATGCCAGCATGGCCACGCCCAGGTGCTTGTAGGTCGAGACGATGAAGTCGCGGCGCTCCATGGGCGCGCCGGACGGGGTCTGCGGTGAAAGTGCGTTGGGGTTCATGGCGATGTCCTCCTTTGAATCTGCGTGTGCAAAAACTCAGGGGGAGCGCCACGTGGGCGCCCCTCCCTCCCTCTCTTTGTTATGGAGTGTGGCCGTCAGGCGGCGGCCAGCTGCTGGGCTTCGTCGGCCGCGCGCAGCTTGCGGTTGGACCAGACACCGGCAGCGCCCACCAGCGTCAGCAGGATCGCCAGGATCCAGGTGCCCACGCCGCTGAACGACTTGGCCGACAACGTGGCTTCGGCCTGCAGGCGCTGCTTGGTGGTGTCATAGCTGATCATGAGCGCGCCCCCTGCCGAGACCTCGTAGACAAGGTCGTGGTCGTTGCTATCCACCAGGGCGGTGACCTTTTCGTCGATCAGGTTGCCCACCAGTTGCTTCGGTGTGCTGTAGTCGATGCGCAGTTTGCGCACCTCGGCACCGGCGGTGTCGGGTTGCACGCTGATCTCGTAGTACTGCTTGGTGGCGCGGCGCTTGCGCTTGACGGTGACTTCGGAAGCCTGTGTCACGGTGCCCGACACGGTCTGCAGACTTTCGCGCGCCACGTAGGCATGGTCCCCGTCGGCCTTCCAGCCGCTGTAAAGCGACAGCCCGATCAGGCCAGGCCCGGCCAGCAGCAGCAGCCAGGCGTAGCCGGTGATGAAAATCAGAATCTTGCGGACGAATCCAGGCATGGCAACCCTCTCTCTTCAGTTGGTATATTGATTTTTGGTAACTGCTTGCCGCCGGGCTTTGCGCCTCTTTGCGAACAAGGCCGCGATGATCTTCGAAATTTCCGTATCGGATGTAAGAAGTTGTTGATCCGTGGCGGCGCTGCCGCACTGGACAAAACGGAGAAGCGACACGCCCGCGCCCCGTTGTAAAAGCGCGCGGGCGGCGCATGGAGCACGCTGGTTTTCCGTGCCATGCGAAGTGATTCTTGTTGCGAGTTGCTACGTTTTGAAGTGCAGCGCCCAAAGAAAAAGGCCCACACCTTGCGGGTGTGGGCCTGGGGTTCGACGCGTTGCCGGGGGATCAGAACGGAATGTCGTCGTCCATGTCGTCAAAGCCGGACGCTGCACGCGGGGCCTGCGCCACCGGCGCGGGGGCCGGGCGCGGCGCGGGCGCTGCCATGGGCCGGGGTGCGGGGGC
>NZ_QAIH01000232.1 GCF_003060895.1 Acidovorax sp. HMWF029 | reverse complement strand
CAGCGGTACACAGTTGGCCGATGGCGGCAGCACCGCGCGCATCAGCACCAGCCATTCGCTGGGCCTTTCTGCCAACTGGGAGCTGGACCTGTGGGGCCGCATCTCCGCTGGGGTGAGCGCCGCGCAGGCCAGTGCTCAGGCCAGTGCTGACGACCTGGCCGCCGCCCGCCTGTCGCTGCAGGCCGCTGTGGCACAGACCTATTTTTCGCTGCGTACGGCCGAGGCTCAAGCCACCCTCCTGGCCGAGACGCTGAAGGCGTACCACAAGAGCTGGGAGCTGACGCGCAACCGCCATGCGGCGGGTGTCGCGTCCAGCGCCGATGTGGCGCAGGCGGAGGTGCAGTACAAGTCCACCCAGGTTCAGTTGCTGGAGTCAGAGACCACGCGCAGCCAGCTGCAGCATGCGCTGGCGGCCCTGCTGGGCCAGGCGCCTGCGGCCTTTGCGCTGGAGGCCACGGCCGTGCTGCCGGCACCGGCAGACGTGCCCCAGGCCCTGCCGTCCGATTTGCTGCAGCATCGCCCCGACATTGCTGGCGCCGAGCGCCGCGTGGCCGCCGCCAACGCGCAGATCGGCGTGGCGCGCGCGGCGTACTTCCCTGCGCTCACGCTGTCGGCGGCGGGCGGCTACCGGGGCTCGCCCCTGGCTGACCTGTTCAGCGCGCCCAACCTGTTCTGGTCGCTGGGGCCTGCGCTGGCGGCGTCCATTTTTGATGGCGGTGCGCGCAGTGCAGCGGTGGAGACGGCGCGTGCCAACCACGCGCAGGTGACCGCCGCTTACCGCCAGACTGTGCTCACGGCGCTGCAGGAGGTGGAGGACAACCTCACGGCCGCCGCGGCCTTGGCACAGGAGGAACAACTGCAGCGCGAGGCCACGGCCGCCGCGCAGCGCGCGCTGGATGTGGTGGAGAACCAGTATCGTGCGGGCACCGTGGGCTATCTCAATGTGCTGAATGCTCAGGCCACGGTACTGTCGTCGCAGCGCAGCCTGATCGATGTAAAGAGCCGCCGCCTGTCGGCTGTGAATGCGCTCCTCAAGAACGTGGCCGGGCGCTGGGAGGCGCTGCCACCTGCCTGAACTGCCGCCGCAGCTACATCGCCTTGAACAGGTGCGCGTAGAGGCGGCTCACGGGCAGCCGCTCGGGCCGCCCGCGCAGGGTGATGTGCTGCTTGCCAGCCTCGTCGCGTGTGACGGTGGCAATGTGAGTGGCGCGCACCAGAGTGCTGCGGTGCACCTGCCAGAACTCCTGCGGGTCCAGCTGCTCGATCAGCTCCTTGAGCGCAGTGCGGATCAGGTATTCGCGCTCGGTCGTCAACACCCGCACGTACTTGTCGGCCGCTTCAAAATAGACCACATCGGCCACCGGCACCATGTGAATCTGTGAGCCATGGCTGGCCTGGATCACGCTCAGCCGCGCGGCGGGCTGTGCGGGCTGCGCAGTTTGTGCGGGCTGTGGCGCAGGGGGGGCTCCCAGGCCAGGTGTCTGCAGCAACGCACGCAACTGGGCCATGGTGGCTTCCAGCTCAGGGGGGGTGGCGGCAGACGTGGGGGTTGCGTTGGCATGGCGCTGTGCCAGCAGGTCCTGCACCTTGGCCACGGTGCGTGCAAGGCGGCGGGCTTCGATGGGTTTGAGCAGGTAGTCCACCGCCTGGGCATCGAACGCCTGCACGGCGTACTGGTCGTAGGCGGTGGCAAACACCAGGGCCGGGAAGGGCGCATCGGCAGGCCAGGCGTCGGCCAGTTCCACAGCGGCGTCCAGGCCGGTCTGGCCGGGCATGCGGATGTCGAAGAACAGCACATCGGGCCGCAGCGCAAGCGCTTGCTGCACGGCCGAGAGTCCGTCGCCCACGGTGGCCACCACCTCCAGTGCGGGCCAGGCGCGGGTCAGCTCCTGGCGCAGGGCCGCGGCCAGCAGGGGTTCGTCTTCGGCAATCAGGGCGCGGGGGCGGGACGGGTTCATGG
>NZ_QAIH01000231.1:13127-28816 GCF_003060895.1 Acidovorax sp. HMWF029 | reverse complement strand
GTGCATGGGCGATGGAGCCTGCGCCCGACAACGCCAGCATGGCAGCCAAGGCCACGGGGTGCAGGGTGGTGGGGCGGCGGCGCTGGGGCATTGCGGGGTGGGCAAGAGAGATGGAGGTCATGGTGGTGGTGGCTCGCAACAGGGGTAGACGCTGCACCACGCCGGGCGAGCCGGATGTATGCGGGCAGGCAGAAAGCTTCACGCCTGTGGGCGCGAGAAAAGTGAAAAATAGCCGTTTGCGCTCGTCTGTATTGCGCTTTTAGCTATGAAATTAGGAGTTTTTGGTGCCCGGAGCGCTTGCGCAGGGGCCGCACCGGCCATGGATGGCCGGGACGGCACGACGCCGGGAGCTGCCAATGCAGGCAGTCAGAAAGACTGTATGTCTCTCAGGCCGCTGGGGGTGGGCCCCGCGCCAGGAACAGCGCGGTGTGTTGGAGCGTGGAGCGCCCGGCAAGGGGATGGGGCTGGGCCTGCGCGGGTGTGGCCTCGGGCAGCGCCAGGGGGGCGCTGAGCAACGCATCGCCCAGCGCGAGCTGGTCGAGCAGCAGGCAATCGGCGGACGCGTGGCCTGCCACCAGCTGAACCAGCTGTGCAAGCAACCCGTGGTGCGTGTGCACGCCCGCTGAAGCTGGTGCTTTGACCACGGTGGGGGCACCCGCCTCGGCAAAAGCCTGGGGGATGGCCTGGGTCAGCCCGGTTTGGACGTGGGCATGGGCGTGTTGGAGGTCTGGCGCACCACCGTGCAGCACTTGGTGCAGGCGCCCCAGCGTGGGGGCTGCGACCAGGGCCAGCACCAGCCAGGCCAGGGCCAGGTGCGCCCACCAGCGCGCAGGCGCGCCCTGCCCTGCGCCAGGCAGAAAGGCGGGCGACTGCGGCTGGGGCTGGTGCTGGTGCGGGCCGAAGCGGTGCTGCTTCATGGGGGAGCTGGTGCGGGTCAAGCCAGGGGCAAGATGTCTCAGAACCTGGTCATTTCACCTGAACGGCATCGACCACACGGTAGTACAGGCCGTACTGGTCGTTGGTAAGCACGGTAAAGCGGCCCTCCACCACGACAGGCTCCATCGAGTAGCGCACGGGGGTCTTGGCCTTGACCTCAACCATGCTCTCGGGCCCACCGGGCAGGCAGAACGAGCAGGTCATGGGCACGGAAGTGAGCAAGAAGTGCGTCTGCGTGGCCTTGGCGTCCAGCGGCATCATGAAGCCCTGGATGCGCTGCACGGTCTTGTCCATGCCCTTTTGCGCCTGGTTGAACACGGGCACGATGCCGTCCTTGGTGGTCTTGCGGGTCAGGTCGGTCAGCACCGACCAGGGCACCACGTCGTTGCGCTGGGGCAGCGGCGCGATGGGGCTGTTGGGGTTGTGATAACCCGCCCCGGTGCCCGACGGGATGCCTGCCGCAGCCCCAGCGGGCAATGGCGACGAGAGCACGGGGGGCGTGCCCGCCCCGGCGGTCGATGCAGGCGCTGCAGCGGTTTTGCCGGTGGCGCGCTCGAACGCGCCGGGCTCGGGCTTGGTGGCCAGAGGCTGGCTGGGCACCTGGGCCCACACGGCCCCGGCGCTGCCCAGCAGCGTTGCCACTGCAACTGCATGCCGAGCGGCACGAGCGCGGCGGGCGGCGGGTGGCCAGAAGGCAGTGTTCAGATGGGAGGGCTGGTGGATGGCCATGGCGGGAGAACCTGTCGATGGGGTCGGGCGTGAGAAAGAAGAGATGCGCCGCGATTCAGTGCGCGTGCTTCATGCCGCAGTATTTTCCGATAGCCAGGTTTTTGCAGGCGGCCTGCAGGTCTTTCTGGCACTGGTCATGGCCCTTGCCAGACTCCAGGCATTTGGCGGCGGCCTCGTGTGCGGCGGCCATGGCGCGGTGGCGGGCAATGTCCTCCTTGGTGTCCTTGTCGTTGTGCGCCTGGGCGTGGGCCAGGGCACCAACGAGGAGCATGGGGGCCAGGGCGAGAGCGGTGAGCAGCTTTTTCATGGTGTGTCCTTCAGGGTGATGGTGGGTAAACGGTGATTGAAACTGGCGCGACCAAGTCCAGCGCCGCCGGGCAACTTGCGTTGCCAGGCCCCTGGGGGCGTCCCCCACGGGGCAAGACGCGAAGCGGCACAGGGGGCTTTCATGCGTGGCTCAGCAGGTCAGCCACATCGGTGCGGTAGGCCTGCATGGCAGGCAGCAGTGCTGCCAGCGCCGCCACACCCGCTGCCAGCAGCGGTACACCCGCCTCGGCGGGCAGCCAGATGAGTCCGGTGACGGGCAACAGCCCCTGCGCCTGCAGCGCCCAGCCCAGGCCATGGGCCAGGCCATGGCCCAGCAGCAGGCCCAGAATGGAAGCCAGCGCAGCCAGCCACAGCGCCTCCCACAGTACCAGCCCGGCCACGCGGCCGGGGGGCGCGCCCAGCATGCGCAGCATGGCCAGGTCGGCCCGGCGCTCGCGCACAGCGTTCCACAGCGCAATGAACACGCTGAGCGCGGCCACGGCCAGCAGCACGCCGCCAAAGGCGCGCAGCACATCGGCCCCTACGCCCAGCAGGCGCAACAGGCGTGTGACCTCGATGGCGGGTGCTGCAGCCTGCATGGCAGTGTCTGCGTTGATCTTGCGTGGCAGCGTGACAGCCGCCATGGGCGTGCGGTAGCGCAACAGTGCCACGGTCACTTCGCGCTCCTGTTTCATGATTTCCAGGTCTTCGGCGTCGTTGGCTGTGGCGGTCTCGTGCACCATCCAGACCGATTCGTTGCTGGTGAGGATGAGCCGGTCCAGCACACAGCCGCAGGGTGCAAGCACGCCGCTCACGCGGTAGGGGTGATCGCCGTGCGCGTGCCCTCCCCCACCCAGACCGTGGCTGCCAATAAAGGTGGCGCCCACCAGCGGAGCGCCCACATGGCTGGCCTTGACAATGCCGCGCGCCACGCTGGCGCCCAGCACGGCGTCCATGGGCTGCTGCCACAGCGCGCCATCGGCCAGCGCGGCCTCGTAATGCGCCACGTAGTCGGGCGTGGTGCCCACGATGCGAAAGCCCTGGTAGCTGTCGCCCAGGCTCAGCGGTATGACCTGCGCCACCAGCGGGTTTGTCTGAAGCGCCTGCACCTCTTGCAGAGGAATGTTGCCCGTGGGCACGTCGATGTGAAACACGCCCGCCAGAATGAGCTGCAGCGGGCTGCCTTTGGCACCTACCACCAGGTCAATGCCGCTGAGGTCGCGCTCGAAGGCCTTGTCAAGCTGCGTAGCCACCAGCAGCACGAGCGTGATGGCGGCCAGGCCCAGGGTGAGCACCAGCAGGTTGAGCACCGCCGCCAGCGGGCGGGCCCACAGGTAGCGCCATGAGAGGCGGGCTAGTTTTGCTATGTTTTTCATAGCTATTCGTGCCCATCCGTTGCGCGGGGAGCGGCTATTTCATTCAAATCGAGTGTCTGTGCACCGCCCAGGGCCTGCACCACGCGCTGGTCGTGCGTGGCAATGATCAGGCTGGCGTCGCAGGCGGCGGCACTGCGCTGCAGCAGCGCCAGCGCATCGGCAGCGGCTTCGTCGTCCAGGCTGGCCGTGGGCTCGTCGGCCAGCAGCACCTGTGGTGCCAGCAGCACAGCCCGCGCCAGTGCCACGCGTTGCGCCTGCCCACCCGAGAGCTGGTGTGGCTTGCGCGCTGCCAGCTCGGCCACACCCACCTGCGCCAGTGCTCGCTGAATGGCCGCGCCATCGCGCGGCAGTCCGGCCGCAAAAAAGACCAGAGCCAGGTTGTCGTCCACTGTGAGAGCGCTGCTGAGGTACAACTTTTGCGGCAAGAAGCCGATGGTGCGCGCACGCCATGCATCAATCTCTGCCCCGCGCTGCGTACCCAGCTGGGTGCCTGCCACAAACAGGTCGCCGCCACTTGCACCACGCAGCCCCGCCATCAGCGCCAGCCAGGTCGATTTGCCCGTGCCCGAGCGCCCGCGCAGCAACAGCGTGCCGCCTTGATGCAGATCCACATCGGGGAAACGCAGCGGTGCGCAACCGCCTGTGGCGTAGGTGTAGGAAAGCCCCCGGGTACGGATCATGTGGCAGCACCTTCCGCCGGGTGGGCGCATTCCGCACACCGCCCGTGCACGGCAATGTCCACCGCCAGGCTCTCATGCCCTGCGGTGGCCAGCGCCTGCAGCACCTGCTTGAGGGCGTCCTGCACCTTGGCCGTGCCTTGGGACAGACGGAACTGACGGTGGCAGTCGTCACATTCGAAGCGCGGCGCCGCGCCCTCCTTGCCCTGCGACGCCCGCGCGTAACGGGTGACCCGGGCGGCATCCACCTGCTTGTGCAACAGGCCAACGGCGGCAAACCGGTCGAGCATGCGGTAGACGGTGACCTTGTTGACCGGGGCACCTGCGGCAGCGAGTGCAGCCTCGACTTCGGACTCGGACAGCGCCGCATCGGGCCGCGCCTCATACAGCGCCGCCAGCGCCCGCGTGGCGCGGGTGGCGCGCATGCCGGGCGGGAGGGACCAGGGCTGGGGACGTTGAGATGAAGGTAGTGGCATAGGGAATGCGGATGAAACGCAGATGAACTACACCTAACGCAATCAGGTTGCATTATGCCCGCTAGCAGCTTCTTTCCGAGCCCACCGGCTATTCGAGGCAGTGCAACCAGAGCGCAGGAGATGGATGGGGACTCTCTCGTGGTTGCCTGCGCCTCAGCGTCAGCCCTTCAAATACCGTGCAAACGTCTTGCGAAACTTCTCCACCTTCGGCCCCACCACAAACGCGCAGTAGCCTGCATTGGGGTGGTTCGCAAAGTAGTCCTGGTGGTAGGCCTCGGCCGTGCTGTAGTTCTGCAGCGGCTTCACTTCGGTGGTGATGGGCGCGCCAAACAGCTTGTCTTGCGACATCTGGCGGATCATGGCGTTGGCGATCTCGCCGTGCTCGGGGTTGTCGTAGTAGATGCCGCTGCGGTACTGCGTGCCCACGTCGTTGCCCTGGCGGTTGAGGGTGGTCGGGTCATGGGTGTGGAAGAAGATTTCCAGGATTTCTTCCAGGCGGATTGCGTCAGCATCAAACGTCAGGCGCACCACCTCGGCGTGGCCGGTGTCACCCTCACAGATCTGCTCGTAGGTGGGGTTGACGGTGTGGCCGTTGGTGTAGCCGCTTTCCACGTCGGTGATGCCGCGCACGCGGTCAAACACGGCTTCGGTGCACCAAAAGCAGCCGCCGCCCAGGGTGATGGTTTGCATAGTCATGGGATCCTCGGGTTCTAACGGAGACAGGGCCGCTGATTATGAATTGACGCCCCATCCTGCGCTTGCTACATTACTAACCGGTCAGTCATTAACTTAAACGCCTTGTCTCCCACACCCTCCTCCGCTTCGACAGCCGCAGGCACCAAACGCGAGCGCCGCAAGGAGGCCCGCCCTGGCGAGCTTCTGGAGGCCGCTCTCGACCTGTTCGTCGAGAAGGGCTTTGCCGCCACACGCGTGGACGAGGTGGCTGCACGGGCTGGGGTGTCCAAAGGCACGCTGTTTTTATATTTTCCAAGCAAAGAAGAGCTGTTCAAGGCCGTGGTGCGCGAGAACATCGCTGGCCGGTTCGCAGAGTGGAACAATGAGCTCGAGAACTTTGTCGGCACATCCAGCGAGTTGCTGCGCTATTGCTATCAGGTCTGGTGGGAGCGCATTGGCTGCACCAAGGCTTCGGGCATTACCAAGCTGATGCTCAGCGAGGCACAGAACTTCCCAGAGATCGTCAAGTTCTACGAGCAGGAAGTGATCCTGCCCGGCCAGGCGCTGATCCGGCGCCTCCTGGAGCGGGGGGTAGTGCGGGGCGAGTTCCGCCCCTTGAATCCTGACTATGCCGTGTACGTGGTGCTTGCACCCATGATTTTCCTGATGCTGTGGAAGCACTCCATTGGCGCCTGCGTGCCAGATGCACTGGGCATGACGCCTGAGCAGTACATAGAGATGCAGGCTGACAACATCCTGCACGGGCTGTGTGTACGGCCTGATGCCTCATCGCCCTTCCCCTCCTCCCCAACCTCCGCCTGATCATGAAACGTTGGATTCCCTGGATGGCCGCAGCCATCACCATTGTGTTGGTGGGTGCCGGGGTCTGGCGCGCCATGGCTGCACGCCAGGCGCAGCAGAAGGCCTTGAGCGAAGCCACCGCACAACGCGTTGCCGCCCCACTGCAGCTGGCACCCGATGAGGTCCTGCGCGTCGCGAAGACCAACCTGCCGCTGGGTGTGCCTGTGTCAGGCGCCTTGCGCGCGGTGGATTCGGCCATGGTCAAGGCCCGCGTGGGCGGCGAGCTGCAGGGCCTGACGGTGCGCGAAGGCGACAGGGTCAAAGCTGGCCAGGAAGTGGCCCGCATCGACCCCACCGAAGCCCGCGCACGGCTGCGCCAGGCGCAGCAACAGGCCGACGCCGCCAAATCGCAGGTGGATATCAACCTGCGCCAGTACACCAACAACCGAGCGCTGGTGGACCAAGGCTTCATCTCTGCCACCGCCCTGGTAACGTCGCAAGCCAGTCTGGAGGCGGCCCAATCGAGCTACCAGGCCGCCGTGGCAGCGGCCGACGTGGCACGCAAGGCGCTTGAAGATACCGTGCTTAAAAGCCCCATCACCGGGCTGGTGGCGCAGCGCCTGGCGCAGCCGGGTGAACGCGTGGCGGTGGACGCCCGCATCATCGAGGTGGTGGACTTGTCGCGGCTGGAACTGGAGGCGCTCATCAACCCGGCGGATTCCGTGGCTGTGCGCACGGGCCAGAAGGCGCAACTCTCGGTCGAAGGCATCGCAGCGCCGGTATCTGCCACCGTAGTGCGTATCAACCCCAGCGCCCAGGCGGGCAGCCGCACTGTGCCGGTTTACCTGCGGGTGGACCAAGCGCCCGGCGCCACGCCGCTGCGGCAGGGCTTGTTTGTGCAGGGAACCCTGGAAACCGGGCGGGCCGATGTGCTGGCCGTGCCACTGGATGCCGTGCGCACCGACAAGCCAGTGTCGTACCTGCAAATTCTCAAAGATGGCCGCGTGGCCTATGCCGAGGTAAAGACCGGCAGGCGCGCCGTGGTAGATGGCCAGACCCTGGTGGCGGTGGAAGGTATTGCCGAAGGCACTGTGGTGATTGCAGGCAGGATCGGCCAGCTGCGCGAGGGAACGTCGTTGGCTGTCACGTCGGCAGGTTCAACCGCTGCGGCACTCTCGCCTGCTTCGGCGGCGTCCTCCCGCTCCGCCCCCTGATTGCACTGACTGTCCCGCCCCGCCATGTGGTTCACCAAAGTCAGCCTCAAAAACCCCGTGTTCGCAACGATGGTGATGCTCGCCATCGTCGTGCTGGGCCTGTTCTCCTACCAGCGCCTCAAGGTTGATCAGTTTCCCAACATCGACTTCCCCGTGGTGGTGGTCACCGTGGACTATCCGGGTGCATCGCCCGAAATCGTCGAGAGTGAGGTGACCAAGAAGATCGAGGAAGGCGTCAACTCGATTGCAGGCATCAACGCCCTGACCTCGCGCAGCTACGAGGGTTCGGCCGTTGTCATCATCGAGTTCCAGCTGCACATCGATGGCCGCAAGGCCGCCGAGGACGTGCGCGAAAAGGTGGCCACCGTGCGCCCCAACCTTCGCTCTGAGGTCAAGGAGCCGCGGGTGCTGCGCTTTGACCCTGCCAGCCGGGCGGTGTGGTCGCTAGCCGTCTTGCCGGACGGCGTGGCGGGCTCCACGCCGCGCAGCGCCGTAGAGCTCACCACCTGGGCCGAGCAGATCCTGAAAAAGCGCCTGGAAAACGTGCGCGGTGTGGGGGCGGTGAACCTGGTGGGGGCCACCAAGCGGGAGATCAATATCTACCTGAACCCGCAAGCGCTCGAAGCCTTCGGCGTAACACCAGAACAGGTGGCACAGGCCGTGCGCAACGAGAACCAGGACCTTCCCGTGGGCTCCATCCGGTCCCTCGCGCAGGAGCGCGTGGTGCAGATCGACGCCCGCATGGAGCGGCCCGAGGATTTCGGCAAGATCATTGTTGCTCGCAAGAACGGAGCACCCGTGCGCCTGGACCAGGTGGCGCGGGTGAACGATGGCGCGCAAGAGGTTGAGAGCCTCGCGCTCTACAACGGGCAGCGCACGCTGCTGCTATCGGTGCAGAAGTCGCAGGGCGAAAACACCATCGAGGTGGTGGATGGCCTGAACGCTGCCGTGGCCGAACTCAAGAGCCAGCTGCCCCCGGGCGTACGCCTGGAGAGCATCGGCGACAGTTCACGCCCCATCCGTGTGGCGGTGAACAACGTGCGCCAGACGCTGATCGAGGGTGCCATCCTCACAGTGCTCATCGTGTTCCTGTTCCTGAACTCCTGGCGCTCCACTGTGATCACCGGGTTGACCCTGCCGATTGCGCTGATCGGCACGTTTCTGTTCATGAACATGTTTGGCTTCACCATCAACATGATCACGCTCATGGCTTTGAGCCTGTGCGTGGGCCTGCTGATCGACGACGCCATTGTGGTGCGCGAGAACATCGTGCGCCATGTGCAGATGGGCAAAGGCGCCTACGACGCGGCCATGGACGGCACACAGGAAATTGGCCTGGCCGTGCTGGCCACCACGCTATCCATCGTGGCCGTATTCATGCCCATCGGTTTCATGGGCGGCATCATCGGCAAGTTCTTCCACGAGTTCGGCATCACCATCGTGGCGGCGGTGATGATCTCGATGTTCGTGAGCTTCACGCTCGACCCCATGCTGTCGAGCATCTGGCACGACCCCAGCATCCACGCCCACGGCCAGAAGACCGCTCCCGTAACCTTCTACGACAAGACCATCGGACGCGTCACGGGCTGGTTTGACCGCGCTACCGACGCGCTGGCGCAAGGCTATCAGAGCATCCTGCGCTGGTCGCTGGTGCACAAGCTGACCACCATGGGCATAGCACTGGCTATTTTTGTATTGAGCGTCTTCATGGTGCCGTTGCTGGGCACCGAGTTCGTGCCCAAGGCCGACTTCTCCGAAACCTCGCTCAATTTCTACACCCCGGTGGGCTCGTCTCTGGAGGCCACCGAGGCCAAAGCCAAACAAGTTGAGGGCATGCTGCGCGAGATGCCCGAGGTCCGCTACACACTGGCCACCATCAACACGGGAAGCGCCCAGGGCAAGATTTACGCCAACATCTACGTGCGACTGGTGGACCGCAAGGACCGCAGCCGCAGTGTGGACCAAATGTCCGAGGTGCTGCGCGAGCGCTTGAAAACGGTGCCTGGCATCACCATCACCCACGTGGGCCTGCTGGACGCCGTGGGCGGCAACAAACAGGTGGAGTTCTCGCTGCAAGGCCCCGACCTGCAAGAACTGGAGCGCCTGACCAAGGTCGTCACCGAAAAGATCCGCGACATCCCCGGCCTGGTAGACCTGGACACCAGTGCCAAACCCGACAAGCCGGTCATTTCGCTGGAGGTCAAGCGCGATGTGGCCTCTGATCTGGGGCTGTCGGTGGCGCCGATGGCGACATCGCTGCGCACACTGGTGGCAGGCTCCACGGTGGGCAACTGGCGTGCGCCGGACGATCAGACCTACGACGTGAACGTGCGCCTGGCCCCCGAGGCCCGCACCCAGACCGCTGACCTGGAGCGCCTGCCCTTTGCGATGACCTCAGCCGACGGCACCACGCGCATCGTGCGCCTGAATCAGGTGGCCCGCGTGACCGAATCGACCGGTGCCAACCAGATCAACCGCCGCGACCTGACCCGCGAAGTCGCTGTGAACGCCAACGTGGCCCAGCGCTCTGCGGGCGAAGTCTCGGGCGACATCAAGAAGGCGCTTGACACCGTGGCCTTCCCGCCCGGCTATCGCTACCAGTTCGGTGGCTCCACCAAGAACATGGCCGAATCGTTCGGCTATGCCATCTCAGCCCTGGCCATGGCGATCATCTTCATCTACATGATCCTGGCGAGCCAGTTCAAGAGTTTCCTGCAGCCGCTGGCGCTCATGACATCGTTGCCTCTCACGCTGATTGGTGTGGTGCTGGCGCTGCTGATGTTCCGCTCCACGCTGTCGATGTTCTCCATCATCGGCGTGGTGATGCTGATGGGTCTGGTTACCAAAAACGCCATCCTGCTGGTGGACTTTGCGATCCGAGCCCGCGAAGAACACATGAACGATGCGGGGCAGACCGTTCCCGGTCTGCCCCGCACCGAAGCCCTGCTGCTAGCCGCCCGCGTGCGGCTGCGCCCCATCCTCATGACCACGCTGGCCATGATTTTTGGCATGGTTCCGCTGGCGTTCGCATTGTCCGAAGGCTCAGAGCAGCGTGCCCCCATGGGCCAGGCGGTAATTGGCGGCGTCATTACCTCGTCGCTGCTCACGCTGGTGGTGGTGCCGGTGGTGTATTGCTATATGGATGATCTGGCCCGCTGGGCGCGCCGCAAGTTCGGCGGTTCGCCCGCAACGCCCAGTAAAATCGAGGGTTTGTCCTAGACGCCCGCCCCACGGAGATATTCCATGAACATGCCCCTGAACACGTCCGCCAACATCAGCGATCCCATCGCCCAGGCCCGCTACAACATGATCGAGCAGCAGATCCGCCCCTGGAACGTGCTCGACGCAGACGTGCTCGACCTGCTGGCTGTGGTGCGCCGCGAAGACTTTGTGCCCCCGGCCTACCGCAGCATGGCGTTCATGGATATTGAAGTGCCCCTGCTGGGCAGCGACGCCGAAGAGGCCGTGCGCCAGGGCCACAGCATGCTGCAGCCGCGCGTGGAAGCCCGCGTCCTGCAAGACCTGCAAATCAAGCCCACCGACCGCGTGCTCGAAATCGGCGCAGGTTCGGGCTACATGGCCGCCTTGCTGGCCCACCGCGCCGAGCGCGTGGTGTCCCTCGAAATCAATCCCGAACTGGCCGAAATGGCCCGCGAAAACCTGCGCGATGCCGGTATCCAAAACGCCGACGTGCGCCTGGGCGACGGTGCCCGCGACACGATCCCGGACGGCCCATTTGACGTGATCGTACTCAGCGGCTCGGTGGCCGAAGTTCCGACCGCCCTGCTCTCACTGCTGAAAGAAGGTGGCCGCCTGGGCGCCATCGTGGGCAACGAGCCCGTGATGCGCTTCACCGTTACGCGCCGCAGCGGCGACCGTTTCGAAACCACCTCGCCCTGGGACACCATCGCGCCCCGTCTGGTGAACTTCCCCGAGCCCTCCGGCTTTACGTTCTGATTCCCATCCTTCGGAGTTCTGCATGATTGATCACGTCCGCCCCGCTCAGCTGTCTGCCTGGTTTGCCACGGCACCCGAAGGCAGCCAGCCCCTGGTGCTGGACGTGCGCGAACCCTGGGAGCTGCAAACCGCCAGCGTGCGCGCTGAGGGCTTCGAGCTCATGGCCATCCCCATGGGCGAGTTGCCCGCGCGGCTGGCCGAGCTGGACGCTGCCCTCCAGGCGCAACGCCCCATCGCCTGCCTGTGCCACCACGGCGCACGCAGCCTGCGGGTGGCTGCGTTTTTGCAGCACAACGGTTTTGAAAAGCTGGCCAACATCACCGGTGGCATCGACGCCTGGTCGCATGAAAACGACTCCGCTGTGCCCCGTTACTGACACACCGCCTGGCCCTTGACCGCCCCGCTCGCTCCCTCCATCGAAACGCAGACCCTCCCGAAGGACCTCCATGACACCGTTCCGGCCTCTTTCCCTGTCCCTTCTGTCGCTGGCACTGGGCGCGGCGTTCACCGCCCCGGCGCAGGCCCAGAGCCTGCTGGAGCTGGTGGAATCGGCCCGTACCTACGACACGGCCTGGCAATCCGCCCGCGCACAGCTGGATGCGGCAGGCCGCAAGGCCGACCAGGCCCGCGCAGGCCTGCTGCCCTCGGCCGCGCTGACGGGTGGCCTCAACCGCAGCAATGTGGAACTGAGCAAGCCCAGAATTGAAAACACCGGCACGGCGCAGACCGTGGGCATCAACGCCTCGCAGCCGCTGTACCGCCCGGCCAACCGCATCAGCCTGGAGCAAGGCCAGCGCGGTGTGGACGTGGCCCAAGCCCAGCTTGATGCCGCCACGCAAGACCTGCTGGTGCGCGTGAGTCAGGCTTACTTTGACGTACTGGCTGCACAGGACACCCTGACCTTTGTGCAGGCTCAGAAAGCCGCCGTGTCCGAGCAACTGGCATCGGCCAAACGCAACTTCGAGGTGGGCACCACCACCGTCACCGATTCACGCGAGGCCCAGGCCCGCTACGACCTGGTGATTGCACAAGAGATCGCCGCCGAGAACGATTTGCGCGTCAAGCGCTTGGCACTGGACCAGCTCGTTGGCATCACCGGCACCCAACCACGCCCCCTGGCACTTCCCTTGCAGCTGCCCAGCGTGCAGCCCGCCAACGTGGCCACCTGGGTGGACACAGCGCGCGACCAGCAGCCCGGCGTGCGACAGGCTGCCATTGCGCTCGACATCGCCCGGCTGGAAACCAAAAAGGCCGAGACCGGCCACTTGCCCACCCTGGACCTGCAGGCAGGCTACAACGTTACACGCAACCTGCACGGCACCATCAGTGCCCCCGGCGTGACCAGCCGCAGCAACGCCGCCAGCGTGGGTGTGGCTCTGAACCTGCCGCTGTTTGCAGGTTTTGCGGTGCAAAACCGGGTCAAGGAAACCCTGGCCCTGGAAGAAAAAGCCACGGCCGACCTCGAAACCGCGCGCCGCAACGTGGCGCAGGCCACGCGCGCCGCTTTCTTTGGCGTGCAGTCCGGCCAGGGGCAAGTGCAGGCCCTGGAGGCCGCCGAGGCCTCCAGCCAGAGCGCGCTCGATGCCAACAAGCTCGGCTACCAGGTGGGCGTGCGCATCAACATCGACGTGCTCAACGCCCAGAGCCAGCTTTTCCAGACCAAGCGCGACCTGGCCCAGGCACGCTACAACGTGCTGCTCGGGACGCTCAAGCTGCGCCAGGCGGCGGGTACGCTGACGCAGCAGGACATCGAATCCATCAACGCGCTGCTGGTCAAGTAAGAAGGCAACTCACCAGGCGTTCATATGACCGCATCGGGGAAGTTGCCCTCCTCCCCAGCCAGCACTTGCGGGTGCGTGCGCAGCTGGTCTGCCGCCATGGGGCGCCCCAGCAGGTAGCCCTGCAGGTAGTCGCAGCCCTCGGCCTTGAGGATTTCGTATTGGCGCCAGGTTTCCACCCCCTCTGCCACCACTTCGAGGTGCAGGCTGTGCGCCATCGAGATGATGGCACGCACCAGCGAGTGGTTGCGGCTGCTCTCCTGCAGCCCCATCACAAAGCTGCGGTCGATCTTGACGGTGTTGAGGCTGAAGCGCGAGAGGTAGCTCAACGAGGAGTACCCGGTACCGAAGTCGTCCAGCGAAAGCCCCACCCCCGCGTCGTGCAGGCGGTGCAGCAGTGCGGGCAGGTCTTCCTGGTCACTGGCCAGCAGAGTTTCTGTCAGCTCCAGCTCAATGCCTGATGGAGGCACGCCGTAACGCTGCAGCAGGGCAAACACCTGGCTTTCAAAACCGGGTTGCGCAAACTGCCTTGCCGACACGTTGATGCTGACCACCGGCGCAAAACCAGACTGCACACGCCACTGCGCTGCCTGTCGGATGGCTTCTTCCAGAATCCACTGGCCTACCTCCAGGATGAGCGAGGACTCCTCAGCCGCCGGGATGAAACGCCCCGGCGGTACCCAACCCAGTTGCGGGTTGTCCCAGCGCACCAGCGCTTCGGCCTTTGTCATGTGTCCCGTGGTGCTGCTGTAGATGGGCTGGTAGTGCAGCCGTAGCTCCCCACGTGGCACAGCCTGACGCAAGGAAGACTCCAGTCGCAGCGATTCGGCCAGACGCTCGTCCATGTCCGACTCAAAGAAACACCAGCCCCCACGCCCGCGCGCCTTTGACTCGTACATGGCCACTTCGGCACGTTGCAACAGCACCGAGGCCTTGAGGCCCTCGCGGCCTGAAAACGCGACGCCAATGGTGGCCTCAATCTGGTAGTCCATGCCATCGCCTGCCCGGAACTGACGCCGGATCAGCTGCAGCAGCGCCAGCGCACGGGCCTCGACCTCCAGAATGCTCATGAGCGATGGCAGCCCCGTCATCACCAGTGCAAACTCGTCGCCACTCAGGCGCGCCAGCAGGTCGCCGGGCTTGAGCTGAACCTGCAAGGCCTGGGCGATGTCGCGCAGGATCTCGTCGCCAAAGGCATGGCCCAGCGTGTCATTCACCTTCTTGAAATGGTCCAGGTCGATGAGCAGCACCGCACACTGCGTGTGCTGGCGATGCGCGATCCAGAGTACGGCATCGAGCTGCTGCTCCAGAAAGCGGCGGTTGGGAAGGCCGGTCAGCTGGTCGGTGTTGGCCTGGTGCAGGCGTTCTTCCTCCCCCCTCTTGCGCTCGCTCAGGTCACGGATGAGCCCGAGGATCACCGGGAAGCCCAGATCCAAGTAGCTGGAGAAAATGATTTCCGCCGGAAACGATTCGCCCCGCGCAGGCGTGATGGTCCGCTCCAGGCGCATGGGTTCATCCATGGGGCCTGACAAAACCATGGCGTTGACCTTGCGGAACATGGCCTCGGCCTCTTCCTGCTCTCGGGTCAATAGCGGCACCTGCTGGCCCTCCAGCTCTGTGGGGGACGCGCTGCCCGCCAGTTGGGCAAAGCGGTCATTGCAAAACAGGATCTTGCCGTCAAGCCTGCGGGCCACCAACGCATCGGGCAGGTGCTTGATCACGTTGGTCAGCCGTTGCCGCGTTTGCGCAATCGCTGCATCCACCAGCACCAGTCCCAGCAGCACACTGGAGACCCACCCCACCGCCAGAACGTCCGGATTCTGAAAGGGCGTGCCAATGGTTGAAGGTTCCAGAAAGTACAGAAGGAAGGCCGCAGTCTTAAGGGAAAACGCTGCAGCCAGCAGCCGGTAGTGCATGCGCAGACAGAGGTAGGCCGACACCCCATACACCAGCATCATCAGTCCCAGCACCAGGATGCTGCCCGCGTTTTTGTCCCCCCCGAATCCCACCACCGCGATCAGAAACGCTACACCGAGGCTGCGCCCTATCAAAGCGCCGGGGCCGATGATGCGGCCCCTGAGGAAGTTGGTGCCCCCGTGCAGGCTGGCCAGGAAGAAGCCGGTGAGCAGCGTGGCCACCACCGCCAGCCACGGCGATTCAGGCTGCAGGTGGTAGCGGTAACCGGTGAAGGTGGCCCCGGCCAGCGACAGGTGGGCAATGCCCCAAAGCAGGGTGGCCTGGTTCAGGCGCGCACTGCTCCAGCCGATCAGGAACGCCACGCCCAGAATCGCGAGTGCTGCAACGCCCAGGTCGTGAACAGGAACCACAGGACACCGCCAGATACAGTTGTTTCACTCCATGGTAGCGGTTGCAGCTTACTTTGGGCTTAGGGTCTGACTCCGTTGTCGTCCTGGCTGTACCCATAGTTATGGATGGATAGCCATTGATGGACATGACATGTTCAGTGAAGTGGCGTGGTGCGTCAGGCCCTTATTGGCGCTGCACCATGCCCAATATGGCCTGCGCCGTAGCCTGTGCAGCCCCCCGGTGGGCGGTGGAAAAGCGGCTGGCGCGCTCACTGGCCGCAGCGTGGGCGGCCGGGTCGAGGGCAAGACCCGAGGCATGGGCGATGCCTGCGGCCATGTCGGGCACCCGTTGCGCGGCACCGGCGGCGCAGGCCAGTTCCGCCGCCTCGGAAAAGTTGAAGGTGTGGGGCCCCAGCACCACCGGGCAGCCGCAGGCGGCGGCCTCAATCAGGTTCTGG
>NZ_QAIH01000231.1:0-13117 GCF_003060895.1 Acidovorax sp. HMWF029 | reverse complement strand
GCAAAGCTGCCGCCCAGCATGGCCACATAGGCCAGGCCGTAGTACAGCGCCATCTCGCCCAGCGAGTCGCCCAGCCACACGTCGGCGGCGTCGGGTGCGCCAGTCCAGGTGCTGCGGCGGGACACGGTGAGGCCCGCCTGCAGCAGCAGCTGGTGCACCTCGTCAAACCGCTGCGGGTGGCGCGGCACGATGAGCCACTGCACAGTGCGCACGGCAGATTCTGCGCAAAATGCTCCACTATTAATAGCGCCTTGAGCGTGCTGGACGCGCGCAGAGGCCGTTTTTAACCTCAAATTTTCAAGCCACAGAGCCTCCTCCCCCTCGCGGCTGCTGGCCAGCATGACCACGGGGCGCAGCGCCTGCGCGCGCCAGATGCGGCCCTGTGCCAGTTGGGCGGCGTCAGGCACCACATCGAACTTGAGGTTACCGAACACGCCCGCCACCTGCGCGCCGATGGCACGCAGCCGCTGGGCATCGTCCTCCGTCTGGGCCCACACAGCGGCGAGGCTGCTGTAGGCGGGGCGCGCCAGCGCGGCCAGGCGCTGCGCGCTGCGCAGTGATTTTGCGTTGAGCCGCGCATTGGCCAGCACCAGGGGCACACCCTGCTTGCGGCAACCGGCCACCAGATTGGGCCAGACCTCGGTCTCCATCAGGATGCCGATGGCTGGGCGGAACTTGCTCAGAAACCGCGCCACAGCGCCGGGGGTGTCCCAGGGCTGCCACACCTGCAGGTCACCGGGCAGCAGCAGCTTTTCACCCTCGGCCCGGCCCGTGGCCGTGCCATGCGTGAGCAGCAGGCGCATGCCCGGCAACTGCTCGCGCAGCGCGGCCAGCAGGATAGCGGCGGCCCGCGTTTCGCCCAGCGAGACCGCGTGGATCCACACAAACCGGCCCAGCGGGTCGGAGCTGCTGTGCAGCATCAGGCTGTCGATGGGCGCGGGATAGCGGCCAAAACGCTCGCCAATGGCCACGCCGTAGCCCGGCTCGGCCTTGGCGCGGCGGCGCAGCTTGCGGCGCAGCAGGGGCTGGGCGCCCCAGGTCACCAACGAATAGAGGGCACGGGCGGGGTTCATGCGACGGCGAGGTGCTGGACGTCTACGGCCACCACGCCGCCGCTCCAGCCGCTGTCGCCCCGGGTGGCCCAAACCAGGCTGGGCGCATCACCCTCTGCGGCCACCACGCAGCGGCCGCCCGGCTCCCAGACCGCGCTGCGGCCTGCACTGACATAACCGCCGGAGAGCCCGCTGTAGTTGGCCAACAGCACGGCCATGGCGTGGTCCCGCGCGTAGCCCTGCAGCAGCGCGGATTCGGGGTCATAGCCCTGATGGCTGATCAGGGCGCCGGCCGCATACAGCGCTGCGCCCGCGCCATGCGCGGCACTGGCGTGTTCAGGGTGGGTGATATCTGCACACACCGCCATACCCGTGGGCTCGCCCGCCAGCAGGTGCACCTGGGCATCGCGGGCGCCTGCACTGGCAAAACGCTTTTCGCTGGTGTGCAGGTGGCGCTTGCGGTACAGCGCCACGCTGCCATCGGGTGCCAGCACCCAGGCGCCAATGGCGGGCAAGGCGCCTGGCTGCACCGGCGCTGCGGGCCCGCCCACAACGATGGCCATGTCCTGCTCGCGCGCGGCCTGGCGCAGAGGGGCCAGCGCTGCATGGTCGGCATCCAGCAGGTTGGCGGCCAGCACTGCAGGTTCGTAGCCGGTGAGAGACAGTTCGGGGAACACCAGAACCTGCACGCCCTCGCTGGCTGCCACCCGCACAAAAGCCAGGTGGATCAGCACATTGCGCGCCACATCCCCAGGGACGGATGGCGACTGTGCGGCAGCGATGCGCAAGGGGGTGGACACAGAGGGGTTGTTCACTCGGGCAGCTCGGTCAAGAAGACGGCAGGCAAAACGGTTTTTCGAGGGGCGCGCTCAGTGGCTGGCCGCGCCCACGTGGGCGTCAGGCTTGACCCTGTGCAGCAGCGCCAGCATGGCGGCCTCGATGCGGGCCAGCGCCTCGGGGGTGTGGCCTTCAAAGCGCAGCACCAGCACGGGGGTGGTGTTGCTGGCACGGATCAGGCCAAAACCGTCGGGCCAGTCCACGCGCAGGCCGTCGATGGTGCTCACCGTGGCGGGCGCGGCAAACTGGCCTGCGGCCAGCGTCTGCAGCTCGGCCGTGAGGCGGTGGGGTTCGCCTTCGGCGCAGGCCACGTTCAGCTCCGGCGTCGAGAAGCTGGTGGGCAGCGCGTTGAGCACGGCGCTCGGGTCTGCGGACTTGCTCAGGATCTCCAGCAGGCGACAGCCCGCATAGGTGCCGTCGTCAAAGCCGTACCAGCGTTCCTTGAAGAAAATGTGGCCGCTCATCTCGCCGCCCAGTGGGGAGTGGGTCTCCTTCATGCGGGCCTTGATGAGCGAGTGGCCGGTCTTGAACATCACCGGCACACCACCAGCCGCAGCAATGGCCGGGGCCAGGCGCTGGGTGCACTTCACGTCAAAAATGATCTCACCGCCGGGCACGCGCGAGAGCACGTCTTGCGCAAACAGCATCATCTGGCGGTCGGGGAAGATGTTGGTGCCGTCCTTGGTCACGATGCCCAGGCGGTCGCCATCGCCGTCAAATGCCAGGCCCAGTTCGGCGTCGCTGGCCTTCAGGGCCTCGATCAGGTCGCGCAGGTTCTCGGGCTTGCTCGGGTCAGGGTGGTGGTTGGGGAAGTTGCCATCCACCTCCGAGAACAGCTCGATCACCTCGCAGCCCAGCGCACGGAAGATGGCGGGGGCCGAGGCGCCCGCAATGCCGTTGCCGCAGTCCACCACGATTTTCATGGGGCGGGCCAGCTTCACATCCCCCACGATGCGCTCGCGGTAGGTGGGCAGTACATCCACATGGCGCACCGAGCCACCGGTCGCCAGCTGCCAGCTCTCCTGCTCCATGGTGCGGCGCAGGCCCTGGATCTCTTCGCCATAGATGGCGCGGCCGTTCAGCACCATCTTGAAGCCGTTGTAGTCCTTGGGGTTGTGGCTGCCAGTGACCTGGATGCCGCTGTTGCACAGTGTGCTGGCCGCAAAGTACAAGAGCGGCGTGGTGACCAAGCCCACGTCGATGACCTCGATGCCCGCCTCGACCAACCCCTGGATCAGCGCCGCCGACATGGCCGGGCCCGACAGGCGCCCGTCGCGGCCCACGGCCACGGTCGTCTGCCCTTCAGCGCGGGCTGCGGTGCCAAAGGCCCGACCCAGGCCCAAGGCTACTTCTTCGTTCAAGGTCGCCGGCACGATGCCGCGGATGTCATAGGCTTTAAAAATGGCGGGCGTCGGTTGCACGTCGAGGGACCTTTAGCAAAGGGATGTGAGGAGTTCGGAGCCGGCTGCATTGTAGGCGCCCCCCCTGCCCGGCCAGGTGCCCAGACCGCGGCAGGCACATGTCCGAAAACGGCCAGTGCGAGTGTCCCCGCTCTCTATCATCCAGCCCATGACTTCGACCCCGACCGCCACCAGAGATGCCGCAGCACACCCGGACGAGGGTCGCTACCTGGCCCTGCTGGCGAGGGATGCACGCTTTGACGGGCACTTCTTTACCGGCGTGACTTCCACCGGCATCTACTGCCGCCCCGTGTGCGCCGTGCGCGCTCCCCGGCGCGAGAACTGCCGCTTTTTTACGCTGGCCGCGCAGGCCGAACACGCGGGTTTTCGCCCCTGCCTGCGCTGCCGTCCCGAGCTGGCACCGCAGGCGCTGGTGTGGTCGGTGCAAGACGCGAGCAGCATCCTGGTGCAACAGGCCGTGCGCCTGCTCGATGCGCCCGACCTCTGGCCCACCCCCTCGGCGCCGGGCGAAGGCAGCGCCACCGTGGCCCGCCTGGCCGAGCGCCTGGGCGTGAGCGACCGGCACCTGCGCCGCATCTTCGAGGCGGCCCTGGGCGTCTCGCCCCTGCAGTACCTGCAAACCCGCCGCCTGCTCACGGCCAAGCAGCTGCTCACCGACACCCGCATGCCCGTCACGCAGGTGGCGTTGGCCAGCGGTTTTGCCAGTGTGCGGCGCTTCAACGCGGCGTTTGCGGAGCACTACGGGCTCAACCCCACCCAGTTGCGGCGCAGTGGCGTGGCACCCGCGCCAGCCGGTGCACCCGAAGGCAGTGGCACGGCGCTGCGCCTGGCCTGGCGGCCGCCGTTTGATGTGGCGGCGCTGCTGGCATTTTTTGAGCGGCGGCAGTTCCATGGTGTGGAATGGGTACTGCCCGACGCGGCCACGCTGCGGCGCACCGTGCGCCTGTCCGCCAGCATCACGGGCCTGGGCCAGGAGACCATGGGCTGGTTTAGCGCCCGTTTTGACGTGGCGCGCCACCAGGTGCTGCTGCAGACCAGCGACAGCCTCTACCCCGTGCTGCCGCTCGTCATACGCCGCGTGCGCGCCATGCTCGACCTGGATGCCGACCCGGCTGCCATCAACGCCGTGCTGCACAGCGCCTTTCCTGACGGGGACGGCTTGCGGGTGCCCGGCGCGTTCGACGGCTTTGAGCTGGCCGTGCGTGCCGTGCTGGGCCAGCAGATCACCGTGGCCGCCGCACGCACCCTGGGCCAACGCCTGGTGGAGCGGCTGGGCGAGCCCATTGCCACGCCCTGGCCCGAATTGAACCGCCTGTTCCCCACCGCCGCCACGCTGGCCGGTGCCGACGGCGACACCCTGGGCCAGCTGGGCATCGTGCGCCAGCGCCAGGCCGCCATCGTGGCGCTGGCCCGCGCGGTGGACGCTGGCGGCCTGGCCCTGCACGCAGGTGCCGATGTGGCCAGCACCACGGCGGCGCTGTGCGCGCTGCCGGGCATTGGCGACTGGACAGCGCAGTACATCGCCATGCGTGTGCTGCGCTGGCCCGATGCCTTCCCGGCCGGGGATGTGGCGTTGCACAAGGCGCTGGGCGTGCAGGGCCAGAAAAACCCGGCCCGCGCAGCGACGACAGCATCCGAGCCCTGGCGCCCGTGGCGCAGCTACGCCGTGCTGCGCGCTTGGTCTGCATTGACCAAATAGCTATTAAAAACATAGCTAAAAGTGCTTACCCGTTGCGCGCAGACGCCCTTTTTCATTCATAAAATCAGACACCCGCCATGCATTACCACCCCCACACCTTGCAAGCCCGCGCAGACACCGCCCTCGGACCGGTGCGTCTGGCCGCTTCGCCCACCGGCCTGTGCGGCATCTGGTTCGAAGGCCAGCGCCACGAGCCCAGCCAGCAGCTGTATGGCAGCGCTGCCTGGGCCGAGGCGCACAGCCACCCGCTGCTGCAGGCGGCCTCCGGCCAGCTGCAGCAGTACCTGCGCGGCGAACGCGATGGGTTTGACCTGCCGCTGGACCTGTCGGGCGGCACACTGTTCCAGCAAGCGGTCTGGCAGGCCCTGCTGGCGATTGGCCGGGGCGCGACGCGCACCTATGGCGAGCTGAGCCAGCACCTGGGCCGCCCGCGCGCCGTGCGGGCCGTGGGCGCAGCCGTGGGGCGCAACCCGCTCTCCGTGGTGGTGCCCTGCCACCGTGTGCTGGGCGCCGACGGCAGCCTGACCGGATACGCTGGGGGGATCGACCGCAAGGCCGCGCTGCTGGCGCTGGAGAATGCGCTATAGCGCCTGTCTACGCCCCCTGCCCCCAAGCCGAGAACAAAGAGAAAGCCTCCCCATGACCCCATCAGGCCAACAGCCCGTCTCCGGCTGGATCGCTGAGTTCATCCTGCTGGCGGCGCTGTGGGGTGCCTCCTTTCTGTTCATGCGGCTGGGGGCGTCCGAATTTGGCCCGCTGCCCACAGCCGGCCTGCGGGTGGCGCTGGCCACGGCGTTCCTGTGGCCCATCCTGCTGCACCAGGGGCATTGGCACGCGCTGCGCCAGCACTGGCGCCCCATCCTGTTTGCGGGCGTCATCAACTCGGCCATTCCGTTTGCGCTGTTCTCCTGGGCCGTGCTGCACATCGCCACAGGGCTCACCTCCATCCTGAACGCCACGGTGCCGCTGTTCGGCGCGCTGGTGGCTTGGCTCTGGCTGGGCGACCGCATCAACCGACTGCGCTGGGTGGGCCTGGCGCTGGGGTTTGTGGGCGTGGCCCTGCTGGCCTGGCGCGCGCCTGCGGGCACGGGCTTCAAGACCGATAGCGCCGCCTGGGCGATTGGCGCCTGCCTGCTGGCGTCGGCGTTCTATGGGCTGTCGGCCAGTTTTGCGCGGCGCCACCTGGCGGGCATACCGCCCCTGGCCACGGCCACCGGCAGCCAGCTGGGGGCGGCGCTGGGCCTGGCCCTGCCCACGCTGTGGCTGTGGCCTGCCCAGATGCCCGGGCTGCGCGCCTGGGCGGCCATCGTGGCGATCGCCGTCATGTGTACCGGTATTGCATACATCCTCTACTTCCGCCTCATTGCCAGCGCGGGCCCCAGCCGCGCCCTGGCCGTGACCTTCATCACGCCAGTGTTTGCGGTGCTGTATGGCGCGCTGTTCCTGGGCGAAACCATCACGCCCTGGATGATCGGCTGCGCCCTGGTGATTGTGTGCGGCACGATGTTGTCAACCGGGCTTATCAGGGGGCGCACCGTCCCCGCCAGCACTGCCGAACGCGCCTAAACTCGGTGCATGGTTTCTGCGCCGGGTTCATGCTCTTACCCCACGGCTGTGCCGTGGCGAGACACCGGGTTGGGGGCATGCCTGTGCGCCCCGCCCGGGGGGCTGAGCACACGTCCCTGTCCTGAGCAAACGCTGCTTTCTTTGGCGCGGGCTGCCCACCATGGCCCATAACGCGCTGCTGGCTGGCGGGCTGCTACTCCTGCTGATGCTGGTGCTCGCGCACCTGCAACCGCCCGAAATCCTGACCCCCTCTCGCCGCACGCAGGTACTGGTTGGCGTGACCGGCGGCGTGGTGTCGGCCCTGGTACTGGTGGTGCTGAACATGAATGCACCCGAGCTGGGCGTGGTGGCCTACCCCACGGCCACCGCGTTCATGGCCCTGTATTTCGGGCCCTTCGCGGCGTTGATCACGGCCGCCCTGGCGTTGCTGGCCATGGTCTGGAGCGAGGGCGCGGTCTGGCTGGCGGGCCTGGCCACGCTGGCAGGGGCGGCGGTCTTGGGGGCGCTGTGGCGCATGGTGGACACCCGTCCCGGTGCCAACCCCTGGCTGGCCATTGCGGGCATGGCGGTCACCCTGCCCCCCGTGGTCTCGCTGTGCCAGGTGGCCACGGGCGGCGCACCGGTGCAGGGCCCGGTCATCGACTGGCTGCGGCAGCTACCCTGGTACCACGGTGCGGGCATGCTCATCCTGGGCACGGGCCGGCAGCTGCTGGTGGGCAAGGCGCAGTCGGTGGTGGCGCTGGAGCAGGCCCACCGCACGCTGGCAGAGCGCGAGCAGCAATTGCGCCTGGCCCTCGATTCGCTGGGCGGCGGGCACTGGGAATGGGATGTGCTGGAGCGCCGCTTCCGCTGCGACGGCCACTTTTATGAGGCCTACGGCATCACCCAGGCCGATGCCGACGCACCCGATCTGTGGACGCGCTGGTATGCCCGGCGCCACCCGGCCGACGCAGAGCGCAACGCGGCCAAGCTGGCGCGTGCCATGGACGGGCTGGAGGAAAGCTACGAGGCCGAGTTCCGCGTGCGGGACACGGAAGACCGCTGGCGCTGGCTCATGTCGCGCGGCACGGTGTCGCGCCGCGACGCACAGGGCAGGCCCACCGCGTTGATCGGCATGGACGTGGACATCACCGCCCACCGCGCGGCTGAGGACGCGCTGCGCTCGTCCGAAGCCAAATACACGACCTTCTACCAGACACTGCCCGATCCAGCAGGCATCTCGCGCATATCGGACGGCCGCTACTTGGACGTGAACCCGGCCTTCTGCGAGGTGCTGGGCCACCGGCGGGAGGAGGTCATCGGACGCACCTCGACCGAGCTGCAAATCTGGGCCACCGAGGAAGAGCGCCTGCGGCTCATCGAGGCCTTCATGCGCGACGGCAAGGTAGACCGCCTGCCACTGGTAGCGCAGAGTAACGGGGTGCGTGTCCCGGGGCTGATGTCAGCACGCTCTGTGCTTGTCGAGGGTGAAAACTGCTTTGTTTTCATTTTTCACGACATGACGGAAGCCCAGCGTACCAGTGACGAACTTCGGGCGCTGTACAACCAGCTGCAGCAAGCGGGGCGGCTGGCCCGACTGGGCGCGTGGGTGGACGAGCGCGGTCGGGGCCTGGTGTACTGGTCGGATGTGTGTTTTGACATCCATGGCCTGCCCCCCAACCAGCCCCCACCCAGCGACTACATCGACCGCCATGTAGCCCCGCAGTACCGGGAGGAGCTTCGCGAAAAATTCCGCCAGAGCATCCGTTCGCTCGCCGAATGGAGCATGGAGATGGAGGTCTATCACGCCGACGGCCATTTGCTGTGGATGCGTGCCCGGGGTGAGCCCGTGATCGAGAATGGCCGCGTGGTCAAGGTGCGCGGCGTGATGCAGGACATTGACGAAGCCAAACGCGCTGAGCAGCGCCTGCGGCAGTCCGAAGAGCGCTTTTCGCGCATCTTCCATCTCATGCCCTACCCCATGGGCCTGTCCCGGCGCAGCAACGGCCAGTATGTGGACATCAACCCCGCCTGGGTCGAGATGCTGGGCATAGCACGCAGCGAGGCTCTGGGTCGCACCGGCATCGAGCTGGGCATCTTCACGGCCGAAGAACGCCAGCGCCTCCTCGATCAGGTGGACGCCAGCGGCCAGATCAGCGACCATGAGATGACGCTGAACGTGCGCGGCGGCCCGCCCCGTACGGTGCTGCAATCCATGCGTGCCACCGAATTCGATGGCGAACCCTGCTGGCTGTTTTCAGTACACGACATCACCGACCGCAAACGCGAGGAAGAACAGGTACGGGAGAGGGAAGAGCTGCTGTCCCTCACCATCTCTGCCGCATCGCTGGGGCTGTGGGACTGGAACCTGCAAACCGGACTGGTCACCGGCGACAGCCGCTGGCGCGCCATGCGCGGCCTGAATGCAACCGGCAGCTCCCCCCTGTCGGTGCAGTGGGCTGACGCCGTTGCGGCCGAAGACATCGAACGCATCCATGCCGAACTGGCGCGCCACACCACCAACCCCTGCACTCCGTTTGATGCCACCTGGCGCGTGAGCCAGCCCGGCGAGACCAACCGCTGGGTACGCAATCTCGGCAAGATCGTTGGTTTTGACAGCCGTGGAAATCCCGCCCGCATGCTGGGCGTAGCCATCGATGTGACACCGCAGCGCGAGCAGGAGGTCATGCTGCAGCGGCTGGCACTGTTCGACGCCCTCACAGGTCTGCCCAATCGGGTGCTGCTGGCGCGCAAGCTGCAGGAGAGCATGGAACTGGCCCGCCAGAATGGCACGCAGCTGGGCGTGGCTTACCTCGACCTGGACGGCTTCAAACCGGTGAATGACCGCCTGGGCCACGGTGCAGGCGATCGCCTGCTGGTGGTGGTGGCGGGGCGGCTCACCCGGGCGCTGCGTGGCATCGACTGTGTAGCCCGCCTGGGTGGCGACGAGTTCGTGATCCTCATGCCCGGGCTGGGATCAGTGAGCGACTGCGAAAGCCTGCTCGAACGCGTGATGGAAAGCATTTCAGCCGCCTATTCGCTGGATGCAGAGCGTGTTGTAGTCACCGCCAGCATTGGCTACACCGTGTTCCCACAGGACGATGCCGACGCCGATGGCTTGCTGCGCCATGCGGACCAGGCGATGTACGCAGCCAAACAGGCCGGGCGCAACCGCTTTCACCAGTTCGATGCGGAACAGGAACGCTCAGTGCAGCTGCGGCGCGCCCAGGGCCGCCACCTGCGCGACGCGCTGGCAGACGCACAGTTCACCCTGTACCTGCAGCCCAAGGTGGACATGCGCAGCGGCACCGTGGTCGGCGCCGAAGTGCTCTCACGGTGGCAACACCCCGAGCGCGGCCTGGTGCCGCCAGGCGACTTCCTGCCGCTGCTACAGGGCACCGAGCTCGAGATCGGCTTTGGAGAATGGGTGGCCGAGGCCGCACTCACGGTGCTGGAAAAATTGCAGGACCGCAGCCTGCCCATGCCACTGAGTATCAACATTTCGGCCCAGCATCTGCAGCAGCCCGGCTTTGCTCCCTGGATGGCACGATGCTTGGCGCGCCACCCCAAGGTGCCCGCCCACCTGGTCGAGATCGAGATCACCGAAAGCGCCGCGCTGTATGACCTGTCGGCCGTGGCCAACACCCTCACCGAGCTGCGCGCCATGGGCGTGACCGTGTCGCTGGACGACTTTGGCACGGGGTACTCCTCGCTCACCTACCTGCGCCGCCTGCCCATGGACACGCTCAAGATCGACCAGAGTTTTGTGCACGGCATGATGGGCGACCCCGGCGACCTGGCCATCGTGCAGGGCGTGATCGGCCTGGCCCGCTCCTTCGGCTACCGCGTGATCGCCGAAGGCGTGGAAACCGTGGAACAAGGCCAGATGCTGCTTCAGCTGGGCTGCACCCAGGCCCAGGGCTACTGCATCGCCCGGCCCATGCCGCTGGAGGACTTCATCGGCTGGACACCGGGATGGCAGCCGCCTGCGGGGTGGCAGCGGAACCGGCCGGTGTAGGGTGCGCATGGGTGCGGCCCTCTTGGGATCACAAAAAAAGACCAAGACAACAAGAAAAAATGAAGGGCCTTTTTTTCTGCGTATGTCCTTCCCAACATCCTCAAACAGCTAGTGCATCCCACCGCTCAAGGAGAGCGGTTGTCCCAAGGGCCTGTCGAGTTCGCCTCACTGCCGTTGCAGAGCCAGTGCCTGAACCGCACATAGGCCGCCCCGGTTGAACTAGCCCACCAGTTCCTTCACCTGCTGCAGCGCTGCCGGGTCTTCCATCGTGGTCAGATCGCCCGGGTCGCGCCGCTCTGCCACGGCCTGCAGTGCGCGGCGCAGCAGCTTGCCGCTGCGGGTCTTGGGCAGCACGGTCACAAAGTACACACGCGAAGGCCGCGCCACGGCGCCAAGCTGGTGGTCCACCTGCTTCATGACCTCGCCTTCGAGCTTGAGGCGCGCAGCATCGTCCGTCAGGCCCGAGGCATCGCGCGCCACGGCAAACGCCATCGCCACCTGGCCTTTCAGGCTGTCGGCCACGCCCACCACGGCCACTTCGGCGATGTTGGGGTGGGACGCAATGCTCTCCTCGATCTCGCGTGTGCCCAGGCGGTGGCCGGCCACGTTGATCACGTCGTCGGTGCGGCCCAGGATGAAGTGGTAGCCGTCCGCGTCGCGGATGCCCCAGTCAAACGTGCTGTAGATCAGCCGACCGGGGATGCTCTTCCAGTAGGTGTTCACAAAGCGCGCATCGTCGCGCCACACCGTCTGCATGCAGCCGGGGGGCAGCGGGCCTTCGATGGCGACCACGCCCTTCTGGTTGGGCGCTGTCAGTTCCTCACCCGTGGCCTCGTCGATCAGCTTCACGCCATAGCCATACATGGCCTTACCGGGGCTGCCGAAGCGTGTGGTCTGCTGTTGCACGCCGTTGGCCAGGGTCAGGATGGGCCAGCCGGTTTCGGTCTGCCAGTAGTTGTCGATGATGGGCACCTGCAGCGCGTCGCTGATCCACTGGGCCGTGGGCTCGTCCAGCGGCTCGCCCGCCAGCCACAGGGCCTTGAGGCTCTTCACGTTGTATTGGGCCAGATAGGCCGGGTCCTGCTTCTTCAGCACCCGCACCGCCGTGGGGGCCGAGAACATGTGCGTGACCTGGTACTTCTCGACAATGCTCCACCACACGCCCGCATCGGGCCGTGTGGGCAAGCCTTCGTACATGATGGTCGTCATGCCCGCGATCAGCGGGCCATAGACGATGTAGCTGTGACCCACCACCCAGCCGATGTCGCTGGTCGCAAAGTAGGTGTCACCCGCTTTGGCATCAAAAATGTGCTTCATGCTGGCGGCCAGCGCTACGGTGTAGCCGCCCGTGTCGCGCTGCACGCCCTTGGGCTTGCCCGTGGTGCCGCTGGTGTACAGGGTGTAGCTGGGGTGGGTGGATTCGACCCATTCGCAAGGCACCACGGTGTTCAGGTGCTGCTCGCGCAAAGGTGCCCATTCATGGTCGCGGCCCGGCTGCAAGTGCATGGGGGCCAGGCCGCGGTTCACCATGAGTACAGAGGTGGGCTTGTGTTTAGACAGCGCAATCGCCTCGTCCAGCAGCGGCTTGTAGGGCACCACCTTGCCGCCGCGTGACCCGGCATCGGCGCTGACCACGGCCACAGGTTCGGCATCTTCAATGCGCGAGGCCAGCGAGCCCGAGGCAAACCCGCCAAACACCACCGAATGCAGCGCGCCAATGCGCACGCAGGCCAACATGGCAAACGCGGCCTCGGCAATCATCGGCATGTAGATGAGCACACGGTCGCCCTTCTTCACGCCCAGTGACAACAGCACGGCGGCCATGCGCTGCACCTCGGCGTGCAGCTCGGCAAAGCTGTAGCTACGCTCCGTCTCCGTTTCGGTGGAGATCGCCACCAGCGCCGCCTGACTGGCGCGCGTGGCCAGGTGCCGGTCTACCGCGTTGTGGCACAGGTTGGTGGTGCCGCCCACAAACCATTTGGCAAACGGGGGGTTGCTGTAGTCGCACACCTGCTGCGGCTGCGTCTTCCAGTCGATGAGTTTCGCCTGCTCGCTCCAGAAGGTGTCGCGGTGGTCAATAGACTGGCGGTAGAAGTCGGCGTAGGTGCTGTGTGCGGTCATCGTAGGTGTCTCCTCGGCATCTCTCTCGCCCTGCCAGGACAGCAGGTTTTGAATTCATAATTATTCATGACGGGCTTGCGGGAAGCTGACGCAGTCAACACTCTGCCGCATCGTCCAGGCTCCGGTACCGCAGGCATATTGATATGTTGGTATGCGTCATACCGCCCTGTCACACTCCGGAGCCATGCATCCAGTGCCCTCCCCCGCTCCCGCGTCCGTACCTTTCCGTGAGGCCTTTCTTTTCTGGCTCAAGCTTGGGTTCATCAGCTTTGGCGGCCCGGCGGGCCAGATTGCCATCATGCACGCCGAGCTGGTGGAGCGCCGCTGCTGGATCAGCGAAAAGCGCTTTCTGCACGCCCTGAACTACTGCATGCTGTTGCCCGGCCCCGAGGCACAGCAGCTGGCCACCTACATCGGTTGGCTG
>NZ_QAIH01000230.1:996-18630 GCF_003060895.1 Acidovorax sp. HMWF029 | reverse complement strand
CTTTGCTGCTGCGCAGCGCCGCTCGGACAACCACGGCGAGTCAGAGCACGAAGCATGGGCGCTTCGACGCCCATGCCACCCCGCAACCGCCCCGCCGCAGGCGCAGCCAGCAGGGGGTGGGCAGCCGAACCTCCAACAGCCGAACAGCCACACGGGCCATTGCTGCGCTCGGCCGTGCCTGCGCAGCGCGAGACGCTTGCGCCCGCGAGGTGGGGCCGAGCGCAGCGCAGCGAAGCAATGGCCCGTGTGGATGTCCGATTCGCGGGTTCCCTTCACGAGCACCGCAGGTTGCCCGCAGCGCAGCGGAGGGACGCAGCGTGTAGGGTCGCCCTTTCTTTGGTGACTTTCTTTCGGCGAGACGAAAGAAAGTTACTCGCATGCCGGGCGACTCCCGGCCTCCGCCCTGAACCCAAGCACGCTCTAGCAACCAGCCCGCCAAGGCTTCGAGCAGCTCAGCCCGAACGGTTGAGGCGAATCCAGACTTTGAAAACTCAGCTCTCTGATCTATTGATGCTATAAAAATAATAGCTATAAAGGCATTTCCAGAGCGCGGAGAGGCCCAAAAAATCTCAAAAATCACCCCGCAGGCACCCGCATCCCCACCCGCAAGCCCTTCGGCACCACCCCCTCGGCCACAGTCCGGCCACCATGCCGCAGCGCGATCTCCTCCACGATCGACAAGCCTAGCCCACAACCCCCCGCCTTGTCCGACCCGCGCCAGAACCGCGCAAACAGATCGGCCAGGTGCTCAGCCGGTACGCCCGGCCCGTCGTCCTCCACCACCAGCAAGGCCCAGCGGCCGGGCTCCTCGTGGCCCACGCGCACCGTCACGGTGGCGCCTGGGCCTGCGTAGTGCAGTGCGTTGTCGATGAGGTTGTTGAGCGCCTCGCGCAGTAGCAGCGGGTGGCCCTGAACCGGCAGGCTGTCTTCGCCTTCATAGCCCAGGTCCATGCCCAGCGTGAGCGCCCGTGCCGCCCATTCGCGGGCCACTTCGCGGGCCAGTGCGGCAAGGTCGAGGCTCTGCATGTCCACCGTCGATTCCGAGCGGGCCAGCTGCAGCAGCTGGTGTACCAAGTGTGCACTACGTTGTGCGGCCGAGAGCACCTTTTGCAGTCGCTCCTGCACGGCGGGCTCATGGCTCTCGTGCAGGGCCAGCTCGGTCTGGCCGATGAGCCCGGCCAGTGGCGTGCGCAGTTGGTGCGCAGCGTCGTTGAGAAAGCGCTTTTCCTTTTGCTGGCCGCGTGCCACGGTCTCCAGCAAGCGGTTGATGGTGCTGGCCAGCGAATGCACCTCTTGTGGGGCCGAGGTCAGCTCGATGGGGGGCAGCGGCGTCGTGCCCGCCTGGGGGCGTGCGCCAGCCCGCTCGATCTGCGCCTCCAGGCGCTTGAGGGGCTGCAGGCCGCGCAGCACGCCCGCATACACCACGGCGCTCAGCGCCAGGCCCATCAGACCCATCGGGAACACCATCTGCTCCAGCAGCTCCTGCGCGATGCGCTCGCGCACTGTGAGGCTTTGGGCCACCTGCACGCGCAGGGTCTGGCGCGTCTGGGGCGTGCCGTAGTCCACGTCCAGCAGCGCCACGCGCACGGCGCGGTCGTCCACGCGCGCGTGGTACAGATACGGGTCGCCCACACGCACCTCCACGGGCGGTGGCGGCGGCAGCTGGGCGTTGCCCAGTAAAAAGCGACCGGGCGGGGACGACACCATGTAAGTGATGCGGTCGGCTGGGTCCTGTTCCAGGATGTCCTGCGCGGCCTTCGGAAAATCCACCAGCAACCCATCGCCAATTGGCTTGATCTGCCGCGCCAGCGCCCGCACCGATTGCGTCAGCGTCTGGTCAATCCCCTTCTCGCCGTTCTGCAGCGCAATGCGCCACGCCAGAAACCCGCCCGACAGCCACAGCACCAACTGCGGCAGCAACAGCCACAGGAGCAGCTTGCGTTGAAGAGAAACCCCTGGGACGTGGCGCATGTTTCAGCAGTCAAAAATGGGCGGCGCTGCGTTGAAAACTGGCGCGGCCCATGCGAGGGCCGCCGCGCAAGGGCCGCCCCGCCGCGCTGGCGGCGCCCCCCTTCCCGCAGTGCGCAGCGCTGCGAGAGAAGGGGGAAGCGGCGCAGCCGCTCAGGGGGATGGTCACGGCTTGTTCAGCATGTACCCCAACCCCCGGATATTGCGGATGTTCAGGGGCGAGGCGTCCAGCTTCTTGCGCAGGCGGTGCACATACACCTCTAGCGCGTTCGAGGCCAAGGGGGCTGCGGCCTGGCCGGGGTCGGTGGGGCTGGCGCGCCAGGCGGCCAGCACGTCGTCGCGGGTGACCACTTCGCCCGCGCGGTGGGCCAGCAGGGCCAGCAGTTCCCACTCGCGCTGGGTCAGGTCCAGCGGGTCGCCGTTCAAGGCGGCGGCCTGGCTGGCGTGGTCTAGCACCAGCGGGCCCAGGGTGGTGAGCTGCGGGCCCTGGGTGCTGCTGGCTTGGGTAAAGGCGGGCTGCCGCGCACGGCGCAGCATGGCCTGCAGGCGGGCCTGCAGCTCCTGCATGTTGAAGGGTTTGGTGAGGTAGTCATCCGCCCCGGCGTTGAGGCCCTGCACGCGGTCTTCCACGCCGTCGCGGGCTGTCAGGATCAGAACCGGCAGGCCTGCGATGTGGGCGCGCACCCAGGTCAGAAGTTCCATGCCATCAGCGCCCGGCAGGCCCAGGTCCAGGATGATCCCGTCCACCGCCTGCATCTGCAAAAGCGCAACAGCCTGCGGCACGCTGCTGGCGGTGCACACGCTGTAATCGAGTTGCTTGAGCTGGCCGGTAAGTGCATCCAGAAGGAGGGCGTCGTCTTCGACAATCAGTAGCGTGGCCATGGATTGAGCATATCAAAGGCCCCCGTGGCCAAGCCTTTGTGGTCGGGCTGCGACGCTCAGGGAAAGCCCTGAGAATTAAATTAATTATTGTAATTAAAGTACCGACTGCGCTGAACGGCACCGGACTGCGGCGCACCAACGGATTCAAACATCGAGGAGACACGGGTATGTGGAAGATGACAAAAATAGCCGCAGTGGCGGTGGGCCTGGCGGCAGCGATGTCGGCCAGCGCGGGAGAGGTCGAGGTCCTGCACTACTGGACGTCGGGTGGCGAGGCCAAGTCGGTGGCCGAGCTCAAGAAGATCATGCAGGGCAAAGGCCACACCTGGCGTGACTTTGCCGTGGCAGGCGGGGGCGGCGACAGCGCCATGACGGTGCTGAAAAGCCGCGTGATCTCGGGCAACCCACCGTCGGCTGCTCAGACCAAGGGCCCGGCCATCCAGGAATGGGCTGCCGAAGGCGTGCTGGCCAACATGGACACCCTGGCCAAGGCCGAGAAGTGGGACGACCTGCTGCCCAAGGTCGTCGCCGACGTGATGAAGTACAAGGGCGCTTACGTGGCCGCCCCGGTCAACGTGCACCGTGTGAACTGGATGTGGGGCAGCTCCGAAGCCCTGAAGAAGGCTGGCGTGGCCGCCATGCCCAAGACCTGGGACGAATTCTTCGCTGCGGCCGACAAGCTCAAGGCCGCAGGCCTGGTGCCCGTGGCCCACGGCGGCCAGAACTGGCAGGACTTCACCACGTTTGAATCGGTGGTGCTGGGCGTGGGCGGCGCCAAGTTCTACCAGGACGCCCTGGTCAAGCTCGACAACACCGCACTCACCAGCGACACCATGAAGAAGTCGCTGGAGACCTTCCGCCGCATCAAGGGTTACACCGACCCCGGCGCGCCTGGTCGCGACTGGAACCTGGCCACGGCCATGCTGATTCAGGGCAAGGCGGGCTTTCAGCTGATGGGTGACTGGGCCAAGGGCGAGTTCCTGGCTGCAGGCAAAGCACCGGGCAAGGACTTCCTGTGCGCCGCTGCGCCGGGCTCGGCCAACGCGTTCACCTTCAACGTCGATTCGTTCATCCTGTTCAAGCTCAAGGACGCGGCCGCACAGAAGGCGCAGAGCGACCTGGCCAGCTCCATCATGAGCCCAGCCTTCCAGGAAGTGTTCAACCTGAACAAGGGCTCCATCCCCGTGCGCGCGGGTCAGCCCATGGACAAGTTCGACGACTGCGCCAAGGCCTCGGCCAAGGACTTTGTGGACACCGCCAAGAGCGGCGGACTGGTGCCCAGCGCGGCCCACGGAATGGCCATTGCCCCGGCCACCGAAGGCGCCATCAAGGATGTGGTCAGCCAGTTCTGGAACGACGACAAGGTCAGCGTCGCCGATGCCATGAAGAAGATCGCGGCCGCCGCGAAGACCAAGTAAGCCGTGTGAGAAGTACGCACACACGCACCCACACGCACTAAAACCAACCCCAGAGGGATCCCATCATGAAGACAAGAAACCGCCTCACGGCGGTGGCTTTGGCCGCCGCATGCGCGAATGGCGCCTTTGCTATGGAAGTAGCAGGCTTTGAGTTCAACGGCTACTCACGCGGTGGCCCGGTGTTCAACCACTCGGACGGCGTCAAGGGCAACCTGTCGCTCGGTGGCGAGCTGCAGAAGTTCCGCCTCGGCAACGAAGGCGACAACGGCATCGAAGTCAACTTTGCGCGCACTTTTGAAGCCGGTGGCGTGAAGTGGAAGGTGAACTACATGCCCGCCAAGTGGGGCAGCGGCGACATCAGCACCGAGCAGGCATTTGTGGAAATGAGCGGCTTCTCGTTCGCCCCTGAAGCCAAGTTCTGGGCGGGCCAGCGCCGCCTGCGCATCCAGGACGTGCACATCGTCGACTACTTCCTGCTGAACTACGGTGACAACATCGGCGCCGGTGTGACCGATGTGCCTGTGGGCGGTATGAAGCTGGGCGTGGGTCTGTTCACCGGCGACAAGTTCGACGGCAACCTGCCCAACAATGTGAAGGCACACCGCATCAACGCCGACCTGTCCGAAATCAACACCAACCCCGGCGGCAAGCTGCGGGTGCTGCTCACGGCGGTGGGTGGCAAGAACCAGGTGGGTGGTGGTTCGGGCTCGGGCATCTCCCTCATGCACACGCAAAAGGAATTCCTGCTGCCCAGCATCAGCAACACTTTCTACCTGCAGACCTCACGCGGCCATGCACGCATCGACGGTGAGTTCGAATCCATCGATGGCAAGCGGGCCGGCCGGCGCTCCACGCGCATTGCCGACTCCATCAACTGGCAAAGCGGCCCGTTTGGCGGCCAGGCCCTCATTGGCTACCAGACCAACAAGGCCGACCTGACGGGTGTGGAGACCAAGGACTTCTCGCTGGGTGGCCGGGGCTCGTACGCGTTCACCAAGAACTTCAAGGGCCTGGTGGAACTGTCCACCACCACCCGCAAGGGCAGCGGCCCCGACCAGCGCCTGTCCAAGGCCACGCTGGCGGGTGCCCTGGCCCTGTCGGAAGACTTCTGGTCGCGCCCCGAGCTGCGCCTGTATGTGACCAAGGCCAACTGGAACCAGGCCGCCGCCGCAGCCAACGCGGGCAGCTTTGGTGCCAATGGCAAGACCTCGCGCACGCTGGTGGGCGTGCAGTACGAGGTGTGGTGGTGATCCCTTGAGGAGATCGTGAGTTAGCGAGTTATTCCGAGGTTACTTTGTTCAGTTTTGGGGGGCACTCCTGCGTGTCCCCCGCTTTTTTTCCATGCAGGACGATGACAAACATACACCGCAGCCATGAGCAAGAACACGTTTGAAACATGGCTGCCCAAGCTGGTGGTAGCGCCTGCCTTTGTGCTGGGCTTCGCGTTCATCTACGGCCTCATGGTCTGGAACGGCGTGCTCAGCCTCACCGTCTCGCGCATGCTGCCCAACTACGAATGGGCGGGCCTGGCGCAGTACGAGCGCCTGTGGGAGATGGACCGCTGGTGGGTGGCCCTCAAAAACCTGGGCATCTTCGGCGTGGGCTACGTGGGCGGGTCGCTCGCCATCGGCGTGGTGCTGGCCGTGCTGCTGGACCAGAAGATCCGCGCCGAAGGTGCGCTGCGCACCATCTATCTCTACCCCATGGCCCTGTCATTTGTGGTCACGGGCACGGCCTGGAAGTGGCTGCTCAACCCCGGCCTGGGCTTGGAAAAAATGGTGCGCGACTGGGGCTTTCCGAATTTTGAGTTTGGCTGGCTGGTGGACACCGAGATGGCCATCTACTGCGTGGTGATTGCAGGCATCTGGCAAAGCGCCGGGTTTGCCATGGCGCTGTTCCTGGCAGGCCTGCGGGGCATCGACGACAGCATCATCAAGGCCGCGCAGGTCGATGGCGCCTCGCTGCCGCGCATCTACTGGCGCATCGTGCTGCCTGCGCTGCGCCCGGTGTTCTTCTCCACGCTCATGGTGCTGTCGCACCTGGCGATCAAGAGCTTTGACCTGGTGATGGCGCTCACCGCCGGTGGCCCCGGTTTTGCCACCGATGTGCCCGCCACCTTCATGTACACCATGTCGTTCTCGCGCGGCCAGATCGGCCTGGGCGCAGCCAGCGCCACCATGATGCTGGCCACCGTGGCGGCTCTGGTGATTCCTTACCTTTACAGCGAACTGCGGACCAAAGCCCATGACCGCTAAGCCTTCTTTGCTCCCTTCCGTGGGCCGCTTTGTGGTCTACGCGGTGCTGGCCCTGGCCACCGCCTTCTTTCTGCTGCCGCTGTACGCGATGCTGGTCACCTCGTTCAAGGACGCCGAAGAGATCCGCAGCACCTCGCTGCTGGCGCTGCCAGGCTCGCTGAACTGGTCGGCCTGGGGCACGGCGTGGTCTAGCGCCTGCACGGGCGTGGACTGCAACGGCCTGCGTCCGTTCTTCATGAACTCGGTGGCCATGGCCGTGCCTGCGGTGCTCATCTCCACCGTGTGGGGCGCGCTCAATGGCTATGTGCTCAGCCTGTGGAAGTTTCGCGGCAGCGATGTGCTGTTCGGCCTGCTGCTGTTCGGCGTGTTCATGCCCTTCCAGGTGGTGCTGCTGCCCATGAGCCAGGTGCTGGGCTGGCTGGGGCTGTCCAGCTCCATCACCGGGCTGGTGCTGGTGCACTGCCTGGCGGGCCTCGCGGGCACCACGCTGTTCTTCCGCAATTACTACGCGGCCATCCCCAAGGAGCTGGTCAATGCGGCCCGCATGGATGGGGCCAGCTTCTTCCAGATTTTCTGGCGCATCGTGCTGCCGCTGTCCACGCCCATCGTCATGGTCACGCTGATCTGGCAGTTCACCAACATCTGGAACGACTTCCTGTTCGGCGTGGTGTTCTCTGGCACCGACTCCAAGCCGGTGACTGTGGGGCTGAACAACCTGGCCAACACCAGCAGCAGCGTGAAGGCCTACAACGTGGACATGGCGGCCGCCATCATCGCGGGCCTGCCCACGATGGTGATCTATGTGCTGGCAGGCAAGTTTTTTGTGCGCGGGCTTACAGCCGGCGCTGTCAAGGGTTAAGGGTAGGAAAAAAATGGCGTCATCACTCGACATCGCAGGCATCAACAAGCGCTTTGGCAAGGGCGATAAAAGCGTGGAGGTGCTGCGCAAGGTGGACATCCATGTTGCGCCCGGCGAGTTCCTCATCCTGGTCGGCCCCTCGGGCTGCGGCAAGTCCACGCTGCTCAATATCATTGCGGGGCTCGATGAGCCCACCGAGGGCGAGATCCGCATTGGCGGGAAGAACGTGGTGGGCATGCCCCCGCGCGACCGCGACATCGCCATGGTGTTCCAGAGCTACGCGCTGTACCCCACCTTGAGCGTTGCCGACAACATCGGCTTTGCGCTGGAGATGCGCAAGATGCCTAAGGCCGAGCGCCAAAAGCGCATCGACGAAGTCGCGGCCATGCTGCAGATCAGCCACCTGCTGGACCGCCGCCCCAGCCAGCTGTCGGGCGGCCAGCGCCAGCGCGTGGCCATGGGCCGGGCACTGGCGCGCCAGCCGCAGCTGTTTTTGTTTGACGAGCCTCTGTCCAACCTGGACGCCAAGCTGCGTGTGGAAATGCGCGCCGAGATCAAGCGCCTGCACCAGGCCAGCGGCATCACCAGCGTGTACGTCACGCACGACCAGGTCGAGGCCATGACGCTGGGCTCGCGCATTGCCGTGATGAAGGGCGGCGTGGTGCAGCAACTGGGCACGCCGGACGAGATTTACAACCGACCAGCCAACACCTACGTGGCCACCTTCATCGGCTCGCCCACCATGAACCTGCTGCGCGGCGCGGTCACGGGCGGGCAGTTTGGCATCCAGGGTGCGGCGCTGAACCTGGCGCCTCCATCGACGAGCGCCAACGAGGTGCTGCTGGGCGTGCGCCCCGAGCATTTGGTGATGCAAGACAGCGCCCCCTGGCGAGGCAAGGTCAGCGTGGTGGAGCCCACGGGCCCCGACACCTATGTGATGGTGGACACTGCCGCTGGCAGCGTCACGCTGCGCACCGACGCCCAGACCCGTGTGCAACCCGGCGAGCATGTGGGCCTGGCCCTGGCGCCCGCGCATGCCCACTGGTTCGATGCCAAGTCGGAAGAGCGGCTGGTGGCCTGAGAGTGTGCGAACCCGCGGCGCTGGTGTTGCCACCAGACTTTGGTCTTTGCCAGGGCAGGGATTTGAAGTAAAAACAGGCTTCTCCGCGCGACTATCATGCCTTTTGTGCTATTAAAAATATAGCATTTGGTGGCTGTAGTTTTGGGCTCTCCCGCTGTCGGGTGGGTGTTGCATCCTGCCTGCCCGGACCTCTTTCGGACCTCTTTCGGACCCTTTGGGATTCTTTTCGTCGATCTATGCACCCGCAGCGCCTTCTTGCCGACATTGGCGGCACCAACATCCGCCTGGCCTGGCAGGCATCGCCCACGGGCCCGCTCAACGACACGCGGGTCTTGCCCTGCGCGCAGTTCCCCACGGTGGACGCCGCGCTAGCCGCTTACCTGCAGGAGGTGGGTGTGCCCACCCCGCGCGAGGCCGCGTTTGGCATTGCCAACCCGGTCACGGGCGACGCGATCCGCATGACCAACCACAGCTGGAGCTTCTCGCAGCGCGCCGTGCGCGAGGCTTTTGGCTTTGAACGGCTGGTGGTCATCAACGACTTCACTGCACTCGCGCTGGCGCTGCCCCTGCTCACGCCCGAGCAACTGCGCCCCGTGGGCGGCGGCGCGGCCGTGCCGGGCGCCGCGATTGCGTTGCTGGGCCCGGGCACGGGCCTGGGCGTGTCGGGCCTGGTGTTTCCGCCCGGCTCCAGTCTGGGGGTGCCGCTGTCGGGCGAGGGCGGCCATGTCACGCTGGCCGCGCAGACCCAGCGCGAATTCGATGTGCTGGCCATCCTGCAAGAGCGCTACGGCCATGTGTCGGCCGAACGCGCCGTGTGCGGCGCCGGGCTGGTGGACCTGTACCACGCGCTGCGCAGGCTGGCCCAGCGTGGTGGCAAGGAAGTCAGCTCCGCCGCGCAGGTGACCGAGCTGGCGCTGCAAGCCAACGACCCGCTGGCGCTGGAGGCGCTGGAGCTGTTCTGCGGCTTTCTGGGCAGCGTGGCGGGTAACCTCGCGCTCACGCTCGGCGCGCGTGGCGGTGTGTTCATCGGCGGCGGCATGGTGCCGCGCCTGGGCACGTGGTTCGACCAATCTTCGTTCCGCGCGCGGTTCGAGTCCAAGGGCCGCTTTCAGCCCTACCTCGCGTCCATTCCCTGCTGGGTGATCGACCCCAGCGCCACGCCCGCGCTGTACGGTGCATCGCGCGCGCTGGACATTGCGGGTGCTGGCACATGAGTGACAGCACCCAGGCCAGTGCAGCGCTGCCCGCACTCCAGCCCACCGGTGTGCACCATGTGGCCATCATCGCCAGCGACTACGCGCGCTCGCGCCACTTCTACACCGAGGTGCTGGGCCTGCAGGTGGTGCATGAAGTCTTTCGGGCAGAGCGGCAGTCCTACAAGCTCGATCTGCAGCTGCCCGATGGCACGCAGGTGGAGCTGTTTTCTTTTCCAAGTCCGCCGCCGCGCCCGTCCTACCCCGAGGCCTGCGGCCTGCGCCACCTGGCCCTGCGTGTGGCCGATATGGACGCCAGCGTCGCCGCCCTGGTTGCGCACGGCGTGGCCGTGGAGCCGGTGCGGGTGGACCCGTTCACGGGCGCGCTGTTCACGTTTTTTTCCGACCCCGATGGGTTGCCGATCGAGCTGGTCGGCCCCGCGACCAGCGCCATGCCGCGCTGATTTCACTCATCCAAAAAGAAAAGGCCCTTGCGGGCCTTTTTCCGTGTCACATCTCCTCGCTCCAGCAGTACCCATCTCGCGCAATCATCGCGCTTGCCGCACGCGGGCCCCAGCTGCCCGCAGGGTAGGGGCGGGGGCCTGCGGGGTCGTTCTTCCAGTATTGCAGGATGGGCTCCACCCAGCGCCAGGCTTCTTCCTGCTCGTCGCTGCGCACAAACAGGTTCAGGCGGCCTGCAATCACATCGAGCAGCAGGCGCTCGTAGGCGCCCACGCGTTCGGTGCCAAAGCGCTGGTCAAAGTCCAGGTTCAGGTGCACCTGCGACAGCGCGGGCTCGGTCTGGTGCTGGGCGGCGCCCTGGGCCATCAGGTGCAGCTCCAGCCCGTCCTTGGGCTGCAGGTTGATCACCAGGCGGTTGGCGGCGCCTGCGGGCGTCTTGAAGATGGGGTGGGGCACAGGGCGGAAGTTGATGACGATGTGCGCGTCGCGCCCCGCCAGCCGCTTGCCGGTGCGGATATAGAACGGCACCCCCGCCCAGCGCCAGTTGCTGATTTCGGTGCGCAGTGCCACAAAGGTCTCGGTGGTGCTGCCGGGGGCCACGCCTTTTTCTTGCGCGTAGCCGGGCACGGGCTGGCCCTGGTGGTTGCCCGCCGCGTACTGGCCGCGGATCACATGCTGGCCGATGGTCTCCAGCGTCCAGGGCTTGAGCGACTGCAGCACCTTGAGCTTTTCGTCGCGGATCGCGTTGGCGCTGGAGTTGATAGGGGGCTCCATGCCAATCGCGCACAAGAGCTGCAGCGCATGGTTCTGCACCATGTCGCGCATCGCACCGGTCTGGTCGTAGAACGCGCCGCGCGTTTCCACGCCCAGCTCCTCAGCAATCGTGATCTGGATGTTGGCAATGGTCTCGCGGCGCCACAGGGGCTCGAACAGCGCGTTGCCAAAGCGCAGCGCAAACAGGTTTTGCACCGAGGGCTTGCCCAGGTAATGGTCGATGCGGAAAACCTGCTCTTCCTTCAGCACGCGGCGCAGGGTGTCGTTGATGGCCTGGTTGGACTGCAGGTCGTGGCCCAGGGGCTTTTCCAGCACCACGCGGGTGGTGGGGCCGTTCAGGCCCACGGCGGCGATCTGCTCGCACACGTTGGTGAAGAGGCTGGGCGCGGTGGCCACATACATCACCACCGAATCCGCGCCGCGTGCCTTCAGCGTCTCGGCCAGGCGCTCGTAGTCCTGGGTTTTGGACAGGTCCATGCGCAGGTAATTCAGCAGGGCCGCAAACCGCGCAAACTCGTCCGGCGTCGGGCGCTTGGCCAGCTCCACGCTGTCGAACCGCGACTGGATCAGGCTGCGGTATTGTTCGTCGCTCAGGTCGTCGCGCGCCACGGCGATGATGCGCCCGCCCTCGGGCAGCGTGCCATGCCGAAAGGCCTGAAACAATGCGGGCATGAGCTTGCGCCAGGCGAGGTCGCCGGTGCCGCCGAACAGGACGAGGTCAAAACTCATGGTGTCTCCGTGGTGGGTGTGTCGTTTTTACTGCGTGGGATTGTAATCACGTTACATAAAATTGTGGTCTTCTTTGCTATGTTCCTTCTGCGTGTAACTCAAAAGAATCCGTGAAGCTCGTTGATTTTTTGTAATCAAGTTACCATTCCGGCGCATTTCCAACCCCCGACGACATGACCTTCATGCCCATCCGTTGCGACCAGACTGCCCGTTGGCCCTTGCTGGCGGCCCACTTCGACGCCCAGGGCCGCAGCCTGGACATGCGCCAGGCCTTTGCGCAAGACGCTGGCCGGTTTGTGCATTTCAGCCAGCAGGCGCCCCATGTGTTTGCCGACCTCTCCAAGAACCTCTGGAGCCGCGAGACCGAAGCCCTGTTGCTGGACCTGGCCCGCGCCTGCGGGGTGGAGCGGCACCGCGATGCGATGCTGGCGGGAGAGGCCATCAACACCACCGAAAACCGCGCCGTGCTGCACACCCTGCTGCGCCGCCCAGCGGGCGTGGCCCTGCCCGGTGATGTGCCCGAAACCGCGCAGCGCCTGGCCGACGTGCACCACACGCTCGATGCGATGCTGCAGTACGCCGAGCAGGTGCGCAGCGATGCCGCCATCACCGACGTGGTGAACATCGGCATCGGCGGGTCGGACCTGGGCCCGCACATGGCCGTGCGCGCGCTCGAAGAGTTCCGTATACCGGGCAAGCGCTTTCACTTTGTGTCGAACGTGGACGGGCACGAGCTGCACCATGTGCTCAAGGGCCTGCGGCCCGAGAGCACGCTGTTTCTGGTGGCGTCCAAGACTTTCACCACGGCAGAGACCATGACCAACGCACGCTCTGCGCTGGCCTGGTTCGATGCTCAGGGCGGACGCGACGTCGCACGCCACTTTGCCGCGCTGACCACCAACATCGAGGCCGCAGCGGCCCTGGGCATCACCACCACGTTCGGCTTCTGGGACTGGGTGGGCGGCCGCTACTCGCTGTGGTCGGCCATTGGCTTGCCGATTGCCATTGCCATTGGTGCGCAAGGCTTCCGCGATTTCCTCGCGGGCGCGCATGCCATGGACGAGCATTTCCGCACCGCGCCACTCGCGCAGAACCTGCCCGTGCGCCTGGGGCTGCTGGATGTCTGGTACCGTAACTTCCACGGCTTCACCAGCCGCTGCATCGCGCCTTACCACGCTGCGCTGGGCCGTTACTCGGCCTACCTGCAGCAACTGGAGATGGAGAGCAACGGCAAGCGCGTGGCGCAAGACGGCAGCAAGCTGGCGTGCGTGACATCGCCCGTGCTGTGGGGCGAGCCCGGCACCAACGGCCAGCATGCGTTCTTCCAGATGCTGCACCAGGGCGCCGATGTGCTGCCGCTGGAGATCGTGGCCGTGCGCAAGGCCTCGCACCCGCTGCCCGGCCACCAGCAAAAGCTGCTGGCCAACGCCCTGGCGCAGACGCAGGCGCTCATGGTGGGCAAGGCCAGCGACGACGGCCACCGGCACTTCCCCGGCAACCGCCCCAGCACGCTGATGCTGCTCGAATCACTCACCCCCACATCGCTGGGCGCGCTGATTGCGCTGCAGGAACACCGTGTGTTCGTGAGCGGCAGCCTGTGGGGCATCAACAGCTTCGACCAATGGGGCGTAGAGCTGGGCAAGGTGCTGGCCAAGGACCTGGAGGCTAGGTTGGAGAGCGGTGATGTGGCGGGGCTCGATGGCTCCACTGCAGGCCTGCTGGGCCTCTTGCGCGACGCGGCCTGACCCCCGGAACACCACACGTCTTGGGGCAGCGCTGGCGGCAGACCACGCGCCCCATCGGCAGAAACCGCACGGTTTCCGGCCGATAGCCAACGCATCAGGAGACACCTACCATGCCGATCCCGCCCCTTCCGGACTTCCGCTCCGTTGCCTTTTTGCGCCAGCATCTGCGGGACACCATGGCGTTCTACGACCCCGTGGCTACCGACCCGAGCGGCGGGCAGCACCACTTCTTTCTTGACGATGGCTCTGTCTACAACACGCACACCCGCCACCTCGTCAGCGCCACGCGTTTTGTGGTTACACACGCCATGCTCTACCGAACCACGGGCGAAGCACGTTACCAGGCGGGCATGCGGCATGCGCTGCAGTTTCTGCGCACCGCATTCCTTGACCCTGCGACGGGCGGCTACGCCTGGCTGATCGACTGGCATGAAGGCCGCGCCACGGTGCAAGACGCCACACGCCACTGCTACGGCATGGCGTTTGTGATGCTGGCTTACGCCCGCGCCTTTGAGGCCGGAGTGCCCGAAGCCCGCGAGTGGCTGGCTGAGGCGTTTGACACCGCCGAGCAGCACTTCTGGCAACCCGCCGCAGGCCTGTATGCTGACGAGGCCAGCCCCGATTGGCGGCTCACCAGCTACCGGGGCCAGAACGCCAACATGCACGCCTGCGAGGCCATGATCTCGGCCTTCCGTGCCACGGGCGAGCGCTGCTACATCGAGCGTGCGGAACAACTGGCGCAAGGCATCTGCCAGCGGCAAGCCGCGTTGTCCACCGCTGCACACGCCCCCGCTGCCGAGGGCTGGGTGTGGGAGCATTTCCACGCCGACTGGTCGGTGGACTGGGACTACAACCGCCACGACCGCAGCAACATCTTCCGCCCCTGGGGCTACCAGATCGGCCACCAGACCGAATGGGCCAAGCTGCTGCTGCAACTTGATGCATTGCAGCCTGCCGACTGGCACCTGCCCTGTGCACAACGCCTGTTCGATACCGCCGTGGAGCGTGGCTGGGATGCCGAACACGGTGGCCTGTACTACGGCATGGCACCCGACGGCAGCATCTGCGACGACGGCAAATACCACTGGGTACAGGCCGAAAGCCTTGCCGCCGCTGCGGTGCTGGCTGTGCGCACGGGCGATGCACGCTACTGGCAGTGGTACGACCGCATCTGGACCTACTGCTGGGCGCATTTTGTGGACCACGCACATGGTGCGTGGTTTCGCATCCTGTACCGCGACAACCGCAACACCACCCGCGAGAAGAGCAACGCGGGGAAGGTGGATTATCACAACATGGGGGCGTGTTATGACGTGTTGGGGATGTTGAGCGGCGACAAGGACCGAGTTGTGGCTATCGATCGCTGAAACGGCGGTTGCCGCCTAGTTTCCAAAGGCTCAAATACCCAGCGCTATAGCCTTGCCAAGTTCATCTCGCAAATTTGCGGAGTTCCCTGTCCAATCCTGCTGCATGCCGATGCACGCCGCACCAACAGGAGATCGACTATGGCTGTGTTTACTCTGAACGAGCGCTTGAAGTACACCGCCTTGTTTATCGCACTGGGCGCGCTTGCGGGCTGTGGAGCGACTCCACGCCTAATTGTCGAACCCGAGTACAAGCCTCTGGAGTTGGTTTATCTGCAACCAGAGTATCCCGTTGCGCGGATGTGGCCTTCGGCGGAGTATGTTGCTCGAACCGAGGACGAGTGGGAGCGTGTTTGGAATGAGGGCACTGTGATGGATCCGCGTGACGAAAACGTCCCTCGCCATGGACGGCCTGTTGTGGATTTCAACCAGTACATGGTGATTGGCATTTCACGCGGGCACGGGTACAGCGGCTGCCACGGGCTGTACTTTCGGGACATCGTTGAACGTGCAAATTTCATCGAAGTGCAGTTCGTTCATCGTCAGCCTGATGAAACGGTTTCAACCCAAGTCGCAGGCACGGCATGCACCGCCATGGGGGTGTTCTTGGCTAGGTGGGTGCGTGTGCCCAAGATGGAGAAGCCAGTGCGTTTTTTTGGTGGTTGAAGTGGGCTTCGTTGTAAACACGTTTTAAGCGTGCGCTACTTGCCATTGTTCAGCGCAAAAAAATTGACCGGCAATCCGCCCACCTCTGCTTGCAGACTGAACAATGACCCCGCAGGCGTCGCTGCCTGCTGTTCTTGAAGCGGCCTCCCTGCCTTTGCCGACGTAATGAACAGCGTCCGCAAATCCTCCCCCCCAAAACACACCATGGTTGGGCACTGCACCGGCACCGCAATGCGCTGCAGCACCTCACCCGCAGGCGAGAGCTGCAACACGCAAGCCCCTTCGTACATCGCCACCCAGTAGTTCCCGTCCACATCCACCGCCGCGCCATCGGGCCTGCCGCCGTACGGCTGGCCTTCCACCTTGCGCTCGAACTGCACCCAGGGGCGGCGGTTACTGATGGCGCCGGCGGCCACGTCAAAGTCAAACCGGTCAATGCGGTGCTCCGGCGTGTTCGACCAGTACATCGTGCGGTTGTCGGGGCTGAAGGCCAGGCCGTTGGCGGTGAAGTTGTCGCCTGCCATGTGGCGCACGCGGTAGCCAGTGGCGCTGCTGGCATCGGCCTGCAGGCACCACAGCGCGGCATGGGGGGCTGTGCGTGGCGTGATGACCGATCCCGCCCAGAAACGGCCTGCGGTATCGCAGCGGCCGTCGTTCAAGCGCAGGACCGCGGTGTCGTGTTGCTCGGGCGGCAGCAGGGCCAGGCAGGTGAGGGCAGTGGGGTCGGCACTGTCCTTGGCCGTGTCCAGAAGATAGAAACCGTTTCGTAACCCAATTACCAATCGTCCATCAGCCGCTGGCGCGCAGCAGCCGGGCTCGCTGGGCATGCGCCATTGCCGGTGGCGACCGCTTTCAGGATGCCATGCGTGTACTGCTTGTCCCTGAATGTCACACCAGTAAAGGGATTTTTCCGAGGGGTGCCAAAAGGGTGATTCGCCCAGTTCGGAGGGCGGCAGGGGCAGGGTTTGCAGGGACATGGGTTGAAGTGGGGTGGTTATCGAGTTACATTCTAGGGCCTCATACAACAGGCTCCAGGCACATCGCCCTGGGGCCGAGCCACCCACCGATGGAGACTTCCATGCACCCAGTTGTAGCGCGCGTGACCGAGCGCATTGTCCAGCGCAGCGCAGACACCCGCGGCGTTTACCTCGCAGGCATCGACGCCATGATCGCCCGCAAGCCCGCGCAAGACCGCATGGGCTGCGCCAACCTGGCCCATGCCTATGCGGCGCTGCCGGGCTCGGACAAGTTCAAGGTCACCGTTGAAAAGGCCCCCAACATCGGCATCGTCACGGCCTACAACGACATGCTCTCGGCCCACCAGCCGTACCAAGCCTACCCCGCCGTGCTGCGTGATGAGGCCGCCCAGCGCGGTGCCACGGTGCAAGTGGCCGGTGGCGTGCCCGCCATGTGCGATGGTGTGACGCAGGGTACGCCCGGCATGGAGCTGTCGTTGTTCTCCCGCGATGCCATTGCCATGGCCACGGCGGTAGCGCTGTCCCATGATGTGTTTGATGGCGCGCTGTTGCTGGGCGTGTGCGACAAGATCGTGCCGGGCCTGCTGATTGGCGCGCTGCACTACGGCCACCTGCCTTGCGTGTTTGTGCCCGCAGGCCCCATGGGCACGGGCTTGTCGAACAAAGACAAGGCCAAGGTGCGCGAGCAGTACGCACAGGGCCTGGTGGGCCGCGACGAGCTGCTCAAGGCCGAGTCCGCTGCGTACCACAGCCCCGGCACCTGCACGTTTTACGGCACAGCCAACAGCAACCAGATGCTGCTCGAAGCCATGGGTCTGCATGTGCCCGGCGCGGCGTTTGAAGCGCCCGGCACCGAGGCGCGCGAGGCCTTTACGCGCCAGGCGCTGCGCACCGTGCTCGACATCGGCAAGCGCGGATCGCGTTTCACCCCCATCGGCAAGCTGGTGGACGAGCGCTGCATCGTCAACGCCATGGCGGCCCTGCTGGCCACGGGCGGCTCCACCAACCACCTGATCCACTGGGTGGCCATTGCACGCAGCGCGGGCATCTTGATCGACTGGACGGACTTTGACGAGCTCTCGTCGGTGGTCCCCCTGCTGGCCCGCGTGTATCCCAATGGCGATGCCGATGTGAACCAGTTCCAGGCCGCAGGCGGCCCCGCGTGGATCCTGCGCGAGCTGCTGGCCGGTGGCTTCATGCATGCGGATGTGATGAGCGTGAACGACGGTGGCATTGCCGCAGGCGGGCAGGGTGCACCGGC
>NZ_QAIH01000230.1:0-986 GCF_003060895.1 Acidovorax sp. HMWF029 | reverse complement strand
GGCGACGAAAGCGTGCTGCGCCCCTTGTCAAAGCCCTTCTCGCCCACGGGGGGCCTGCGCCTGCTGCAAGGCCGCCTGGGCCGTGCGGTGATCAAGGTGTCTGCCGTGCCGGAAGACCGCCACATCATCGAAGCGCCCGCCCGCGTGTTCGATTCGCAAGAGGCTTTGCTCGCCGCCTTCAGCGCGGGCGATGTGAACCAGGACATGGTGGCTGTGGTGCGCTTCCAGGGCCCGCAGGCCAATGGCATGCCCGAGCTGCACAAGCTCACGCCGCCGCTGGCGGTGCTGCAGAACCAGGGCTTCAAGGTGGCACTGGTGACCGATGGCCGCATGAGCGGCGCATCGGGCAAGGTGCCTGCCGCCATCCACGTCACGCCCGAGGCGCTGGCCGGTGGCCCGCTGGCCAAGGTGCGCGATGGCGACATCGTGCGCGTCGATGCCGTGGCGGGCACGCTGGATGTGTTGGTCGATGAGGCCACCTGGGCAACACGCACCCCCGCGCCTTACAGTGCCCCGTCGCAAACCGGCTTTGGCCGTGAACTCTTCACCAACTTTCGCCGCCATGCTGGCGGCGCTGAGCAGGGTGCCTGTACCTGGCTGTAGCAGGATGCACCCCCTGAGTCGCTACGCGCCTTCCCCCTCTCTCGCTGCGCGGGAGGGGGACGCACCCGGTGGCCTGGCAAAGCCAGTTCCACGGGTGCACTGGCATCGCGTGGCGCCCGCTTTGTAGGCCGCTTGCGGCATCCAACACCGAACGCCGAACACCGAACACCGAACACATCAAGGAGCAAACCCATGAATCCCCTCGACATCGCCAGCCACGGCCCCGTCATTCCCGTCATCGTGATCGACCGCGTGGAAGACGCGCTGCCCTTGGCCGATGCCCTGCTGGCCGGTGGCGTGAAGGTGCTGGAGGTGACGCTGCGCACCCCAGCGGGCCTGCCCGCCATCGAAGCCATTGCGCGCAACCTGCCGGAGGCGGTGGT
>NZ_QAIH01000229.1 GCF_003060895.1 Acidovorax sp. HMWF029 | reverse complement strand
GGGCAGCGCCGCCCCCGCGGCAGAATCCAACACCGGCTTTGCCACGACCTCTTCCATGGCCTGTAGATCGACCGTCGGCCCCGACAGCGATGGACTGGAGTCAACCGCCTCTGCCGCCCACGGTGTGGGGACGGGCCGCCAGGAAAACGGCGCGGTCGGCGCGAGGTTCAAGGTACTTGCATCGGAAGCCGTCGCGCCTACCGCCAGGAACGCAGGCACAGTGGGCGCAGGAATATCCAGCACAGGCATTGCCGGTGCCAGGGGGGCTGCAGCCATGGGCAGTGAAGTGTCTGCGCGATGGCCTACGGCATCTGCATGCGCAGTGGGCGCAGCCATAGGAGCCGCCTGAGCCCCCCTCTCCAACGCTGGGGGCGAAGGCGGCGCGGCCCCGCCCCCCCAAGCACGCTCGGCATCGCTCTTTCGAGCGGTGGGCGCCGGGGGCGGCCGTACATCGGTCAGTGACACATCGGGCAAAAGGGCTGCCGGAGCCACTGGCAACAAATGCGCAGAGGCATCAAACACTTCCTTGCATTGGCCACACCGCACCCATCCTTCCGAGATGCGCAATTGGTCTGCCACCACCTTGAAGGAGGTGGCGCAGGACGGGCAGCGAGTGATCTGGCTCATCAGCGTTGGATTGTAGGGGCCGTGCCACCCGGGCCCAGGCGGAATACGCGCAGGCTCAGCGCTGGGCGGTCATCAAGATCCAGCCGTCTTCGGCATCCGCCACTTCCAGCTGAACCCATGGTGCATAGGCTTCTTTCAGCTCATCGGCCTGGCGCTCCAGGATGCCCGCAAGCACCAGGTGCCCTCCCGGCGCTACATAGGCGCTCAGCAAAGGCGCCAGCACACGCAAGGGGGTCGCGAGGATGTTGGCCAGCACCGTCTGGTACTCGCCCCGTGCCTTGTCAGGCAATCCGGCACTCAATCGCACGCCGTTGGCTTGCGCGTTCTGTGCCGTGGATTCCACAGCGGCGGGATCAATGTCCACCGCATCAATATCCGTGGCGCCAAACTTGGCGGCGCCAATGGCCAGGATGCCCGAGCCGCATCCGTAGTCCAGCACCCGGCCCAGCGGGTTGTTGCCAGCTCCCGGCTGCACCGCCCCGTTGCGCGCAATCCAGCGCAGGCACATGCGCGTGGTGGGGTGCGTGCCCGTGCCAAAGGCCAGGCCCGGGTCCAAACGAATGCTGCGCACCGCCTGCGCAGGCAGTTCATGCCACGTGGGAACGATCCAGAAGTCCGGCGTGATGTCCACCGGCGCAAACTGCGACTGCGTGAGCCGCACCCAGTCCTGCTCGGCCACCTGCGCCACACCCAGCACCTGACAGCCCACAAAGAAGTCCTGCACCACCAGCAATTGCTGCGCTTCGCGTGCCGCCACCTCGGAAGGAAACAGCGCGACCACGCGGCTGCGCTGCCAGCCATCCTTGGGCGGCGGCATGCCCGGCTCCCCAAACAGCGCCTGCTCGGCGTCGGTCTGGGCATCGGCATCCTCCACCGACACGGAGAGCGCATCCAGCGCATCCAGCGCGTCGCTGACTGGCTCGATACAGTCCTCGGGGCACATCAGACTCAACTCAAACATAGACGCCTCTCAGAAAAATGAAATGCTGACCCTCGTTGCCAAGAGCCAGCATGTGAAACCGCTAGGAGCCGTCTTCAGCGCTTGTGCTGCGACAGCCACTCCTCCAGGTAGTGGATGTTGGTGCCACCGGCCATGAACTTGGCGTCCACCATCAACTCGCGGTGCAGCGGCACATTGGTATTGATGCCTTCAATCACGGTCTCGGACAGCGCCGTGCGCATGCGGGCCAGCGCCTGTTCGCGCGTGTCGCCGTGCACGATGATCTTGCCTATCATCGAGTCGTAGTTGGGCGGCACAAAGTAGTTGGTGTATGCATGCGAATCGACGCGCACACCCGGGCCACCCGGCGGGTGCCAGGTCGTGATGCGCCCAGGCGAGGGGACAAACTTGTACGGATCTTCCGCATTCACCCGGCATTCGATGGCATGGCCACGGATCTCGATCTGGCGCTGGGTGAAGGGCAGCTTCTCACCTGCCGCCACCATGATCTGCGTCTTGACGATATCCACACCAGTGATCCATTCGGTCACCGGGTGCTCCACCTGCACGCGGGTGTTCATCTCGATGAAATAGAACTCGCCGTTCTCGTACAGGAACTCGAACGTGCCCGCACCACGGTAGCCAATCTTCTTGCAGGCGGCCACGCAGCGCTCGCCAATCTTCTCGATCAGCTTGCGGGGGATGCCAGGCGCTGGCGCCTCTTCGATCACCTTCTGGTGGCGGCGCTGCATGGAGCAGTCGCGCTCGCCCAGATATACCGCGTTGCGGTGCTTGTCGGCCAGGATCTGGATTTCGATGTGGCGCGGGTTCTGGAGGAACTTCTCCATGTACACCGCAGGATTGCCAAACGCAGCGCCCGCCTCGGCCTTGGTCATCTGCACGGCATTGACCAGCGCGGCCTCGGTGTGCACCACGCGCATGCCACGGCCACCGCCGCCGCCAGCTGCCTTGATGATCACGGGGTAACCGATGGCCTTGGCGATGCGGCGGATCTGCACCGGGTCATCGGGCAACTCGCCCTCTGAGCCCGGCACGCAGGGCACGCCGGCGCGGATCATGGCCTGCTTGGCCGACACCTTGTCGCCCATGATGCGGATCGATTCGGGCGTAGGGCCGATGAACTGGAAACCGCTCTTTTCGACGCGCTCGGCGAAATCGGCGTTCTCGGACAGGAAACCGTAGCCGGGGTGAATGGCTTCGGCGTCGGTCACTTCGGCCGCCGAGATGATGGCCGGCATGTTGAGGTAGGACAGCGGCGAGGGCGCGGGGCCGATGCACACCGCCTCTTCGGCCAGCTTGACGTACTTGGCGTCGCGATCGGCCTCGGAATAGACCATCACGGCCTTGATCCCAAGTTCGCTACACGCGCGCTGGATACGGAGAGCGATCTCTCCGCGATTCGCAACGAGAATCTTCTTGAACATGGGTGCCTTATTCGATAACGAACAGCGGCTGTCCGTATTCCACGGCCTGGCCGTTTTCGCCCATGATGCGCGTGACCGTGCCCGACTTGTCGGCTTCGATCTCGTTGAGGATCTTCATGGCCTCGATGATGCAGATGGTCTCGCCTTCCTTGACCTGGCTGCCCACCTCGACAAAAGCCTTGGCGCCGGGACTGGACGAGCGGTAGAAGGTGCCGACCATGGGCGACTTGACGACATGGCCTGCGGGCACCGCAGGAGGAGCAGGCAGCTCGGCCACAGGGGCTGCAGCGGCAGGTGCAGGCGCCACCGGGGCTTGCATGGGGGCCGGGACATACTGCTGGACCACGGCGCCACCGCTCTTGACGATGCGGACTTTGCCCTCGGCCTCCGTGATTTCGAGTTCGGACACATTCGACTCGGACACGAGATCGATGAGGGTTTTGAGTTTTCGCAGATCCATGGAAGCTCCAACGGCTATAAAACTGAATAGGGCGCGAATTTACTCCAATTTCACCCTATCGCAGTCTTCCACATGCATTTTCCATGAACTTCGTCATGGAAATAGGCCACTGGAACCCTCCAGAATCACCACACCGACTGGAAAACAGCCGCCACATGCATCACCGCAAGGAGGCCCACTGCTGCAGATCCTGAGGGGTGACTTGCCCCATTTTACGGTGCAGCACCCGCCCCGCGGCCCCCAGCACCACGGTAAAGGGCAGCCCGCCAGTCAGATTGCCCAGAGAGCGCCCCAGATCAGTCCCCCCCAAACCAGCCAGCCCGACCGGAAACTCCAGAGGAAGACGCGCCAGGAATTTGCGCACCGCCGAGGGCTGGTCGATCGCCAAACCTAGCACTTGCCAGCCTTTGGCGGCATGTTCGCGGTAGAAAGCATTCAGCATGGGCAACTCTTCCACACAGGGCGGACACCAGGTGGCCCAGAAGTTGAGCAGCAGCGGCTTGCCGGAAAAAGACTTCAAAG
>NZ_QAIH01000228.1:28046-31548 GCF_003060895.1 Acidovorax sp. HMWF029 | reverse complement strand
CTGGAAGGGGGGCTCCAGGGCGGCCATGGGGGGCATCGCGTTGGGTTTTGTGCCTCCCGCAGCCACCGGGTGTATGGAAGAGCTGCTGCCGCGCAGTGCGCCCCATGCGGTGTTGGTGATGTCCCGGTTCAGGTTTCGGATGCGCCTGCTGGACCGAATTCCACTTGGCCCGTGAGAGAGGTCCCGCCCAGTCCCCAGCGCAGTGGCACGCGCCTTTTCGCCTTACCGCTCACTCGTCGATCGAGGCACTCCAGCGGCTTCCCCAGTCACCGCTGCCGGGGCGGCTGACCTTATCGATCTCGCGCCTGTCGCGTTTGGTGGGGCGGCCTTCGTGCAGGGCAGCAGCAGGTTCGGGAGCAAGGCGGCGCAGCTCGGCGGCTTTTTCGCGGGCGACAATGCTGTCAGCGGTCTCTTCGTAAAGCAGCTGGGCCACTGGAGCCGGGCCGCGTGCGCCACTCAGGCCCAGGACGTGCACAGTGCGCGCCACGGGGCCCTGGCGCAGCGCCACGGTGTCGCCACGGCGCAGGTCGCGTGCGGGTTTGGCCAGCTGGCCATTGACGGTCACCCGTCCCTTGCCGATTTCTTCGGTAGCGAGGCTGCGGGTCTTGTAGAAGCGGGCGCACCAGAGCCATTTGTCCAGCCGCATTGTCTCCAATGTGTTCATGGACGAGATTGTGCCGCTTGTGCCTCTGGCGGGCCATCGGCTGCAACGCTGGGCAGTGGCAGGCGCACCACGGCGTCCAGTCCCTCGACTTGGTGGCCCGCCAAGCGGTTGGTGAGCGTGATGCTGCCCTCCAGCGCCTGCACGATTTCGCGGCAGATGGCCAGGCCCAGGCCGCTTCCAGTGCGCACGTCGCCCGCCGAGAACGGTTGGAACAGCCGGGCCGCCAGCTCGTCATCAATGCCTGGGCCATGGTCGCTGATCGTCAGCGCCACATGCCGTCCGTCGCTGCGCAGGTCGACCGTGAGTTCGCTGCCCGGTGGCGCATGGCGCACGGCGTTGTGCAGCAGGTTGCGGCTCAATTCCCGCAGCATCCATTCGTGGGACTGCACCAGCGCGGGTTCGGTGTGGATGCCAAAGTCCAAGTCGCGTTGGGCGATCAGCGGCGAAATCTCCAGCGCCACGGCGCGCAGGATGTCATCGAGTCGGGTGGCGGGCGGTGCGCTTTGCTGGCGCAGCTGTTCCACCTTGGCCAGGGCCAGCATCTGGTTGGCGAGCTGGGTGGCGCGGTCCACGGTGTCGCTGATCTCGTGCAGTGCCTGGCGCGGCTCCACATCGCCGCGCAGGGCCGATTGCACCTGGGTCTTGAGCACGGCCAGCGGTGTGCGCAGCTGGTGTGACGCATCGCGCACAAAACGCTTCTGGTGCCGCAGCAGGTGGCGCAGGCGTTGCATGACCTCATTGGTGGCATCCACCAGCGGCTGCAGCTCGCGCGGGGCGGTGGGGGCTGCGATGGGGCTCAGGTCGCCCTCGCGCCGTGCCTGCAGCTGCTGGCTGAGCTGGCGCACGGGTCGGGTTGCGCGCTGCACCACCAGCACCACGGTGAATGCGATCACGGCGATCAGCAGCGCCTGGCGCAGCAGCGTGTTCCACAGGATCTGCAGGGCCAGGGTTTCGCGCACTTCCAGCGTTTCGGCCACCTGGATCACGGCCATGGCCCGGCCTTGCGAGCTGGCCACCGGCTGCAGCAGCACAGCCACGCGCACATCGCGTTCGCGGAACTGGTCGTCGTAAAAGTCCACCAGGGCCGCGTAGGGTGGCTTGTCAGGGATGCTGCCGCGCCACACTGGCAGGTCTTCAAAGCCCGATACCATCTCGCCGCTTAGCGTGGAGACCCTGTAGAACATCTGGCTCTGGTTGTCGGCCTCAAAGGCCTCCAGGGCCGAGTAGGGCACTATGGCGCGCAGCTGCGCTGCTTCCTCGAAGCCTTTCACATCCAGCTGCTCGCTGATGCTCTTGGCCGACGCCAGCAGGGTGCGGTCGTAGGCAGTGTTGAGTGACGACAGCGTCTGGCGGTAAAGGCTCCAGGTGTTGAAGCCGATGAACAATGCCACCGGAAGCAGAATGCCCAGCAGCAGGCGCCGCCGCAGCGAGTGGTGGCGCGCTGTGCCCTGGCTCATGCGTCCGCCCGCAGCAGGTAGCCCAGGCCGCGCAGTGTCATCAGGGTCAGGCCTGTCCCTGCCAGCTTTTTGCGCAGTCGGTACACCACCACCTCGATCGCTTCGTACTGCACATCCAGCTGGCCGGGGAACACCAGTTCATACAGCCGCTCTTTGGTAACGGCATGGCCGGGCTGGGCTAGCAAGGCATGCATCAGCGCCAGCTCGCGGGGGGTGAGTTCCATCACCTCCCCATTGAGGTAGAGCGCGCCGCTGCCCTTGTCGTAGCGGATAGCGCCGATCTGCAAAGTGCTGGGTGCAAGCGGCGACACGGTGGGGTCGGCGCTGCGCCGCACCAGGGCGCGCAGGCGGGCCTCCAGTTCGTCCAGGTCAAAAGGCTTGGGCAGGTAGTCGTCGGCGCCAGCGTTCAGGCCCATCACCCGGTCGCCTACGGTGCCCCGAGCGGTGAGAATCAGCACGGGGGTTCGCAGGCCCCGGTTGCGCGCCTGCTGCAGCACCTGCAGACCGTCCAGGCCGGGCAGGGTCAGGTCCAGGATGATGGCGTCGGGTTGCAAGGCCGCCCATTGGGTGAGGGCCGCGCGTCCGTCGCCCACAGCGGTCACTTCCATGCCACGGCGCGTCAGTGCGCGGTGCAGCGTGGCCTGCATCGTGGGGTCGTCTTCTACAAGGAGCAATTGCATGCGCGGGACCATATCACTCTCAGGCAGGCTGCGCGCACTGCACGCGCTTGTCGTAAGGGGGCTGCAAATGCTAGTGTTTTCCCTGAGTCTGAGGACAGCCGTTTGACAGGCAGCGCGCGCATCATCGGGCAGTCCTAAAACCAATCAGGAGACTCCATGCGTCGCGATACCTTTCTGAAATCACTGGCAGCCATGGCTGCTGCGGGTGTGCTGCCCGTCTCGGCCCAGACGGCGTCTGCCATCAAGATGATGATCCCTGCCAACCCGGGCGGTGGCTGGGACACCACCGGCCGTGCGCTGGGCAAGGCCATGCAGGACGCGGGCGCGGCGGCGTCGGTGTCTTATGACAACAAGGGCGGGGCCGCTGGTGCGATCGGCTTGGCGCAGTTCGTCAACGCCAGCAAGGGCGACCCGAACGCGATGATGGTGATGGGTGCCGTGATGCTGGGCGGCATCATCACTGGCAAGCCCCCTGTGGGTCTGGACAAGGTCACGCCCCTGGCGCGCCTGACCAGCGAATACAACGTGTTCGTACTGCCTGCCAACTCGCCCTTCAAGACCATGAAGGATGTGATTGACCAGCTCAAGAAAGACCCCGGTAGCGTGAAGTGGGGCGGCGGTTCGCGTGGCTCCACCGAGCACATCGCCGCCGCCATGATTGCGCGTGAAGTCGGCGTGGACCCTGCCAAGATCAACTACGT
>NZ_QAIH01000228.1:14615-28036 GCF_003060895.1 Acidovorax sp. HMWF029 | reverse complement strand
GAATGGCGGCAACGTCACCGTGGGCGGCAGCGGCTACAGCGAGTTTGCCGAGTACATCACTGCCGGCAAGATGCGCCCTGTGGGCGTGACTTCGGGCACCCGCCTCAAGGGCGTGAACGTGCCTACGCTCAAGGAGCAGGGCATCAACGTGGAGATCGGCAACTGGCGCGGTGTGTATGGCGCGCCTGGCATTACCCCCGAGCAGCGCAAGGCGCTGATCGACGCGCTGTCCAAGACCTTCAAGCACAAGGCCTGGCAGGATGCGATGGAAAAGAACGGCTGGACCCCCGCATGGATGGCGGGCGATGAGTTCGCCAACTTCGTGGACAGCGAGTTCGCCAGCATGCGTGCGACGATGGCCAAGTCCGGGATGATCTGATCGGGAGCAAGGCGCAGCTGCCGCCCAGCCCGCTGGGGAGGGGCGGCTCGCTTGCGTGCTGGTTGGTGCGAAGGAAAAAACATGACACAACAACATTCATCGCGCTCCAAGCCCCTGCAGACCCTGGTGGGTTCGGGCCTGGTGCTGCTCTCGCTAGGCCTGGCCTGGGGGGCCAGCTCTGTCAGTTCCGAGGCGGGCTACGGTGGCGTGGGCCCCAACTTCTTCCCCTGGGTGGTCAGCATCGCTTTGCTGATTTGCGGGGTGCTCTGCGTAGTGCATGCGCTGACGGGCGGCTTTCGCGACCTGGAAGAAGGTTCGGGTGATGCACGGGCCCACTGGAAGGGTTTCATCTGGGTATCGGCCGGGCTCCTGCTCAATGCCCTGCTCATTACCACCCTGGGATTCATCTTGAGCTGTGCGCTGTGTTTTGTGCTCTCGGTGCGCGGCTTCAAAAGCTCTGAAGGCGAGCTGGACCTGCGCTTGCAGGCATGGATCAAGGACTCCTTCATCGGCCTCGCAGTGGCTGCGCCGGTGTACTGGATGTTTACAAAAATGCTGGCCATCAACCTGCCCGGCCTGACCAACACGGGGTGGCTGTAAAGCCTGCATGTCATGGAAACGTTGAACCTTTTGATGCAGGGTTTTGCCACTGCGGCAACACCCATCAACCTGCTGTGGGCCTTTGTGGGCTGCATGATCGGCACCGCCGTGGGCGTGTTGCCTGGAATTGGCCCGGCCGTGGCCGTGGCCATGCTGCTGCCCATCACCGTCAAGGTCGAGGCTACGGCCTCCATGATCTTCTTTGCGGGCATTTACTACGGTGCCATGTATGGCGGCTCCACCACATCCATCCTGCTCAATACGCCGGGTGAGGCGGGCTCCATGGTCACGGCCATGGAGGGCAACAAGATGGCCAAGAACGGCCGCGCTGGTGCTGCGCTCGCCACGGCGGCCATTGGCTCGTTTGTGGCAGGTACCATCGCCACAGTGTTGGTCACCTTTTTTGCGCCGCTGGTCGCCGAATACGCTGTGCGCCTGGGTCCGCCCGAGTATTTCATGCTCATGGTGCTGGCCTTCACCACCGTGAGCGCGGTGCTGGGCAAGAGCACGCTGCGCGGCATGGTGGCCCTGTTTGTGGGGCTGGCCATGGGGCTCATCGGCATCGACCAGATCACGGGCCAGGCCCGCTACACCGGTGGCGTGCCCGAGCTGATGGACGGCATCGAGGTCGTGCTGATCGCCGTGGGCCTGTTTGCCGTAGGCGAGGCGCTCTACAACGTGATGTACGAAGGCCGGGTGGACGAAACCCAGAACCGCCTGACCAGCACGCACATGACCAAGGACGAGTGGAAGCGCTCCTGGCCCGCCTGGATCCGCGCCACGTTCATCGGGTTCCCGTTTGGCACCGTGCCTGCGGGCGGCAGCGAGATCCCGACCTTCCTGAGCTACGCCGCTGAAAAGAAGCTGAGCAAGAACCCCGAAGAGTTCGGCACCACCGGCGCCATCGAAGGTGTGGCAGGCCCCGAGGCCGCCAACAACGCGGCCATCACCGCCACGCTGATCCCGCTGCTCACGCTGGGCATTCCCACATCCAACACCACGGCCATCCTGCTGGGCGCGTTCCAGAACTACGGCATCCAGCCCGGCCCGCAACTCTTTGACACCAACGGTGCGCTGGTGTGGGCGCTGATCGCGTCGATGTACATCGGTAACGTGATGCTGCTCATCCTGAACCTGCCGCTGGTGGGCCTGTGGGTGAAGCTGTTGAACATTCCCAAGTCATACCTGTACGCAGGCATCCTGGTGTTCTCCACGCTGGGTGTGTATGGCATGCGCCAGAGCGCGTTCGACCTGGTGCTGCTGTATGCGATTGGCCTTTTGGGTGTGGTGATGCGCCGTTTTGACTTCCCGGCCGCGCCGGTGGTGGTGGGCATGATCCTGGGCCCCCTTGCTGAGGCTCAGATGCGCAACGCCGTGGCGATTGGCGAAGGCAAGTGGACCATCTTCCTGGAGCGCCCTGGCTCGGTGACCCTGATCGTCATCGTGCTGGCCGTGCTGATCGTGCCGCGCCTGCTGCGCCGCTGGGCGGCACGCAAGATGGCGCTGGCGCAGGCCTGAATCTCACGACGGGCTCTCAAGCAAAAAAACCGCGCTTTCCAGCGCGGTTTTTTTATGGGTCAGTAGCAATGTCATGACAAGCCAGACACCCAAGGCCCTGACGCCCTTCGATGCCCTCCCCACCAGGATGGCTTGCCCAACGGGGGCTGATTCTATCATAAAATGCGAATAGTTCTTATTTGCAAGGATGTGCATGGTTTCACTTCCGCAGGAGTTTCTGGCGCTGTGCCGCCAACTGGGGGGTGCACAGCAGCGCTGCAGCGATGCCATGCAGGCACAGGCCCGGCAGATCGAGGCCCTGACGGCCGAAGTGGTGCGCCTGCGTGGTGCTGTGGTCGTGCGCGACACCCGCCTGGCGTTTGTGCGCGAAGAGCTGGAGCAACTGCGGGCCACCAGCCCCGGCCTGCCGCACCGCCAGGCGATGGCGCGGCACATCGGCCTGTTGGCAGAGCGCATCACCACTTTGTCCCGGGAATGCCTGCGCTGGCGCCAGGCAGCAGCAGCGGGACAGGCTGCTGGTGTCAGCGCGTCCCGGCAGGGCGACGGCGCTGTGGTGTCGGGCATGGAGCCTGTCATGCAGGTGCCGCCGGTGCCTTCAGCGCGGGGCTCAGACAGCCACGCCGCGCAGCATGCGCAGGCCGGGGAAGGGGCCGCGTGCGAGGAGCGCCGCAACACGGCCCTCGACGCCAGCTTGGCCGCCGCCGACCTGGTGATCTGCCAGACGGGCTGCATCAGCCACGACGACTATTGGCGCGTGCAGGACCACTGCCGCCGCACGGGCAAGCCCTGCATCTTGGTCGATCAGCCCCTGGCTGTGCGCGAAGCGCAGGCGCTGGCCGCCCTCCGGCCCATGGTGGTGCTGCGCATGGACTCAGTGGCCCTGCCTGTGGTGTCCGGACAGCCTGAAGACGCAGAAATTTGAATAAAAATGGCCTTCTCCGCGCGTTGGTATTGCCTTAGTAGCTATCAAAATAATAGCTATTGAGGTGCTGGGCGCATCCTTTGCCCTCGTGCGCAGGCGGGTGCCGGGCGCCAGTGCCGCGCTACCATCCGCAGATGCCTTTGCTCACCGATGATGCCCCCGCACTGCCGCTGGATGCCCAGGGCATTCTGGAACTGGCGGCGCGCTCCATGTTCCAGCTGTTCTCCAGCGTCAGCCAGGGGATGCTGCTCATTGACCTGAGCGGGCGCATTGTGTGGATCAACGAGGGCTACCTGCGCTTTCTACCTGACCTGGGATTCTCGTCGGTGGACCAGTTCGTGGGGCGCCCGGTGGAGGACGTCATCCCCAACACCCAGATGCACCGCGTGCTGGCCACCGGCCAGCCCGTGCTGGTGGATTTGCTCACCAACCATGCGGGCACCTTTGTGGTCAGCCGCATCCCGCTGCGCGACGAGGCCGACCGCGTGATCGGCGCCATCGGCATCGTGCTGTTCGACCACCCCGAGACCACATTGCAGCCGCTCATCAGCAAGTTTGCGCTGCTGCAGCGCGACCTGGACGACGCCCGGCGCGAGCTGGCCAGCCAGCGTCGCCGCAGCCTGGCGGTGGCGGGCGATGGCGAGCGGCGGTCCAAGTACACCTTTGCTAGTTTCATTGGATCGAGCCCTGCAGCGGCCGAGGTCAAGCGCCAAGCGCGGCGCGCGGCGCAGTCGAGCAGCCCCGTGCTGCTGCTGGGCGAGACAGGCACGGGCAAGGAGCTGCTGGCCCACGCGATTCACGCCGCATCGAGCCGCGCCAGCGGCCCGTTTGTGAGCGTGAACATCGCCGCCGTGCCAGACACACTGCTAGAAGCCGAGTTCTTTGGCGTGGCCCCCGGTGCCTACACCGGCGCCGACCGCAAGGGCCGCGACGGCAAGTTCAAGCTGGCCGATGGTGGCACGCTGTTCCTCGACGAAATTGGTGACATGCCCCAAAGCCTGCAGGCCAAGCTGCTGCGCGCGCTGCAGGAGGGCGAGATCGAGCCGCTGGGCTCCAACAAGCTCGTGCCCTTCAACGTGCGCATCCTGGCCGCCACCTCGCGCGACTTGGCGGGCCTTGTGCGTGAAGGTAAGTTCCGCGAAGACTTGTTCTATCGCCTGCATGTGCTGCCCGTGCGTGTGCCACCGCTGCGGGTGCGGCGTGGCGACATCCCTGCGCTGGTGGAGGCCCTGGGCGAAGACCTGGCGCTGCGCAACGGCACGCCCCCGCCCGAGCTGCTGCCCGACGCCATGGCGCTGCTGGCGGGCCAGCCCTGGCGCGGCAACATCCGCGAGCTGCGCAACGTGCTGGAGCAGGCGGTGATGCGCGGCGAAGGCCAGTCCATCGACGCCGCGCAGCTGGAGCGCATCCTGCGTGAGGCAGGCGTGGAGCCCGCTGCCCCCGCCCCCGTGCAAGACCCTGTCCACGCGGGCGACGCAGAGGACGAAAGCCGCTACCTGCGCCCGCTGGCCGAGCAGGTGGCCGAGCTGGAGCGCAAGGCCATCGCCGCCACCCTGAAGGCCCATGGTGGCAACAAGCTGGCCACCGCGCGGCAGCTGGGTATCTCACGCGCCACGCTTTATGGACGTCTGGAAAACCCTGAATAAATTTCAGGCATTTGTCTGAATTTCAGACAATTATTGTGTATTAAATTCAGGCAGTGTCGCTGAGGTGTCAGTAAAAGTATCTTTGAAATCAAGCACTTGGATGCTGGCACAGACTGTGCAATAAAGAAGCATCACAACAGGAGACATCGCCATGCACCGTCGCACTCTGGTAGCCCTTGCCACCGCAGCCGTTACCGCCGCCACGCTTTCCGCACCCGCGTTCGCCCAGACCGGCGAGATTCGCATCGCCCACATCTACAGCAAGACCGGCCCCCTGGAGGCCTACGGCAAGCAGACGCAAACGGGCTTGATGATGGGCCTGAACTACGCCACAGGCGGCAGCATGACCGTCAATGGCAAGAAGCTGGTCGTGATCGAAAAAGACGACCAGGGCAAGCCCGACCTGGGCAAGAGCCTGCTGGCCTCCGCCTATTCCGACGACAAGGCCGACATCGCTGTCGGCCCCACCTCCAGCGGCGTGGCCCTTGCCCTGCTGCCCGTGGCCGAGGAATATAAAAAGATCCTGCTGGTGGAGCCCGCCGTGGCCGACGCCATCACGGGCGACAAGTGGAACAAGTACATCTTCCGCACAGGCCGCAACAGCAGCCAGGACGCGATCAGCAACGCCGTGGCCATCGACAAGGCGGGCGTGACGGTGGCCACGCTGGCGCAGGACTACGCCTTTGGCCGCGACGGCGTGAAGGCCTTCAAGGACGCGCTGAAGAACGCCAAGCTGGTGCACGAGGAATACCTGCCCACCACCACCACCGACTTCACCGCCGGTGCCCAGCGCCTGATCGACAAGCTCAAGGACGTGCCAGGCCGCAAGGTGATCTTCATCATCTGGGCTGGCGCGGGCAATCCGTTCAAGATCGCTGACCTGGACCTCAAGCGCTACGGCATCGAGATCGCCACAGGCGGCAACATCCTGCCCGCCATGGCCGCATACAAGAACTTCCCCGGCATGGAAGGCGCGACCTACTACTACTTCGGCATCCCCAAGAACCCCGTGAACGAAGCCCTTGTGGCCGCTCACTACAAGGAGTTCAAGACCCCGCCAGACTTCTTCACCGCTGGTGGCTTCAGCTCGGCCATGGCACTGGTCACAGCCCTCAAGGCCACCAACGGCGACACCAATACCAACAAGCTCATCAAGACCATGGAAGGCATGAGTTTTGACACGCCCAAGGGCAAGATGACCTTCCGCAAGGAAGACCACCAGGCCATGCAGAGCATGTACCACTTCAAGATCAAGGTGGACCCGGCCTTTGCCTGGGGCGTGCCCGAGCTGGTGCGCGAGATCAAGCCTGAAGAGATGCAAGTTCCGATTCGCAATAAGCGATAAACGGTTTGCGTGGCCCCGCTGGCTGACGATTGTTCAGCCCAGCGGGGATCCATCCTCGCGGGGGCGGCCGCCCCTTTTTTTCCAGTGAATTGATGCATGAACCCCCGGATTACACGGGGGCTGGGTCGGTTTTTCTCAAAAATTATTTGGAGACAAGACAACATGGCTTTCAATTTCATCCGGGCGGCTGCAGCAGGGGCTGCGATGGCACTGTGTGGCACGGGCGGCGCCCTGGCCGCCGTCAACTTGCCAGCACTCAAGATCGACAAGGCACAGACCACGGTTTCCGGCCTGTCCTCGGGCGGCTTCATGGCCGTGCAACTGCACGTGGCGTACTCGGCCACGTTTGCCAAGGGTGCGGGCGTGGTCGCTGGCGGCCCGTTCTATTGCGCTGAAGGCTCGGTCGTCAACGCCACCGGGCGCTGCATGGCCAGCCCCGCAGGCATCCCCACCAGCACGCTTGTGAGCACCACCAACACCTGGGCCGGGCAGGGCGCTATCGACCCCGTGGCCAACCTGCAGAACTCCAAGGTCTACCTGTTCTCGGGCACGCTCGACAGCGTGGTCAAGACCGGCGTGATGGATGCACTGCGCACCTACTACAGCAGCTTTGTGCCCGCCGCCAATGTGGTCTACAAGAAAGACATCGCTTCTGAGCATGCCATGGTGACCGACGACTATGGCAACGGCTGCTCCACCAAAGGCGCGCCCTACATCAGCAACTGCAACTTCGACCTGGCCGGTGCGATGCTGCAGCACCTGTACGGCCCTTTGAGTCCGCGCAACAACGCCGCCTTGCCCAGTGGCAATTTCATTGAGTTCAACCAGAGCGAATTCATCACCAACCATGGCATGGCCACCACGGGCTGGGCCTATGTGCCCCAGGCTTGCCAGGCGGGTGGCAGTGCCACCTGCAAGCTGCATGTGGTGCTGCATGGCTGCAAGCAGAACGTGAACGATGTGCAGCAGCAGTACGTGCGCAACACGGGCTACAACCGCTGGGCCGACAGCAACAACATCGTGATGCTGTACCCCCAGACCAGCCTGGCTGCCACCAACAGCTGCTGGGACTGGTGGGGCTATGACAGCGCCAACTATTCCAAGAAGTCTGGTCCGCAGATGGCAGCCATCAAGGCCATGGTGGACCGCGTATCCAGCGGCACGGGCGGCACCACGCCCCCAGTGGCCCTGCCTGCCCCCACGGGCGTGAGCACCTCGGGCGCCACGGCCAGCAGCATGGCCGTGGGCTGGGCTGCCGTCGCCGGTGCTGCAAGCTACAACGTGTACCGCAATGCCAACAAGGTCAACGCGCTGCCCGTCACGGCCACCAGCTACACCGACACCGGCCTGGCCGCGTCCACCACCTACAGCTGGACGGTGCGCGCCGCTGATGCCAATGGGGCCGAGGGCGCCACATCGGCCGCAGCATCCGGCACCACGCTGGCCGCCTCGGGCGGCGGCACTGGCACCTGCACCACGGCCAGCAATTACGCCCACACCCTGGCCGGGCGCGCCTATGCCTACCTGGGCTTTGCCTACGCGCAGGGCTCCAATCAGGGCATGGGCTGGTGGAACGTGTTCACCACCACCACCCTCAAGCAGACGGGCCCCAACTACTACGTCGTTGGAACCTGTCCCTGAACTGCCGTGCCGCTGTGAGAGGCGCAGCGGCCCACTTACCAAGACCGTGAAAGCGAAACACTACCCATGAGCACCTTGGCCACCAAGGACTTGACCATCCGCTTCGGCGGCCACGTGGCGGTCAATGCCGTGACCTGCTCTTTTGAGCCCGGCACGCTGACCGCCATCGTGGGCCCCAACGGCGCAGGCAAGACCACCTACTTCAACCTGATCTCGGGGCAACTCAAGGCCAGCAGTGGCAGCGTCACGCTGGGCGGGCAGGACCTGACGGGCCAGTCCGTCTCGGCACGCACACACGCGGGCCTGGGCCGGGCGTTCCAGCTCACCAACCTGTTCCCCAACCTCAGCGTGCTGGAGAACGTGCGCCTGGCCGTGCAGGCCACGCAAGAAGGCAAGCATCGCCGGGGGCTGAACCTGTGGAGCGTCTGGAGCGACCACACCGCGCTGACCCAGCGCGCCCGCGTGATCCTGCAGGCCGTGGCCATGACCGACCGGGCCGACACGCCTGTGGCCAGCCTGCCGCACGGCGACCAGCGCAAGCTCGAAGTGGCATTGCTGATGGCGCTGGAGCCGCAGGTCTACATGTTCGACGAGCCCACGGCTGGCATGAGCCACGACGAGGCGCCCGTGATCCTGAACCTGATTCGCGAGCTGAAGAAGGACAAGACCAAGATCATCCTGCTGGTGGAGCACAAGATGGACGTGGTGCGCGAGCTGGCCGACCGCATCATCGTGCTGACCAACGGCACGCTAGTGGCCGATGGCCCACCGGCCGAGGTGATTGCATCGCCCGTGGTGCAAGAGGCGTACCTCGGTGTTTCCAAGGAGGCCGCATGAGCACGAGCAACGCAAGCAGCACCAACCTGCTTGAACTCAGGGGCGTGCACACGCACATCGGCGCTTACCACATCCTGCACGGGGTAGATCTGGCCGTGCCCAAGGGCCAGCTCACCATGCTGCTGGGCCGCAACGGCGCGGGCAAGACGACCACGCTGCGCACCATCATGGGCCTGTGGCATGCGTCGCAGGGCTCCATCCACTTTGGTGGCAAAGACATCACTGCGATGAACACCCCCGCCATCGCGGGTCTGAACATCGCCTATGTGCCGGAGAACATGGGCATCTTTGCCGACCTCACGGTGAAGGAAAACATGCTGCTTGCCGCCCGCAGCGCGCGCAATGCCGCCCAGATGGACGAGGCGCGGCTGCAGTGGATCTTCAAGCTGTTCCCGGCGGTGGAGAAGTTCTGGAACCACCCCGCAGGCAAGCTCAGCGGCGGGCAAAAGCAGATGGTGGCGGTGAGCCGCGCCATCGTCGAGCCGCGCGACCTGCTTATCGTGGACGAGCCCAGCAAGGGCCTCGCTCCCGCCATCATCAACAACATGATCGATGCGTTCGACCAGCTCAAGAAGAGCGGCGTGACCATCCTGCTCGTCGAGCAGAACATCAACTTCGCCAAACGCCTGGGCGACACCGTGGCCGTGATGGACAACGGCCAGGTGGTACACGCGGGCAGCATGGCCGCGCTGGCGGCGGACGAGGCATTGCAGCGCTCGCTGCTGGGGCTGGCGTTATGAGTTTTACCTCTGATTTCAAGGTTTTTGGGCCGTCTGCGCGCGTCCATCAAGCAGTAGTAGCTATCAAAAGCATAGTGATTGCACATCTCCCCACCCCCCAACAAGGAGGCCTGGCATGAGCATGGCCCGCGACTTCGACTGGAAACCCCTGGCCCTGGTGCCCGCGCTGGCGCTGCTGGTGCTGCCCTTTGTGGGCTCGCCCAGCACCTGGCTCACGCTCACGGTGGCGGGGCTTGCCATGGGCATGATCATCTTCATCATTGCCTCGGGCCTCACGCTGGTGTTTGGCCTGATGGACGTGCTGAACTTCGGCCACGGCGTGTTCATTGCACTCGGTGCCTTTGTGGCCACCAGCGTGCTGGGCGCCATGGGCGACTACACCCAGAGCGCCGAGCTGTGGCGCAACCTGATGGCCGTGCTGCCCGCCATGGTGGTGGCCATGGCGGTGGCGGGGGCCGTGGGCCTGGCGTTCGAGCGCTTCATCGTGCGGCCGGTGTACGGCCAGCACTTGAAGCAGATCCTCATCACCATGGGCGGCATGATCATTGGTGAAGAACTCATCAAGGTGATCTGGGGCCCGCAGCAGATTCCGCTGCCGCTGCCCGAAGGCATGCGCGGCTCGCTGCTGGTGGGCGATGCGGCCATCGAAAAGTACCGCCTGGTGGCGGTGGCCGTGGGCCTGCTGGTGTTTGGAGTGCTGGCCTGGACGCTGTCGCGCACCAAGGTCGGCCTGCTCATCCGCGCCGGTGTGCAAGACCGCGAGATGGTCGAAAGCCTGGGCTACCGCATCCGCCGCCTGTTCATTGGCGTGTTTGTAGTGGGCTCGGCCCTGGCGGGCCTGGGCGGCGTGATGTGGGGCCTGTACCAGCAGAACGTGGTGCCCCAGATGGGCGCGCAGGTCAACGTACTGATCTTCATCGTGATCATCATCGGCGGCCTGGGCAGCACGGGCGGCGCCCTCATCGGTGCGCTGCTGGTGGGGCTGATGGCCAACTACACCGGCTTCCTGGTGCCCAAGGTGGCGCTGTTCTCCAACATTGCCCTCATGGTCGCGATCCTGCTGTGGCGTCCGCAAGGCGTCTACCCGGTTGCCAACCGCTGATGAGGAGCCCCACAACATGCTGAATCGACTTCTCTCTGGCGACTACCCGCGCAGCAAGGTGCTGGCGGTCATCCTCCTGACCCTCCTGCTGGGGCTGGCGTTTGCGCCCTTTCTCTTCCCCGGCGTCAAGGCGCTGTCGGTGGCGGCCAAGGTGCTGATCTTTGTGGTGCTGGTCGCCAGTTTCGACCTGCTGCTGGGCTACACCGGCATCGTGAGCTTTGCGCACACCATGTTCTTTGGCATTGGCGCCTATGGCATTGCCGTGGCCACCACCCGCCTGGGGCCTACCTGGACGGCGCTGGGTGTGGGCGTGGGCGGCGCGCTGCTGCTGTCACTGCTGCTGTCACTGGCGGTGGGCCTGTTCTCGCTGCGCGTGCGGGCCATCTTCTTTGCCATGATCACGCTGGCCGTGGCGGCGGCGTTCCAGACGCTGGCCTCGCAGCTGTCGGACATCACCGGCGGCGAAGACGGCCTCACCTTCAAGGTGCCCGAGATCCTGTCGCCCAGCTTTGAACCGTTCGAAGAGCCCTTCCTGGGGGTGAGCGTCGACGGGCGGCTGATCTGCTACTACCTGCTGTTCGTCACCGCTGTGGCGCTGGTGCTCGCGCTGCTGCGTATCGTGAACTCGCCGTTTGGTCGCGTGCTGCAGGCCATTCGCGAGAACGAGTTCCGTGCCGAAGCCATCGGCTACCGCGTGGTCGTGTACCGCACCACGTCGAGCGTGCTGTCGGCGCTGTTTGCCACCATGGCGGGCGCGATGCTCGCGCTCTGGCTGCGCTACAACGGGCCGGACACGTCCCTGAGCTTCGAAATCATGATGGACTGCCTGCTCATCGTGGTGATCGGCGGCATGGGCACGATCTACGGCTCGGCCATCGGTGCCGTGCTGTTCCTGGTGGCGCAAAGCTACCTGCAGGATCTGCTTCGCCTGGGCCACGAGGCCACGGCGGGCCTGCCCTGGCTGTCGGCCTTGCTCTCGCCCGACCGCTGGCTGCTGTGGCTGGGCGTGCTCTTCGTTCTTTCGGTCTATTACTTCCCCACCGGTGTGGTGGGGCGCCTGCGTGCGGCAGCTGCGCGCAAGGCGGGGTGAATGGCCCCGGCCGCGCCGGGTGACCGGCGTGGTCTGGGTGTTGAGGTGAGCTGTGCAACAACAGGCAAAGAAAAACTCCAGGAGACAAGCACATGAAGATGAGCATCAAGAACCCGCGTTTTCGTCCCCTTTCCCGTCCGTTCATGCCCGCAGCGCTGGCCGCTGCGGTGCTGGCTGCCTGCGGCGGCAGCAGCGGCGACAGCGCCGCCCTCAACACCAAGCCCGGCTACCTGGGTGCCATCAGCGAGACCTCGTATGACGGCGCCAGCAACGACTTGCTCACAGCGGGCCTGGGCGCCACGGGCCTGGCCGCTGCCGTGCCCCCCGCGTTTGCCGACCCCCTCAAGCCCACGGCGGCTGAGCTGCGCCGCACCGCCATCCACACCAACTACCGCGCCATGCTCGACATGACGGCGGCCGGTGGCTACGGCACACTCTATGGCCCCAACGTGGATGCGCAGGGCAAAGTCACCACGGGCGAGGGCAAGGTGCCCGGCACCGAATACATCGCGTTTGCCGACGACGGCACGGGCCGCAAGAACGTCACCCTCATGGTGCAGGTACCCGCCAGCTTCGACCCCAAGAAGCCCTGCATGATCACCGCCACCACCTCGGGCTCGCGCGGCGTGTACGGCGGCATTTCCACCGGCGAGTGGGGCCTCAAGAAGGGCTGCGCCGTGGCGTACTCCGACAAGGGCACGGGTGGCGCGCCGCACGACCTCATGAACGACACCGTGCCGCTGATCGACGGCACGCGCACCACGGCCGCCGCAGCGGGCAAGGCCGCAGCCTTCAATGCGGGCCTCACGGCCACCGAGCTGGCCGCCTTCAACACCGCCACGCCCAACCGCTTTGCGTTCAAGCACGCGCATTCGGGCCAGAACTCTGAAAAGGATTGGGGCACCACCACGCTGCAGGCGGTGGAGTTCGGCTATTACGTGCTCAACCAGCGCTACGGCGCTACCGACGCAGCGGGTCAGCGTCTCAAGACGCTGACCCCGGCCAACACCATCGTGATCGCATCGAGCATCTCCAACGGCGGTGGCGCGGCCATCGCGGCTGCCGAGCTGGACACGCAGGGCCTGATCAGCGGCGTGGCCGTGTCCGAGCCTGCCATCGAGATGCCCGCCAACCCTGGCGTCACGGTGCGCCGTGGCAGTGCCGATGTGGCCGTCACCGGCAAGACGCTGGTGGACTTCACCACCTACGCCAACCTCTACCAAGCCTGCGCGTCACTCGCTCCTTCGGTCAGCACCAGCCCCTTTGCAGCGGCGTTTGCCGCCGGGTTTGCCAGCACCGCACTGCCCATTGCGCCCAACCGCTGCGCGTCGCTCAAGGCGGCGGGGCTGCTCACGGCCAGCACCACGGCTACGCAGGCCGAAGAGGCGCTGCAGAAGCTGCGCGACTACGGCTGGGAGTCCGAGTCGAGTGACCTGCATGCCTCCATGGCCGCGTTTGAAGTGTCGCCCGCTGTGGCTGTGACCTTTGCCAACGGCCTCTCGCGCGCCAGCGTGAAGGACAACCTCTGCGGTTTCAGCTATGCCGCCACGGCGACCACCGGCGGGGTCACTCCGCTGGCCGCCGCTGTATTGCCCGGCATG
>NZ_QAIH01000228.1:5450-14605 GCF_003060895.1 Acidovorax sp. HMWF029 | reverse complement strand
TTCCTGTCGTTCTCGGACGCTGGCGTTGCCGACTGGAACCTGGCTGGCGCCCAGTGCCTGCGCAACCTGGTCACCGGCACCGACGCCGCCGCCAAGAAGCTGCAGGCCGGTGTGGACGAAACCCGCCGCAACGGCAACCTGCGTGGCAAGCCCGCCGTGATCGTGCATGGCCGTGCCGACGCACTGCTGCCCGTGAGCCACACCTCGCGCCCCTACGCCGCGCTGAACAAGAAGGTCGAAGGCGCCGCCAGCAAGCTCAGCTATGTGGAAGTGGCCAATGCCCAGCACTTCGACAGCTTCATCGGCCTGCCCACGGTGCTGCCGGGCTACGACAGCCGCTATGTGCCGCTGCATGTGTACCTGAACCACGCGCTCGACGCCGTGTACGACCACCTCGCCAGCGGCAAGGCACTGCCCGCCAGCCAGGTGGTGCGCACGGTGCCGCGCGGTGGCACACCGGGCAGCGCCCCGGCCATCACGGCCGCCAACGTGCCGCCGCTGGCCACAACGCCTGCTGCCGCCAACGCCATCGCCATCACGGCGGGCGCCATTGCCATCCCTGATTGACCCCCCAAGGAGCTTTGCCAGACGACACACCGTCACCGCCGCCTGCCGGGCACGCGTGGGGGCCAACGCCCCTTGCGCCGCCCGTGGGCGCGGCTGCAAGCTACTCAACCAGGGGATGAACCTACATGGAAAAGGTCAAGACATGGAGTCGCCGCGTGGCGGCAGCGCTGGCTGTGCTGTGGAGCGGGGCCGCAGCGCCTTCGCTGCACGCTGCCGAAATTGTGGTGGGGCAGGTCGCACCGCTCTCTGGTGTGTTGGCCAGCACAGGCGCGCAGATGGTGCTGGGCGGAAAGATCTACTTTGACTGGGTCAACACCCAGGGCGGTGTGCACGGCGCCAGCATTCGCCAGGCGGTGGCCGACGATGCCTACAAGGTGGCCGACACCGTGAGGCTCACCCGCGAGATGCTGGCCAAACCCGAGGTGGTGGCGCTGTACGGCTTTGCAGGCACGGCCAACATCACGCAACTGCTGTCCGACGGCGTGCTGGAGCAGGGTGGCGCTGCACTGGTGGCGCCATACACGGGGGGCGAATCGCTGCGCAACCCGTTCAACCCCTGGATCTTCCATGTACGCGCGGGCTACGCCGACGAGGCCGAGCACATGGTGCAGCAGCTCACCACGCTGGGCATGAACCGCGTCGCCGTGATGTACCAGGACGACGGTTTTGGCAAGGCGGGCCTGGCAGGGGTGGAGGTGGCGTTGGCCAAGCGCAACCTCAAGCTGGTGGTGTCTGCGGGCTATGAGCGCAATACTGACAAGGTGGACGACGCCGTCAAAGCCATCAAGGCTGCTGACGTGCACGCCGTCATCATGATCGCGGTAAACAAGCCCGCAGCGGCCTTTATCCAGCGCTACCGCGAGCAGGGCGGTGGCGCCCAGCTCTACAACATCTCGGTGGTAGACCCGACCGAGCTGGTCAAGCTTGCGGGCCTGAAAAACGCGCATGGCCTGGGCATCAGCCAGGTGGTGCCATACCCCTACAGACTCCAGCTGCCTGTTGTGCGCGAATACCAGTCACTGCTTAAAAAATACGCGCCCGATGCCGAGGTCAACTACACCAGCTTCGAGCAGTTTTTGGGTGCCAAGGTGCTGGTCGAAGCTCTGCGCCGTGCGGGGCCACAGCCCACACGCGCCAAGGTCGTGAAGGCGCTGGAGTCGCTGCAGAGCTATGACCTCGGCGGGATCACGCTGGGGTACTCGCCCACCAATCGCATCGGCTCACGCTATGTCGAAGTCACCGTTATCGGCAGCAATGGCCGCCTCATGAAGTGAGCCGCAGGTCCCTTTCTTTTTTTCTGTTCCACAAGGTCGCCATCATGTCCCCCACCTCACGCTACGCCACCTGCGCTGGCTATGAAATCCATTACACGGAATGGGGCGCGCCGGACGCTCCCGTAGTGATTGCATGGCATGGCCTGGCCCGCACCGGGCGCGACATGGACCCGCTGGCCGCCCACCTAGCATCGCGCTTTCGCGTGATCTGCCCCGACACCATCGGCCGGGGCCTGAGCCAGTGGGCGCGCGCCCCGCAGGACGAATACTGCCTTTCGTTCTATGCGCGCATCGCGGCTGACTTGTTTGACCAGCTGGGTGTGGAGAAGGCGCACTGGGTCGGCACGTCGATGGGCGGCGCCATTGGCACCGTGTGTGCGTCGGGCCTGTTTCAGCCTCAGCTCAAAGGCCGCATCCAGAGCCTGCTGCTCAACGACAATGCGCCCCGCCTGGCCGATGCCGCGCTGGAGCGCATCAAGGCCTATGCGGGCCATCCGCCCGCGTTCGATACGGTGATGGAACTGGAAGCCTTCTTCCGGCAGGTGTACCAGCCCTACGGCTGGCTCGGCGATGCGCAATGGCGCCACCTGACCGAGACATCCACCCGCCGCCTGCCCGATGGCAGGGTGACGCCGCACTACGACCCGGCCATGGTCCAGCAGTTCACGCACCACGCCAACGACTACCTGATCTGGGACCATTTCGATGCGCTCGACATCCCCGTGCTCTGCCTGCGCGGTGCCGAATCCGACCTGGTGCTGCGCGAAACCACGGCCGAGATGCTGACCCGGGGCCCCGGTGCGCGCGGCCTGGTGCAGGTGGTGGAGGTGCCCGGCTGCGGCCATGCCCCCGCGCTCAATGTGCCTGAGCACTACGCGCTGGTGGACGGGTTTCTGGCAAAGGCGGCTTGACGCGAATCGGGCTAAGCCGGGAGGCAAGCACTGGGGTTACATTGGCGCAATTCCTTCAGACCCTCGCCATGAAACTCCTGAAGTCCCTTTTGCTCATCGCCTCGCACCTGGCCACTCTCGCCATCGGCTTTGCGCTAGGGGTGTATGCGCTGCCCATCGTGATTGCGCCGGAGGCCCCCACGCAGCAGGAGATCCAGTCTGGCCTGCCTGCAGCCCAATGGACCGCTACCTTCCGCCGTGACCTGAAAGACAGCGATGCCCTGCACTGGGGCGAGGGCGCCGTGTCCATCAGCCCGCAGGCCATCAGCCTGCTGGGCAGGCTGGCACCCGGGCCGGACTACAAGCTGTATCTGTCGCCAGAGTTTGTGGAAACCGAGGCTGACTTCATGCGCCTGAAGCCAAAAATGCTCCGCGTGGGGGATGTGAAGACATTCAACAACTTCATCGTCCCGGTACCGCAAGGTGTGGACCCGGCGAAGTTCAACACCGTGATCGTGTGGTGCGAAACCTTCAGCGAGTTCATCACCGCTGCCAAGTACCGCTAGGGATGTCCTGCATACCCCTCGCGAGTCGGTGGTAGTGCGGATCGGGACAGGCCGCAAGGCGTCTTTTGGCAGCCCAAAGCCAGGCTATTGACAAGAAAAGCAACGCAGCAGACTGCCCCAGGCCGCGCTATCACCGACCGCAGGGAGTTATGCAGGACATCCCTAGCCAAAGCCGGTATCACTGGCCGATTTGCGCCAGCGCAGCCTGCAGCCCCGCCAGCCCGCCCACGCGCTGGTTGTTGATGAAGATCTGCGGCATCTGCCGCACCGAAGGCCCGCACTTGGCATAAAACGCCAGGCGCTCGGCCTCGTCGTCGATCTTGATTTCCTCAAAAGGCAGGGAGCGCGACTGCAGCAGCTTCTTGGCCGAATCGCATTGGGGGCAGGCGGATTTGGAGTAAACGGTGATTTGAAAAGTCATGGCCCGAGTTTACGGGGCAGGCATGGCGGCCGCTTGCGCCGGGTCTGCGCCGAATTTCGGCACAGTCATGGCGGCAGTGGTAAATTACCATTTGGTTTGTTTTGTGACTAGTTGGTAATTTATGTCCATATTTCTATCCTGCTTTCGCCGTTGGGCCTGGTTGGGGCTTGCTGTAGCGTTGCTCGCCTTGAGTGGCTGCTCTTCCACCCGCCCGCCCGAGGGCATCACCCCCGTCACACCGTTTGACCTGGCCCGCTACGAGGGCCGCTGGTACGAAGTCGCCCGCCTGGACCATTCGTTTGAACGTGGCATGACGGACGTGAGCGCCACCTACCAGCGCCAGGCGGACGGCAGCGTGCGCGTGCTCAACCGGGGCTTTGACACCGGCAAAAACGACTGGCGCCAGGCGGAAGGCAAGGCGCTGTTCATGGGCGATGCCAACACCGCCTCGCTCAAGGTGTCGTTCTTTGGCCCCTTTTACGGCGGCTACCACGTGGCCGCGCTGGATGCCAACTACCAGTGGGCGCTGGTGGTGGGGCCGGACCGCAGTTACTGCTGGATCCTGTCGCGCACCAAGCAACTGCCCCCCGGTGTGCGCGAGCAGCTCATCGCCCGCGCCAGCGCGCTGGGCATCGACACCCAAGCGTTGATCTGGGTGACCCACGAACGCACAGACCCTCAGCCATGATCAGCACCGCGACCCCTTTGCCCATCGCCGTTGTTGGTGCAGGCCTGGCAGGCTTGTCGTGCGCACAGGCGCTGCTGCAGGCGGGGCACACGGTGCATGTGTTCGACAAATCCCGTGGCCCGTCTGGCCGTATGAGCACCCGCCGCGCCGAAGATGAAAGCGGCCCCTGGCAGTGCGACCACGGCGCCCAGTATTTCACTGCCCGCGACCCGGCCTTCCGCGCGGAGGTGGCCCGCTGGCAACAGGCTGGTGTGGCTGCGTTGTGGAATGCCCGGCTGGCCAGCTTTGACGGCAACGCCTGGTCCGCCTCAGCGACACCGCTGGAGCGATTTGTGGGCACGCCGCGCATGACGTCGCCCGCCGCCTGGCTGGTGCAGCACCTGGGCGAGCCTGCGCTGGCGCAGTGGCAAACCACCATACAGCGGCTGGACCACACCGAGGCCGGCTGGTCCATCACCTCGGCAGAACATGGCCTGCACAGCCCTCGTTACAGCGCCGTGCTGCTGGCCGTGCCCGCCCCGCAGGCCGCGCCCTTGCTAGCCCCCGTGGCCCCCGCAGGCGCCGCCATGGCTGCCAGCGCACGCATGCGTGGCAGCTGGGCCTTGATGCTGCGCTACGCAAGCCCCGTGGCCCTTCCGTGGGAGGGTGCGTTCATCAACGCCGGCCCCTTGCGCTGGGTGGCGCGCGACAGCAGCAAACCCGGCCGCTCAGGGCAAGAAACCTGGCTGCTGCACGCCAGCCCTGAATGGAGCGAAGCCCACATCGAAGACAGCGCCGAGTCGGTCATGACCGCATTGCTGGCTGCCTTTGCTGCCCTGGGTGGCCCTGCGCCTCTGGCGGCCACTGCCCACCGCTGGCGCTATGCCGACACCGAGCCCGCGCTCACGCAGGGCAGCTGGTGGGATGCGCAGTTGCGTTTGGGCCTGTGTGGCGACTGGCTCCACGGCGGCAAGGTGGAGGGCGCGTGGCTCAGCGGGCGTGCGCTGGCGCAGCAGGTGTTGAGGCCTGCGTAACCAACCCACAGGTCCACCATGCGCATGCGTAAAAAGTCAGACCTGCCGCAAAAAACCTGCCAACACTGCGGCCTGCCCTTTGCTTGGCGCAAGAAGTGGGAGAAGGTGTGGGACGAGGTGAAGTACTGCTCCGACCGCTGCCGCAGCGAGCGCAAGCGCAGCGGCACTTCGCAAGGCTTGGCAGGGGAGGGCAACGCATGAGCATCGTGCTGTTCTGGTTCCGCAGCGACCTGCGCCTGCACGACCAACCCGCGCTGCGCGCAGCGCTCACCAGCGGTGCCACACATTTGCTGCCCGTGGTGTGCCTGCCTGCTCCCGATGAACGCACGCCCTGGGGCTTTGCCCGCGTGGGCGCACACCGCCGGGCCTTCACCGCCGCCGCACTGCGCGGGTTGCAGGGGTCAATGAGCGCACTGGGCAACCCGCTGTTGGTTTGCCAGGCCCCACCCGCCACGGCCTTGCTGCAACTGGCCCAGGCTGTGGGGGCCACCACCGTGGTGTGCGAAGACATTGCCGCCCCCTACGAGCAGGCTGAGGTCGTCGCACTGCGCGCAGCAGGCCTGCAGGTGCGCACCGTGTGGCACAGCAGCCTGCTGCCCCCGGCACGCATGCCGTGGCCTGTGGACCAGTTGCCGGGCGTGTTCACCAGCTTTCGCCAAAAGGTGGAGCGCGCAGGCATCACCCCCGCTGTGCCACTGCCTGCACCCGCCCGGCTGCTGGCACCGCCCGATGTACCCGCGCCCGTGCTGCAGGCCGTGGGCGCAGAGCAGGGCGCCGCCAGCGTCCAGCAAGCCGCATCGCCCCAGGGCAGCGATGCCCGTTCATCCTTCCCCTACGGAACGCCTGGCTGTGATGGCAGTGAGGCCGCCGCACTAGGCCACCTGGCCCAGTACCTGGCCCGCAAGCTGCCCCACAGCTACAAGGACACACGCAACGGGCTCACGGGGCTGGACTACTCCAGCAAGTTCTCGCCCTGGTTGGCCACGGGTGCGCTGTCTCCGCGCCAGATTTATGCCGACTTGAAAACCTTTGAGCGCGACCACGGTGCCAACGATGGCACCTATTGGTTGTGGTTTGAGCTGCTGTGGCGCGACTACTTTCGGCTGCTGCACCTGCAATACGGCGCGGCGCTGTACCGGGCACGCGGGCTGTCATCTTCCCCTGCATCCTCCACCACAGAACCGTTCGGGCTGAGCCTGTCGAGGCCTTGCGCCGCGCTTCGACAGGCTCAGCGTGAACGGGCAGGGGAGTGCGCAGAAGCATCAGATCAGCCTCTCACGCCCCATGACCCCAGCCGTTTTGATCGCTGGTGCCGGGGCGATACCGGCCAGCCCTTGGTCGATGCCGCAATGCGTGAACTGGCGGCCACCGGCTACCTCAGCAACCGCCTGCGCCAGGTGGTGGCCAGTTACCTCATCTACGACCTGCGGGGCGACTGGCGCGCAGGCGCAGCGTGGTTTGAATCCCAATTGGTGGACTACGACGTGTACAGCAACCAGGCCAACTGGCTCTACATCGCCGGGCGCGGCACCGACCCGCGCGGAGGCCGCCGCTTCAACCCCATCAAGCAGGCGCAAGACCACGATGCCGACGGCAGCTACCGCCGCATGTGGGGCACGTTATGAGCACGCCAGAACCCCTCACCCCACAGGGCGCCCACACCCTGCGCCTGCTGCTGGGCGACCAGCTCAACCCCGCGCATTCCTGGTTTGCCACGCAAGACCAAGGCGTGGTCTACGTGCTGATGGAAGTGCGGCAAGAGACCGACTACGTGCTGCACCACGCGCAAAAAATCCTCGCCATCTTCGCCGCCATGCGCGACCTGGCCCGCCACCTGCGCGAAGCCGGGCACCGTGTGCGCTACGTGGCGATGGACGATGCCAGCAACCGCCAGTCGATGCCCGACAACCTGGCTGCCCTCATGGCCCACTACGGCGCGCAGACGCTGCAATATCAGCACCCCGACGAATGGCGGCTGGACGAGCAAATGCGCACCTGGGGTGCAGAGCAGCCCTTTGCCGTGCAGGCCGTCAGCAGCGAGCACTTCTACACCACCCGCACCGAAATGGCCGAGGTCTTCAAGGGGCGCAAGCAGTGGCTGATGGAACACTTCTACCGCCGCATGCGCCAGCGCCACAGCGTGCTGATCGACGCAGCGGGCGAGCCCGAAGGCGGGCAATGGAACTTCGACCACGACAACCGCAAGCCCTGGCCTGGCACCCCTGCATTGCCGCCAGACGCCCGCCCCACGCACGACCACAGCTCGCTGTGGGCCACCATCCAGGCCGCAGGCGTACAAGGCTTTGGCAACCCGCAGGCAGAGGCACTGCGCTGGCCGCTGAACCGGGCCGAGGCACTGGCCTGGCTCGACCACTTCATTGCCACCACGTTGCCCGACTTTGGCGCGTATGAAGACGCCATGAGTACGCGCAGCAGCAGGCTCTTTCACTCCCTGCTGTCGTTCGCGCTCAACACCAAAATGCTGCGCCCGCACGAGGTGGTGCAACGCGCTGAGGCCGCCTACCACGCAGGCACTGCGCCCCTGCCAGCCGTGGAGGGCTTTATCCGCCAGATATTGGGTTGGCGCGAATATGTGCGCGGTATTTACTGGGCCCACATGCCCGGCTACGACGAGCGCAACGCCCTGGGCCACAGCACGCCGCTGCCGGAGTGGTTCTGGACGGGCCAAACCCGTATGCGCTGCATGCAGCACGCCGTGGGCCAGTCGCTGGAGCATGCATACGCCCACCACATCCAGCGCCTCATGGTCATCGGCAACTTTGCGCTGCTGGCGGGGCTCGACCCTGCCGCCGTACACCGCTGGTACCTGGGTGTGTACATCGACGCCTTTGAATGGGTGGAAGTGCCCAACACCGTGGGAATGAGCCAGTTTGCCGACGGCGGCCTGCTGGCCACCAAACCCTATGTGAGCAGCGCCGCCTACATCGACCGAATGAGCGACTACTGCAGCGGCTGCCACTACGATAAAAAGCAAAAGGTGGGCGAGCGCGCCTGCCCGTACAACGCGCTGTACTGGGACTTTTTTGCGCGCAACGAAAGCACGCTGGGCAACAACTTCCGCCTGGGTATGGTGTACCGCCAGTTGCAAAAGATGCAGGGCCCGCAGCTGGATGCGCTGCGTGAGCATGCGGCCGACCTGCGCACGCGGCTGGATGCGCTGTAGCCGCTGCCCACCATGCGCGCCGTCTTCATTCTTCCGTTCGCCCCGAGCCCGTCGAAGGGCTTCACCGCCACCCCGCCCGTTCAGCCTGAGTCTGTCGAAGGCCACCCCCGCGCCCCGGCTTCGACAGGCTCAGCCCGAACGGTGGGTGGTGGTGCTCAGGCTTCTATCAGCTCCGCCCGAACCGGGGAGAAGATGCCAAAGTACCCCCGTCCACAGCCCATCCGTTCGCCCTGAGTCCGTCGAAGGGCCGCACCGCCACCCCCCACCCGTTCAGCCTGAGCCCGTCGAAGGCCACCCCCGCGCCTCGGCTTCGACAGGTTCAGCCCGAACGGTGGTTGTTTGAATACAGACATTGACCCAGAGAGGTTTCGCCCATGTCCACCCCATCCCTGCAATCCCTGCCCGACGGCTACCGCGCCCTCGTCATCGGCTCCACCGGCGCTATCGGCAGTGCCTTCCTCGCCCACCTGCAGTCCGACCCGCGCTGCGCCCTTGCCGTGGGCCTGGGCCGCCACACCAGTCCAGCGGTGGACTTGGACGACGAAGCCACCA
>NZ_QAIH01000228.1:0-5437 GCF_003060895.1 Acidovorax sp. HMWF029 | reverse complement strand
CTCAAGGCCCAGGGCCCGTGGCACTGCATCATCCACGCCGCAGGCCTGCTGCACGGCCCCCACGGCATGCCCGAAAAGCGCCTGGGCCAACTTCACTACGCGCAGATGGAAGCCACCTTCCGCACCAACACCTTCGGCCCCGCGCTGGTGCTGGCCCACTTTGCGCCGCTGCTGCCCAAGCAGGGGCGCTGCCTGCTGGCAGTGCTCTCGGCCAAGGTGGGCAGCATTGGCGACAACCGCCTGGGCGGCTGGTACAGCTACCGCGCCAGCAAAGCCGCGCTCAACATGCTGGTCAAAACTGCGGCCATCGAAGTGGCTCGCACCCACCCCCAAGCCGTGCTGGTGGCGTTGCACCCGGGCACCGTCAATTCAGCCTTGTCGGCCCCGTTCAACGGCGCAGAAATTGGCCGCCCGGCAGCGGAAGCGGCGGGCGACATGTTGCGGGTGCTGGATGGGGTGCCGGTGGAAGAAACGGGGGGCTTTTACGCCTACAGCGGCGACAAGCTGCCGTGGTGATGGCGGTGCGGTTTGCTATGATTTTGATACCGATGGTGCAATACCAGCGCGCGGTGGCAGCCCTTTTGGGTCATATTTTTGTGACGTGGCTGTTTTCCCGCTTGCACCAGCCTCGGTGGTTCAGCAAGAAATGCTTGGCGCAACCCCATCGAACCACGCCGCACGGGTGTTTCATGCTGCATCCATGGAGAATGCCGCATGCGTTCCTCCCCTTCTCACGACCTCAATCTGGTCGCCTCCCACACCACAGCCGCTGCCTCTGCCGTGAGTGATTGGGTGGCGCGGCACTACGGCCTGCCGGTGCAGCAGTGCTACCTGATCCGCCGCAACCTCAACGACAACTACGCCGTGCGGTCCTCGGATGGCAGCCGCTACGTGGCGCGGCTTTGTGCCATTCGGCCACGCGGCGCGTTCAATGTGGATTTTGAAGTTGCGCTGCTGGCCCACCTGCACGCACAGGGCGTGGGCGTGGTCACGCCGGTGCTGGCCGTAAACGGAGCAACCAACATTACCCTGCCGTTCCCCGAGGGCCCGCGTGCGCTAGTCCTCTTCCGCCACTGCGATGGCGCTGTGCCCGATACGCCCGAAGAATTGCACCTGACCGGCGCCACGCTGGCCCAGATTCACCGCGCCGCGCAAAGCTATGCAGGCCCCGCAAGCTGCTATGTGCTGGACGGCCACCACCTTGCAGGCCGCACGCTAGGCTACCTTGCCGCCCATCCCGAGCTTGACCCCGCCGTGCTCGATGCCTACCGGCAACTGATTGAGCGCCTTCTGAGCGAGCTGGCAAATGTGGAGGGCACCCTGACCCGCGTGATGTGCCACGGCGACACGCATGGCTTCAACAACCATGTGTACACCGATGCCGAGGGTGTGCAACGCGCCGCGTTCTTCGACTTTGACGACGCAGGGCCGGGGTTCCTAGCTTATGACCTGTGTGTGTGGCTCTGGTCGAATTTGCCGCGCAAGGCCCCCATGGAGCCCGACGAAGCCTTGCTCCAGCGCTGGCACCAGTACCTAGCGGGTTACCGCGCCGGGGGCGGCCATGTCACCGATGCCGACCTCACCGCCTTGCCCTTGTTCCTGCAGTTGCGGCACCTGTGGAACATGGGGGAGGGCGTGGCGCGTATCCACCACTGGGGCGCCAACATGATGTCTGCCGACTGGATCAAGAAGCAGCTCGATGTGATGGCCGCCTGGGCCCGGCTGGAGCTGCCGCGCGGCTGATGGGGTGACCCCCTCGCGCAGCCCCCATTGGTGCTAAATCGCTGGGTAGCTGCCCGTGCCCCCAGGCCACGCCGTCAGCACCTCATAGCCGCTGTCCGTCACCGCCACCATGTGCTCCCACTGGGCGGAGAGCGAGCGGTCCTGGGTCACCACCGTCCAGCCATCGGCCAGCTCCTTGGTTTCGCGCTGGCCTGCGTTCAGCATGGGCTCGATGGTAAAGACCATGCCCGACTCCAACCGCAGGCCCTGGCCGCGCCGCCCGTAGTGCAGCACCTGCGGCTCGTCGTGGTACACGGTGCCAATGCCGTGGCCGCAGTACTCGCGCACCACGCTGAAATTCTCGCGCTGCGCCACGGTGGCAATCGCGTGGCCCACGTCGCCTAGCGTGGCACCGGGCTTTACGGTGCGGATGCCCGCGCACAGCGCCTCGTACGTGGTGCCCACCAGCCGCTGGGCCAGCACGCTGGGCGTGCCCACGCAGAACATGCGGCTGGTGTCGCCATACCAGCCGTCTTTTTCCACCGCCACATCGATGTTCACGATGTCGCCCTTCTTCAGCGTCTGCTGGGGCGAGGGGATGCCGTGGCATACCACATGGTTCACCGAGGTCAGCACCGTCTTGGGGTAGCCCAGGTAGCCCACATTGGCAGGCCGCGCGCCCTGCACGTTCACGATGTGGTCGTGGCACAGGCGGTCCAGCGCGTCGGTGGTCACGCCCGGCACCACATGCGGCTCGATCATCGCCAGCACCTCGGCCGCCAGCTGCGCCGCGCGCCGCGCCATCACCAGTTCTTCGGCCGAGCGGATCGGCACCCCACGGTCAGCGCGGGCCATCAGTGCGGCTGCTTTCTGGTGCGTGCGGCAGGGGCAACGCCCGTTGCCGGGGTTGCAGGCTTGCTGTCCAGCTCACCCCGCGCCGCCAGCGCCACATCCAGCCCACCCGCCAACTCGGCCCGCACCAGCATCTGGCAAATCTCGCGGTGGTCCAGGTCGGGGTACATCTCGGCCAGCATGCCCACGCGCATCCAGTGCTCGGCCTGGGAGTTGATGGAACGGCTCAGCGCCGTGCTGGCCAGACGCAGGTTTTCGTGCATCTGGTCGGAAATTTTGACTATGCCCATGGGGTGTGATATATACGAAACGTATTTGTATTGTATATGTTTTGAATATTCCGAAAACACGCCAGCATCCAAGCGCAGTCCATCCAGCCACGTCTGGCTTGTTCAGTGGCACAGAAGTTGGCTGTTCGACGACGGATAAGGTGGGCGAAATGCTGCGGGTGGCCGTACGGCAGGTCCAGGCCACCTTGCAAATGAAGGCGGCGGGTGTGGAGACGGATTGCACCGCTTGGGACGGCATGGTGCATTGCTGGCAGCTCTTTGCGCCCGTGCTGGATGAGGCGCTGGCTTCGCTGGATCAGGCGGCTCGGTTCATCGCAGCGCACCAACGCACGGCCAAGGCTCAAAGAAAGCCTTCGGCGATTGCTCTGCGTCAGCGGTCCTCAGCCCTCGGCTTGCAAGCCCTCCGCCAGCGCCTCAAACACCACCCGAATCCGCCGCGAGGTGCGCAGCTCGCGGTGCGACACCAGCCAGATGGGGAAGCGCACTGGCGGCAGGTCGTCCAGCACGCGGACAACGCCTGGGGTGTGGCGCGCGATGTTGTCCATCATGGCGCCGATGCCCATGCCCTGGCACACCAGCACCCAGTGCGCCACGGTGTGGTCGGAGTAGCAGCTGAAGTTGTCTTCACTCAAGTGCAGCCCGTGCTGGCGCAGGTACGCCAGATACCGGCCCGCGCGGTCCGAGCCCACGAACGGCACCTGCGTTGCGTCCTGCGCGGTGCGCGGGTGGCCGTAGGTCTTCACCCAGCCTTCGGAAGCATAGAAGTGGGCGGTGGCCTCACCGATAAGGCGGGCGATCAGGTCTGGCTGCTCGGGCTTGACGTGGCGAATGGCAATGTCGGCCTCGCGGCGCAGCAGGTCGCTCAGCGCGTTGGACGAGATCACCTCGACGGCAATGCCTGGCTCCTGCGCGCGCAGGCGCTGCACGATGGGCGGCAGCAGGTAGGCGGCCACGGCGTCGGTGGCCGACACCGACACCACACCGCCCACCGCCTCAGACCGGCCCGTGGCCGCCAGGCCCAGGGCCTCGGCGGCCGCGCCCATGGCACGCGCGTGTTCCAGCAGGTCGAGCCCGGTGGGGGTGAGCACCATGGCCTTGCCCACACGCTCGAACAGGGTCACGCCCATGTGTTGTTCGATGGCGGCCACCTGGCGGCTCAGCGTGGGCTGGGTCAGGCCCAGTTTGCGGGCGGCGGCCGAGAGCGATCCGGTTTCTGCGGTCTCCAGAAACGCCTTGAGCTGGTTCCAGTCGAGGTTGTCCATGCGTAAATGTATATGTTCACTGCAATAAAGGCCGTTCCCTGCGGGGTTTTGCATGGATAGCATTCCGGTACCACTCAACGCCCGATGCGCCGCCTGCCCATGCCCATGCCCTTCACCGCTCCGGCCCTCCAAGCCACGCCACACGCCGGGGCAGATGCAGCTCCCGTGGCCCGCAAGGCCCGCTTTTGGGACCGCATAGCGCCCAAGTACGCCGCCGAGCCCATTGCCGACATGGCGGGCTACGAGGCCACGCTGCAACGTGTACAGGCACTGCTGCCCCCCGATGCCCATGTGCTCGAAGTCGGTTGCGGCACGGGCAGCACGGCCATGCGCCTGGCACCGTTCACCGGGCGCATGCTGGCCACCGATGTCGCGCCGGGGATGATTGCCATTGCCCGGCAGCGGCTGGCCGCCCAGCCCGTGCCGCAGCTGGGCTTTGCGGTGGCCGATGCCGACGCACCGGGGCTGGGGCAGGGCACCTACGACGTGGTGCTGGCCTTCAGCATGCTGCACCTGGTGGACGACCTGGACCACGCACTCGAGTTGCTGGTGCAGGCCCTGCGTCCCGGCGGTCTGCTGATCTCCAAGACGCCGTGCATCAACGAGATGAATCCCCTTATACCCCGCCTGGCGCTGCCCTTGATGCAGGCCATCGGCAAGGCACCGCAGGTGCTGTGCTTCGACGCGCAGCACCTGCGGTCGGCCCTGGTGCGGCGGGGGCTTGAGGTTGTCAGCGTCGAGCGCCACGGCACCCGGGGCAAGGACATCCGGGTCTTCATCGTGGCCCGCAAGCCGGGCTGAGCGCCCTCTCTCCTCTTTTTTCTAGACAGACCGTGACCACGGCCGGGCCCGAAGGGCTGGGCCGGTGGCGGGCTGCTGCGCGCCTGCTTTTTTTTCTTTCTCCTTTTTTTCCCATTCACCAAGGAGCCGTGTATGACTGCGTTGTGCCCATTGCCTCCTTCTTTTCCCTCTTTGCAGCGGTTGGCCGTAGTGCCTGCGGCCCTTATCACCTTGGCCCTGGGGCTTACCTTGCCTCTGGGGGCTTGCAGCGGGCGCAGCGGTGGCGGCGGCGATGTGGCCCTGTCTGATGGGGGATGGGGTGGCGGATCGGGGGGCATGGCGCCGGTGGTCGCCAACAGCGCGCTGGAGGGCGACTGGGTGCAAAAGGGCTGCATCACGGTGGGGGCGCAGTCGTTCAAGAAGACGCTGCGGGCGCACACCACCGGGCAGGCCACGCTGGACTACTACGAAGGCGTTCTGATCTTTGCGGGCAACGACTGTGCGGGCGCCTCCCAACGGGTGGGCCCCAGC
>NZ_QAIH01000227.1 GCF_003060895.1 Acidovorax sp. HMWF029 | reverse complement strand
GCGTACTGGTGCATTCCGGCCCGGTGCACATGCCGGTGGGTAGCGCCCATATCTCCATGTGGCTCAGCAGCTGGGCGCGCATTGCCGAGGTGGTCACTCTGGGGCTCATGGCCACGCGGTTGGCTGCGCCAGGGGCACCCCGTGCCTGGCTGGCAGTTTCGGGATGCATCACCTTGGTGGTGGTTGGGTCAGCCATGGGCCCCCTGCCGGGCTGGTTTGCCCAGACCGCTGGTGGCGTGCTGCGCCAGGTGCTGGCGGTGGGCTTGGCACTGGCGCTGGCCGTGATTGCCGGGGTGCTGTATCGCCGTGTTGGCGCCGATGACCAAGAAGGCGACAACCAGCCCCGCAGTCGCCTGCTAGCTTGGGCAGCCGTGGCGTTTGTGTGTGGCGAAATCACGGTGGGGGTCCTGGGCGGGCATTCCCCCATCGGTGGGCCATTGGCCCATGGCTTGCGGGTGGTGGCCTACGCGCTGCTGTATCAGGCGGTGTTTGATGCTGGTATCCGTCGACCCTTTGCCCGCATCCAGACGGCCGAGAGCCGCCTGCGCGAGAGCGAAGGCCGCCTGTCGCTGCTGGGCCGCAATCTGCCCCACAGCGTGTTGTTCCAGGTGGTGCGCGAACCCGACGGCCGCGTGCATTTTGTACACATGGGCGACGCCATCGAGCGCCTCAACGGCGTGCGCGTGCACGAAGTGTTGGCCGACCCTGGTGTGCTTTACCGGCAGATCCTGGACGAAGACATTGATAGCCTGCGCGCTGCAGAGCGGCATTCTTTCTTGTCCATGACAAGTTTGGAGGCAGTGTTTCGGGTGCGCCGCACGGATGGGCAGGTGCGCTGGATGCACCTGAGTTCGTCTCCGCGCCGATTGGATGGAGGCCGCGTGCTCTGGGATGGCGTGCAGACCGACATCACCGCCCACCACCAGGCGGCCGAGGCTGTGCATGCCAAGGATGCGCTGATGGCCAATATGCTGCGCCTGGTGCCGGGCGGAGTGGCCCGGCTCGACCGCGACCTGCGAGTTCTTTATGTCAACGAGCAGCAGGCGCGCTGGCTCTACAAGGCGCCTCAGGACTTGCAGGGCCGGCTGTTGCAGGAGGTGATCGCGCCCGAGGTCTTCGTGCGCATGCAGCCTCACTTCGACAAGGCCTTTGCGGGCGAGACGGCGGTGTTTGAAAACCGCATCGACGGGCCCGATGGCATGCAGTACCGCCACACCACGATTGCGCCCGAGGCCGTTGCAGGGCAGGGCACATCGGCCGTGGTGCTGTTCGCCTACGACCTCACGGCGCTCAAGCGCATCGAGCAGGAACTGGCGCACCAGAAGGCGCACCTGGCCCGCGTGGTCAACGCCATGCCCGACATGGTGTTTCTCAAGGATGCCGAGGGCGTCTACCTGTCGGTCAACCCCGTTTTCGAGCGTTTTGCGGGCCGGCCCGAACGCGATGTGGTGGGCTGCAATGACTACGACCTGACCACGCCCGCCGAGGCTGAGCGCTTTCGCAAGTACGACCAGCGCGCCATGCAGGCCTGGCAGCCGCTGGTGTATGAGGAAACGCTCACCTTTGCGGAGGATGGCTACCAGGGCCAGTTCGAGACCATCAAGACCCCGATCCGCGACCTGCACGGCCGCGTGACGGGCGTGCTGGGTGTGTGCCGTGACATCACGGACCGCAAGCGCGCAGAGCAGGAAATCGAACGCCTGGCCTTCTACGACGCGCTCACGGGCCTGCCCAACCGGCGCCTGCTGCTCGATCGCCTGCAGCGCTCCATCGCCGCCTGCCAGCGCACCAAAAGCCTGGGCGCCCTGCTGTTCATCGACCTCGATAACTTCAAGGACCTCAATGACACCTTGGGCCACGACATGGGCGACCAGCTGTTGTCGCAAGTGGCCGCCCGTCTGGTGCGCAGCGTGCGCGAGGCGGACACCGTGGCCCGTTTCGGTGGCGACGAATTTGTTGTCATGCTCGAAGCCCTGGCGCCCGAGCTGCAAAGTGCTGCCACCCAGGCAGAAACCGTTGCCGAGAAACTCCTGGCCAGCCTGAACCAGCCCTTTGACCTGGACGGTGCCCAGCACTACAGCACCCCGAGCATCGG
>NZ_QAIH01000226.1:13786-21982 GCF_003060895.1 Acidovorax sp. HMWF029 | reverse complement strand
GGGGGGGGGCGTGCGCAGCGGGTGTTCATGAAAGCTTCATCTGGGGCGCCCGCAATGGCGCCTGCAATGGCGGCGGCTTCATGGTGGCTTCATGCAGGTCTTTGCAGACTGGGGGCTTCTTTGTTTCTTTTACCTTTGACTGTGGGGTTTACCTATGAATCTGCAAAACGCCATCACCCTGTTTTCGCCGCGCAACCTGGTGTGCGCCTTGTTCATGTCCATGCTTTCGGCCTGCGGCGGCACGTCGGACGACGGGCATGTGGTCACCGTGGACGGCATCAGCATGGACAAGACCATCGACAAGACCGGCATCTACGACCTGGAGGTGACCGGCGCGCGCAACGACGTGACGGTGGCCGCAGGCAACACCGTGGCGCGGCTGATCGTGGCGGGCATGAACAACCGCATTTTTGTGCTCAAGACCGCCACCGTGGAGCGCATCGAGCTGGACGGCAGCGGCAACACCGTTTATGTGCCCGTGGGGTTCAAGTCACGCATCTCGCGCAATGGCAGCAACAACGACGTGATCGAGCGTTGAAGCGTCTGGCACAGATAGACGATGTGCTTTCAGGAGCGTGGTCATAAAACCGGCTTTGCCCGCAAAATCACCCGAGCCGCCGCAGTGCGGTGCGGGAGATACTGATGGAAAAACCAGCCAAGAAGCAGCCCAGCGCGTGGGTAGTGGGCTTGTTTGCCCTGCCCTTTGCCGCCGTGGGCGTGGGCATGCTGCTGCTGAGCGTGTTGCCCACGCTGTACGACTGGTCGCGCATGCAGTTCTGGCAGCCGGTCAATGCCACGCTGCTGGCCGCGAGCCTGAACAGCAGCCGCAGCAGTAAATCCACCTCCTACAACGTCACGGCGCGCTACCGCTACACCGTGGCGGGCCAGGTGTACGAGGGCGAACGCGTGGCCATCAGCGGCGGTGGCGACAACGTGGGCAACTTTCAGGAGGTGCTGGGCGAGCGGCTGGAGCAGGCGCTGAGCGCCGGGCAGCCGGTGCAGGCCTGGTTCAACCCTTCACATCCGTCCGAAGCCGTGATCGACCGCAGCCTGCGGCCCGGGCTGCTGGCCTTCAAGATGGTGTTTGTGGTGGTGTTTGGCGGTGCGGGCGTGGGCCTTCTGGTGTTTGTGCTGCGTGGTGGCAAGCCACTCAAGCCATTCAAGCCGCTCAACCAGCAGGCGAGCAAAGCCGTTGCAGCGGGCTTGCCGGGCAAGCTCGAAAGAATCCCCGGTGGGGTGCAGATGCACTTCCCAGCCGGGCGGTGGTGGGGCCTCAAGCTGGGGCTGGGCCTGGTGGGAGCGCTGTTTCTGGCTGTGGGCGTGCTGGTGCCGTGGGAGCAGGAGGCCCGGTCCGACATGGTGCCCTGGCTTATGCGTCTGGGCTTTGGCGGAGTCGGGGGCGCGGTGCTGGTGGCGGCGTTTTATGCGCTGGCCAACAGCCTGCGCGTGCAGATCGACCACGAGGGCCTGCGCACCGAACGGCGTCTGTTGGGCTTGATGCTGCTATGGCACCAGGTGCCTGGCCCCGAAATCGCCCGGCTGCGTGTGGTGGAGAGCTACAGCGTAGAAAGCAATAGCCGTCGCGATGTGTACTACCGCATCGAGGCCGAGCTGCGCAGCGGCAAAAAGATCACCGTGGCGCAGGACCTGCAGGGGCGCAAGGATGCGGACCGGATGCTTGCGTCCATCGGCAGCGCCACGGGTTACCCCATTCGTTGACCAAGGCCAGGGCCACTGTCAGCACGCCTTGCGAAACGTGAGGTTGATACGCAGCGCGCCGGTCATCACATGGCTGGCATGTGCCAAGGGCAAGACCCCGTGAAACCGCAGCCGCGCCGGGCCACCCCACACCACCACGTCGCCATGCACCAGGCCCACACGCCGGGCCTTGTCGGCGCGTTGTGCGCCGCCCCACAGGAAGACGGCCGGAACGCCCAGGGACACCGACACGATGGGGTGCTCGTAGTTGCCTTCGTCGCGGTCCTGGTGCAGTGACAGCCGCGTGCCGGGTGCATAGCGGTTGATGAGGCAGGCGTCGGGCGCAAACCCAGGGTAGCCCGCAGCCTCTGCCGCGTCACGGGCCAGTTGGCGAAACACTGCAGGCATGGGTGGCCAGGGCAGCCCGGTGGTCGGGTCGGTAGGGCCATAGCGATAGCCGCTGCGGTCGCTGATCCAGCCCAGCGCGCCGCAGTTGGTCATGGCCACCGACATGCGCAGCCCGCCAGGGGTGATGAGGTGCCGAAACGGCGCCTGGGCCGTGATGGCATCCACGGCCTGCAGCAGTTCGGCCGCCTGCGGCAAGGCAAAGCCGCGCAGCACCACGGCGCCGGGCTCCAGCCATTCGGGGGGCTGGGGTGTGGCGGGCAGGTCGTCAAACAGGCAGAGGTTCATCGTCGCCTATTGAGCATCATGAAAAATGATGCCCACCGTGTGCCGCTGGCCCGACCGCACGCGGCTCACGCCGTGGCGCAGGTTGACGCGGTAGGTGCCGCGTGTGCCCTGCACCGGGCGGTGGTGCACGGCAAACGCAACGGCGTCGCCGCGCCGCAGCGGCACTACCTCGGCGCGCGATTGCATGCGGGGGCGCTGCTCGGTCAGCACGAACTCGCCACCCGTGAAGTCGCTGCCGGGTTCCGACAGCAGAATCGCCACCTGCAGTGGGAACACATGCTCGCCATACAGGTCCTGGTGCAGGCAGTTGTAGTCGCCCGGCGCGTACTGCAGCAGCAGCGGCGTGGGGCGCAGCTGGCCTGCGGTATGGCAGCGGGCAATGAAGTCGGCGTGCTGGGCCGGGTAGCGCACATCCATGCCCATGGCCGCATTCCATTGGTTGGCGATAGGCTGCAGGTGGGGGTAGAGCGCGTCGCGCAGACCGGCCACCACTTCGGGCAGCGGGTAGCTGAAATACTGGTACTCGCCCTGGCCAAAGCCATGGCGCTGCATGACGACACGGCTGCGAAAGAGGGGCGTGCCCGCGTGGCGGTACAACCCTGCGAGGGCCGTGCATTCCTCGGCGCTCAGCAATTGCGGCAACACCGCGTGGCCCTGGGTGTGCAGATCGTCGGTGGCCTGTGCCCAGTCGAGTGCGGCCATGCGATCGAGCCAGGAACTGGAACTGAGGCTGGGGCTGGGGCTGGAGAGCGTGGTGCTGGGCAGGGCGCTCATGCAGCCTTCTCCTGCGGGCTGGTGGGCTCGGCAGCGCCCAACTCGCGCCCCAGCAGTGCCTGCTTGCGCTCCACCCCCCAGCGGTAGCCCGAGAGCGCACCATCGCTCCTCACGACCCGGTGGCAGGGAATAGCCACGGCCAGCGCATTGGCGCCACAGGCCTGTGCAACAGCGCGGGTGGCGGTGGGGGCACCGATGCGTGCTGCGATCTCGGCATAGCTCGCGGTCTGCCCGGGCGGGATGGCGCGCAGCGCCTTCCACACGCGCTGCTGGAAGGCCGTGCCCTGCACATCCAGCGGCAGGTTCAGGCCTAGTCGGGGCGCTTCGACAAAGGCCACCACCTGGGCCACAAGCGCTTCGAATTGTGCATCGCCGCCCACCAGCTGGGCCTTGGCAAAGCGGTCTTGCAGGTCGCGCACCAGGGTTTCCGGATCGTCCCCGAGCAAGATGGCACACAAACCGCGCCCGCTGTGAGCCACCAGGATGGCGCCCAGTGCGCATTGCCCCACGGCAAAGTGAATGTGTTGTGCGGTGCCTCCGGCGCGGTAGCGTGTCGGGGTCATGCCCAGCACCTGGGTGGACTTTTCGTAAAAGCGGCTGCTGGACTGGTAGCCCGCGCTGTAAATGGCATCGGTCACCGAATCGGTGGTTTGCTCCAGCGAACGGCGCACGTGCTGCTCCCGCTGTGCCGCTGCGTAGGCTTTGGGCGTGAGGCCCGTGGCCTGCTTGAAGATGCGGTGCAGGTGGGAGCTGCTCAGGCCCAGCCGGGTGGCCAGCGCATCGAGCGTGGGCGCGCGCCCCTGGTCCGCATCGGCTTCGATCAGCCGACACGCCTGCGTGACCCATTCGGCATGGTGCAATTGCGCCGTGGGCTGGCGCGGCTTGCAGCGCTGGCAGGGACGAAAGCCCGCCGCCTCCGCGTCGTCGCAGCTGGCGTGAAAGCGCACGTTCTCGGGCCGGGGTGGGCGGGCGGCGCAACTGGGGCGGCAGTACACGCCGGTGCTCTGCACCGAATACCAGAAGCGGCCGTCAGCCGCCGCGCTGCGTGCCAGTACCTCCGCCCAGCGCGGATCGGCCTGGGTGGCTGCAGCCTGTGCGGCTTTGGCGGGCGGTGTGGCGCGAGCGGGCATGACGGAGGTGGGGCTGAATGGAACGCTCGGGGCACCGGTGCAGACTTGGCGGAGATTCATGGTGATGGCTCTCGGGATGGATTGCGATGCCATGCACTCTAGGGACGGGGTGCGCAGTGTGCACTCTGAAACTTGCTTTTGAATTGTGCGGCTGGCGAGGCACAGGGCTGAGTTATGATTTTGCTATAAAAATAATAGCTATTTGCGCATGATGGACAGGCGCAGAGGCCAAAAAAAGGCCCCATTTGTTCACCAATGACCTGGTCTTGTCGCACACCACTCCTTTTTGGACTGCACGCGGCTTGCGGGGGCCTGGCCCCTCCACAATACAACCCATCGCCAGGGAGGAGATTCATGCCGTATACCCGCCAAGCCTGCCATACCCGCAGGGCAGGGTTCTGCCGCGCCCTGTTCACCTTGCTGAGCCTGGACCCCGACCCGTATTACTCGAATGCGGACGTGCCCTCCAAAGCCACCTACTTGCGTCTGCCGTGAAGCGCGCCGCATCCTCAGCAGGTACCGGGCCAAAGCGCGAAGCCCCGCCGAAGGGCGTATGGCTGCTGGCCGTGTTCGCCGTGCCTTTCGCTGCAGCAGGCATTGGAATCTTTTTGTTCATGGTGGCGTCGCCGCTGTACGACTGGGCGCGCATGCAAACCTGGAAGCCGGTGCCGGCAGTGGTCGAGTCGGCCACGCTGCAAAGCCACACATCCAGCAAGGGCGGCACCACGCGCAGTGTTTCGGTGCGCTATCGCTACGTGGTGGAGGGCGTGGCCTACACCGGGCAGCGCGCCGCCATTCATGAGCGGCCCGACAACATTGGCAGCTTTCAAGAAGAGCTGGGACGCCGCGTGCAGGGCCTGCAGCGCACGGGCGAAGCCGTGCCGGTGTGGGTCAATCCCCGCAACCCGGCCGAGTCGGTGGTGGACCGCCGCCTGCGGCCGGGCCTCATTGCCCTGGCACTGGTGTTGTCTTCGCTGTCGGGATGGTTTGGACTCGCGGTACTGGTCAAGGTAGCCCGTGCAGTCTGGAACGGTGGGATGCCGGTCTTGCCTGGCCCGCCGGGCTCGCATCCCCCGCGTTGAGCGGTCTGCGTGCTCAATTGCTGGCGCACTGAAAGGTCGGTGCGCGGCGTGCGCCAGGGGCGGTGCAGGGCCTGTACCTCGGCAGGTTTTTGAAAATGCAATCAAGTTGCGTTATGCTTGCTTAACGCAAGACAGTTGCATTTGTTCGTGCTGGGCCAGACGGCGACCGGAGCAAGCGGCAACCTGTGCGCCCACTCCATGACACTCGCCACAACACGCCGCCCCCCACAACGTCCGCAGGCCCGATTGCCGGTCACCGTGCTCTCGGGCTTTCTGGGTGCGGGCAAGACCACACTGCTCAACCACATCCTGAACAACCGCGAGGGCCGCCGCGTGGCGGTGATCGTGAACGACATGTCCGAGGTCAACATCGACGCCGACCTGGTGCGCCAGGGCGGTGCCGAGCTGTCGCGCACCGACGAAAAGCTGGTGGAAATGAGCAACGGCTGCATCTGCTGCACGCTGCGCGAAGACCTGCTGCTGGAGGTGGAGCGCCTGGCCAAAGAGGGCAAGTTTGACCAGCTGGTGATCGAGTCCACCGGCATCTCCGAGCCTTTGCCCGTGGCCGAAACCTTCACTTTCACGGGCGAGGACGGCAAAAGCCTCTCGCACATCGCCCGGCTGGACACCATGGTCACCGTGGTCGATGCTTACAACTTCCTCAGGGACTACAGCTCGCGCGACAGCCTGCAGTCGCGCGGCGAGTCGCTGGGCGACGAAGACCAGCGCACCGTGGTGGACCTGCTCATCGAGCAGATCGAGTTCTGCGATGTGATCGTGCTCAACAAGGTGGACCTGATCGACGCCGCGCAGCGCGAACAACTCATGGCCATCCTGCACCGCTTGAACCCGCGTGCGCGCATCGAGGTGTCGCAGTTCGGCAAGGTGGCGTTGGCTTCGGTGCTGGATACCCGCCTGTTCGACTTTGAGCAGGCCTCCAAGGCCCCCGGCTGGCTGGCCGAGCTGCGCGGCGAGCACACGCCCGAGACGGAGGCTTATGGCATCACTAGCTTTGTCTACCGCGCCCGCGTGCCGTTCCATCCGCGCCGCTTTTTCGATTGGGTAGAGAGCGAATGGCCCGGCGTGGTGCGCTCCAAGGGCTTCTTCTGGCTTGCTAGCCGCCCGGCCTATGCGGGGTCGTGGTCGCAGGCGGGCGCGGTGGCCCGCCATGGGGCGGCAGGGTTTTGGTGGGCGGCGGTGCCCCAGGATCGCTGGCCCACCGATGCGCAATCACGCGCGCAGATCCAAAAACACTGGCATGAGGGCGTGGGCGATGCGCGGCAGGAACTGGTGCTGATCGGCGTTGGCATGGATGAGCAGGCCCTGCGCCAGCGGCTGGACGCCTGTCTGTTGACGGATGCAGAAATGGCCCTGGGCCCCCATGCCTGGACCCGCTACGACGACCCCTTCCCGGTGTGGGACTGACCCATGGCTCGCCAAGGCAGCCCACACATGCCCCTGCACGGTACCCGTGTGCCACGGGCGGACCCCCTCAAACAGGCAGGTCTGAAAGCCACATTGCCGCGCATGAAGATTCTGGAGATCTTTCTGGCAGCACAGGCCGAGCCCGAGGGGCCGCGCCACTTCACTGCCGAAGATGTCTACCGGCGCATGCTGACCGAGCGCGCCGACGTGGGGCAGGCCACGGTGTACCGTGTGCTGGCACAACTGGAGCAGGCGGGCCTGCTGCGGCGAAGCAGCTTTCAGGCCGACCGCGCGGTGTACGAGCTCGATGACGGGCTGCACCACGACCACCTGGTGTGCCTGGACTGCGGCAAGGTGGAGGAATTTCACGACGAATCCATCGAAGCCCGCCAGGCGACGATCGCGCAGGCCAAAGGATTTCGGCTGCAGGAGCATGCGCTTTCGCTGTATGGCATCTGCACGCGTGCCGAATGCCCCACGCGCCCGCATCGCAAAGGCCCATGATCGGCCTGAAATGCTATTAAATATATAGCTGCTTGCGCTTGATAGATAGGCGGTAGAGGCTTAAAACACTCAAATCTCTGGCGGCTGCAACGGGCGGGGCCGCCGTTTACCGGTGCCACCCCAGCGCAGCGCGTCTTCGCCGGGTATGCCCAGTGGGTTGTTGGCTGGCTCGGTGAGCGGCGCCAGCAATGCGTGCAGATCCGACTCGCTGAACTTGACCGCACCCTCGGCGTCGTGGCCCAGCACGCCTTGGGCCAGTGCCGCCTTGCGGGCCTGCAGCTCCAGCATGCGCTCTTCGATGCTGCCTTCCACCACCAGCTTGTAGACAAACACGGGCTGCTGCTGCCCGATGCGGTGCGCGCGGGCGGTGGCCTGCTCTTCCACGGCGGGGTTCCACCAGGGGTCGAGGTGGATCACGGTGTCGGCGGCGGTGAGGTTCAGGCCCAGCCCGCCCGCCTTGAGGCTGGCGAGCAAGATGGGCGCGCTGGTTTCGTCCTGCGCCTGGAACTGCCGCACCACTGCGCCACGCTCACGCGGCGGTGTCTGGCCGGTGAGCGTGAGGTAGGGCAGGGCCATTGCGTCGAGCAACTCGGCTGCCAGCCCCAGCATTTCGGTGAACTGCGAGAACACCAGCACCCGGCGGCCTTCGGCGACCAGGGCGGGCAGCAGGTCGGCCAGCAACTCCAGCTTGGCGCGCTCCATGGTGTGGGCTGTCTTCGTCGTCCCCTTTACCAATCGTGGGTCGCAGCAGACTTGGCGGAGTTTGAGCAATGCGTCCAGGATGGCGATCTGCGCTCCCTCAAAGCCTTGGCGCTCCAGCGCGCGTCGCACCTGCTTGTCAGCCGTGGTGCGCACGGCCTCGTACAGCTCGCGCTGTTTGCCTTGCAGCG
>NZ_QAIH01000226.1:2446-13776 GCF_003060895.1 Acidovorax sp. HMWF029 | reverse complement strand
GGGGCGCACGCGCTGGGCCAGCAACTGGGCGCGCAGGGTTTCGCCGTTTTCTTCGATGGGCTTGCGCCAGCGGGCGTTGAAGCTGCGCACATCGCCCAGAAAGCCGGGCATCAGAAAGTCGAACTGCGCCCACAGCTCGCCCAGGTGGTTTTCGAGCGGCGTGCCCGTCAGGCACAGCAGGTGCGGGGCTTGCAGGCGGCGCAGTGCGCGGGCGCTGCGGCTGCCCGCGTTTTTCACCATCTGGGCTTCGTCCAGGATCAGCAGGTGAAAGGGCTCTGCCGCCAGCGCCTCCACATCACGCCACAGCAGGGGGTAGGTCGTCAGCACCAGGTCGTGGTCAGCGATGTGCAGGTAACGTTTGCCACGGTCGGCGCCATGCAGGGCCAGCACGCGCAGGCTGGGCGCCATGCGGGCGGCTTCGGCCTGCCAGTTGAACAGCAGCGAGGTTGGCACCACCACCAGCGCCGGCCGGGCCAGACGCCCAGCTTCCTTTTCAGCCAGCACATGGGCCAGCGCCTGCGCGGTTTTGCCAAGGCCCATGTCGTCGGCCAATATGCCGCCCAGGCCCTGGGCGCGCAGGTATTGCAACCAGGACAGGCCTTCGAGCTGGTAGGGGCGCAGTTGCACTTGCAGCCCCTGCGGTGCGGCCACCGGCTGGGGGGTGCCGATGCGGCGCAGGCGCTGGGCCAGCTGGTTCAGGCCCGCATCGCCTTGCAGTTGCCAGTCGTTGTTCCAGCCATTCACGGTGCCCACGCGGTGCGCCAACACCAGCCCGGCACGCAGGGCTTCGATGCGGCGGGCCTCCCAGGCACCCAGGCGCAGCGGGTCGCCGTCCTTGCGCTGGTTGCGGGTGGGGTCGGTCAGCAGGTCCACCATGGCACCCACAATGGCCTTGAGCGGGCCGGCGGGCGCATCGATGCGTTTGCCGCCGGGGGCGCGCAGCGAAATGATGGCGATGTCGTCGATGGCGGCCATTTGCTGCGCGTTGAGCCAGCGCGCGTCGCGGCGCAGCAGGTCGGCCAGCATGGGGGCCAGGTCCAGCGTTTCGCCGTCGATCTCGATACCCAGGCTCAGCAGCCAGGCGCCCTCGCGCTCGGGCAGCATGAGCTTTTGCACAGGGCGCTGGCGCTCTGCCAGCGGGCCATCGATCTCTTTGCCCAGCAGCTCGCCGGTGTCGGGGGCGATCAGAAGTTTCCAGCGCTGTACCGGCACGCTTTCGTGCGCAAAACCGGGGTGCACCACCACGCTCCAGCCCTCGGCGCGCAGCTGCGGAATCTGCTCGGCCCAGAAGTCGCCAAAGTGCGCTTCCTGTGCCAGTGTCCACACAGGGCCCAGCGTGGCAGCGGCGGCGCGGTGGCGCCATTGCAGCTTGGTGCCATCGACAGGGACCAGCCCCAGGTCCCACACGCGGTCCAGGGCGTCGGACTCAGCCGCCAGGTTGCGCTGCATGCGCACCACGGGGTCGCCGGTGTCGAACAGATCTTGTACGGGGGCAGGGCGGGCGTTGAGGATGGTGTTGGGCGCAGGCGTCTGCCAGGTGGCGCCATCGTCGGTGCGGTAGGTCCACTCGACTTGCACCAGCGTCACGCTGTCACCGCGCGGCCCCAGCTTGCCCTGGGGCGCCATGCCCAGCAGGCCGTCGCCCCGGCCCAGGGTCATGAGGGTGATGCGGGGGCGGAACTGGCCTGCGACCACACCGGATGGAGCGGGGACTGGTGCCGCAGAAGGGATGGGTGCCGCGCCGTCTCGCAGCAGCGCCATCACGTGTGCGGCCTCGGCGTCGGTCAGCGGGGCCAGCGCCTGCAGCGTGGCCGCATCGGCGCGCTGGCGCAGGGCGTGGGTCCAGACTGCGATCAGTGCGCTCCGGTTCGAGCGCGGCGCAACTGGGGGCGCGGGGTGGACGGGGTCGTGGCCAGCGGCAGGCATAAGCCACCGATTGTGCCGTCGTCGCTTAGAACTCCCAGGCCATGCCCACCTGGCTGAAGTTGCGCCCATTGCCACGGCCCACGGCTGCCGAGACCTTGAGACCGTCGGTGATCTCGTAGCGCAGGCCCAGAGCCTTGTCGGGGCGCAACTTTTGTTCGCCATGGATCTCTGAGGTGAGGCGCAACTTGGTGGTCAGCGGCAGCTCATGCCCCACCGCCCAGGTGGCGGCGCGGTGGCGCACGCCTTGCACCCGGACGGTGTGGTGGCCCGCATTGATGTGCAGGGCCTGGTCGTTGGCAAACCGGTAGGTGGCAAGGCCGGTGATGGTGAAGGCCCGCTCGGAAAAGTGCGCCAGGGTGGCGTCGTCGCGCACTCGGGTGTGGCCCAGATCGAAACGGGCGCCCAGCGACCAGCCCGCATCGTTCTGGATGGGAACCCACTTCACGCCCCAGCCGCGGCCCTGCAGCGTGGTGGCCGGGCTCTGGCCCTTGTCACGCGCGTGGGCCAGCGATACCTCCATCTCCAGATCGGGCTGCAGCCCCATGCCAAACACCAGCTCGGTGCCTCGGATCTTGGCGTCACGGCCCAGGGTGGCTTCAAGTTTCAGCTTGCCATGGGCGAGCGTTCCAGCGTCGTCGGTGTGCATGGGGGCTTCGGCATGGGCGCGCAGAGCGCCTGCGATGCAAGTCAGCGCCAGGCACCAGGGCGCGATCCGGGAGGGGCGGCGGGGATTCAGGAGGCTTTTCATTGGAGTCTCGTAGCAAACGTTGTCCAAGTCATTGTGGTGTTGCCTGTCGGAAGCCACGTGAGCGACTCGGTCGGCCCAGGCATCACAATGCTGAAGCTTGAAGCACGTTTTGGCAACATTGTCTCGCCCGTCTTGAGAGCGGGCCACCAGCCCCCCAGCTCTGAGCCCTTGCGCGTCCTGACCCAGGGCTACAAGCTGCGAAAGCAGCCTGGCGGACGCGCCGGTTTATCCGCTGCGCATAAAAGAGGCCCATGGACAGGGTGTCGCCATCAGCGATAGAGCACCAGCTCGCCGCACGCCTCTTACGCCCTTGCCTGCCCTGGACGGCATCAGATAGTGATATGGGCTTTGAGAGTGGGGCGTTTGCGAACGGTAAAACCGTGGCTATCGGGGTTTGGTGTTGCCAATTCCTGCCGGGTTCTGCACAGCAGAGCGGCCCCGGGTGGCCTGCTGGCTCATCGCTGCGGCGGCCACCAAAATGGCCGCTGCACCCAGCCATTGCGCAGGTTGCAGCCGGTGGTCAAACGCCACATAGTCCACACTGATCGCCACCACCGGATAGATGAAGGAGAGTGCGCCTTGCAGGTAGGTGGGCAGTTTTTGCACTGCGCCATACAGCAGGATGTACATGAGGCCCGTGTGCACCACGCCCAAGGTGACCAGCAGCAGCCAGGTGACAGCGTCCTGCGGCGGGGTGCCCAGATTGGCGAAGGGAGCGAGCATGAAAACCCCTACGGCCACCTGCACCATCGCGATAAGGTGTGGCGGCGTGCCCGTGAGTCGCTTGGCAACCACAGAGGCAAAGGCCCAGAAGAACGCCGCACCCAGCGCCATGGCAATGCCCAGAGCGTAGTTGCTGCCCGGAAGGTCTGCGCTGGGCCGGGCCTGTGCGATGAGCAGCATGCCCCCGAAGGCAGTCACCAGCCAGCCGAGCTTGGCCAGCGTGATTCGCTCGCCAAATAGCAGGGCGCCAAAGACCACCAGCATGAACGGCTGCGTGTTGTAGACCGCTGTGGCGACGGAGATGGAGGCATGGGAGTAGGCGCCGAACAGCAGCAGCCAGTTGGTGACAATGGCTACGCCGCCCAGTGCTGCCCAGCGTGCTATGCGCCAGGTCATGCCGCGCAGCAGCCCCATGGCCCAACACACCAGGCCCAGGGCCAAGACGCCAAAGGCACAGCGCCAGAACACCACCTCCAGCGTGGGTAGGCCCGATTGCACGACAAACCAGCCGATGGTCCCCGAGATGGCCATGGCGACGCTCATCTCCAGCGTGCCCTGTGTTTTCTTGTCCATATGGTGTTGCTCTGCCGTGGTTGTTGATGGCAGAACTATAGAAAACACGAGGTGGCATTGGAATCCTCTACGTTAGGCAGTATTCCAGATCGTCCTGATAATCTGAGGCAATTCGTTCAATTCGCATTTACACAATGGACGCCATCGACCAAGCCATCCTGACACAGCTGCACCAGGACGCGCGCACGTCGCTCAAGGAGCTGGGCGAGCGCGTGGGCCTTTCATCGCCCAGCGTCTCCGAGCGTCTTCGGCGGCTCGAAGAGCGCGGGGTGGTGCGCGCGTTCACGGTAGACATCGAGCCGCGCGCACTGGGCTACCAGCTGCAGGCCATCGTGCGCATCCGGCCCCTGCCGGGGCAGCTGGCGGCGGTGGAGCAGCTTATCCGCGACACGCCCGAGTTCTGCGAATGTGACAAGGTGACGGGTGACGATTGTTTTGTGGCCCGCGTGTTCGTGCGCTCTATCGAGCAGCTCGACGGGGTGCTCGATCGCATTGCCGACAAGGCGCAGACAAACACGGCCATCGTGAAGGCCCAAACCATCCGGCGGCGGGCGCCGCCCTGGGTTCCGGGCGTTTGAAAGGGGCGGCCTTGGGCGCAGTTCAGCCGCCCAGCGCACGTTCAAAAATTCCCCTGCAAAAGACCCTTCGAAGGCTGGGACAGCACGGGCATAGGAGTCTGCGCGGCAGAAGGCATCGAAGCGAAACGCACGAAAACCGAGGATCGCGTGGTGCTACCGACAAGCCCAGGGTGGTCCCCTGGGCGGAGGAGTTAGTACCGCGCGAGACCGGTTTATCGCACGTTGCAGCCTATGCTCCTTCTGCCGCGCAGACTCCTAGCCGTGGACAAAGCCGGCCAAGTGCCACCCGAGATCGTCGCCGAACTCCATGCTGGCATCTCCAAGCCCATGCAATCGTTCGAGGGAAAGGCCGAGTTGGAGGAGGTGTGCCTCCGCGTGACAGGCACCAGCCAGCAGGACTACGCCCGTACTATCGCTGGCGACGGGGTGGCGCGGGGCAACGCGGTGGCGGCCACTGGCTTGAAGGCTCACGGAGCGCACAAGGGCCCAGACAACCTGGAAGACTGCAGCAGCGTCATCTGCCCATGGACCTGGTCTACTTGCTGTCGGCAGGGTCAGAGGCTGAAAGGGGCAGTTGCAGCCCGGCCTCCTGCACCACCCGCACGCAGTCGCGCAGATGCTGTTCCCCCAGGTAGCGCAGCGTGGCATAGCCCAAGGTGGCAGCCACGGCTTGGCCTGCCAGGGGGACGTACTTGGCGACCTGCTTGGTGGTCAGGCGTAGTCCCACCGTCTGCGTGGCGCGCAGCACCAATTCGCGCGTGATCAGCTTGCCTATCAGAACTGAACCGACCAGGCTCACGGCCTTTTGCACCTGTTCACGTTTGCTAGGGTCGAGCTGGTCAATTTGCCCGGCGGACAAGCCAAACTCGGCGCTGATTTGTGGAATGAGCCGGGACAGCAGGGCTGCATCCACAGCCCAATCGAGGCCCGGCACGGGCACCATGCTGGCGGCGGCTGCCACCAGGGCGCGCCGGTGCAAGAGCTTGCGGGCTCGCCGCACTGCTGCGGCCAGATCCGGGTCCCCGGCGGCCATCTGAGATGAACTGGGCATGTGGCAGTCCAGAGCGGCGGTTTACGATGACTTGCCCTTGACCAGGCCGTACACCACCAGCAGGACCACGGCGCCCAGCACCGAAGCGATCCAACCGGCCGAGTCGCCCTGCGCATACCAGCCCATGGCCTGGCCCACATAGCTGGCCAGGAAAGAGCCCGCCACCCCCAGCAGCGCCGTCATGATCCACCCCAGTTTGTCGTCCCCGGGTTTGATGGCACGGGCAAGGAAGCCAACGACCAGACCGACCAGCAGCGTTCCCAGTATTGACAGCATGTTTTCCCCTTTGTGAACTTGCGCGAGCTTGTTTGTGGATGTGATGAGAGCGAGACACCGGCACTTTACCGAATGGGCTGGCCGCGCCCTGTGGGACAACGTTCCCTGAGTGAGTCACCAGGAGGAAGTGGCGCTCTATCGGGTGAAGTTCAAGGGCCGCTCGAACAAGCAATGCACGAAGCGGCGCGCGTTCAGGTCCATGCCCGAAATCTGGTGTCTGGCGCTGTCGCAAATGTAGCGGCCCGGTGGCAGGTCTGCATGGGCGGCTTCCGTCAGCAGGATCTCGTTGGCACCGGCAATGTCTTCGCCGAGCTTGCAGGCGCAGTTCATCTCGGGGCCAAAAAGATCCTGATGTGCGATGACCAGCGTGGGACCGAAGCCAATGCCCGCGCTCACGTTCAGGATGCGTTCGGGTGGCAGAACGGTGTTCATCGCCTGCAGGGCGCGCAAGGTGTCCAGCGCGGCCTCCAGAGCCTGCCCTGGCGTGTTGAACACCGCAAAAAGGTTGTCGGCCTCCTGCTTGATGATTTCGCCGCCATTGCCGTCGATGGCGGGGCGAGCCGCTTGCTCCATCTGGTGGATCATTGCCAGGAAATGAATGATGCCGTGGCTTTGGGTGATGCGCGAGAAACCGCACATGTCCAGCACCAGGATGGCCACGTTGCGTACGAAGGCCTGCTCGATGACCGCATCGATGCCCGCTGCGTTGGCGGGGGCTTGGTTGCGCTCTGCCAGGAGGCGCCGCAGATAGTCCTTGTTATGGGGGGCCTGGACCCCGGGTGCCGCAGAAGGGTGGTGCATGGAGGTCGCCTGTGGGTGGTGTCTGACATGGTAGCGCGGCACCTGCTGGCGGGGCAGGCCACGGCAGCGAGACTACATTGGGACTTTCCGTGCAGCGCGGCGCGGCGGCGATAGCCGCATGTGCTGCCTGCCTACTCTGGCATAGCTCCATCCGCCAAGAAAGGGAATTCCCATGACCCATCCACGTTGGACCCGCTCCGGTGCCGCCCTGGCGGCTGTTGCGTGCGCCTTGGGGGGTGTATTGGCCCTGCCCCCAGGAGCGCTGGCGCAAGTTCAAGGGGACGAAGCCTCGCTTGCACGAGGCGCGGTGCCAGACACCACGCCCCAGCAGCGCTACCAGTCGGCCATCCGAGAAGCGGGTGGTGGGCTCAAGGTCAGTCTGGAGGAGTGCCGGACCACGGCAGCCGCAGAGCGCAAAGCCTGCGAATCCCAGGCCCGCGCACGCTACCGAGCTGACCTCGCGGCCGCCAAGTCACTGTTGAAGGACCCGTCTGCCGGGCCGGTGAATGTAGTGGGAGGGCCTATTCGCAGCACCGAGACGGTGTACGAGATCAAACCCTGATCTCCTGCCGCCTGCTGGCGAGGGCGCATCGGCTACGCCCCTGGGTTTATTGCGGTTGCGCAGCCTGGGCGCTGCTTGTGCCGCCTTCGGCAGAAGTCACGCGCCGCGCGCCGTTGAAACGGCGCTTCCAGTAGGCCACGCCCATGTCCTCGACCCGGATTTCTGAGCCGCTGCGGGGGGAGTGGATGAATTTTCCATCCCCCACATAGATGCCAACATGGCTGAAATTGCGACGCATGGTGTTAAAGAACACCAGGTCACCCGGCTGCAGTTCATTTTTGTCGATGACCTGGGTGGCGGCTGCCTGCTGGTCAGCGCGGCGGGGCAGCAGCAGGCCCACGGTCTGCTCGTACATGGCGCGCACAAAACCGCTGCAGTCAAAGCCGGTTTCAACACTGTTGCCGCCACGTTTGTAGGGTACCCCCAAGAAACCCATGGCGTTGACTACCAGGTCGGAAGCCCGCCCTGCCATCGTGTGGGCCGTGTCGGCCACTTGGTGGCTCACGTTTTCCAGCCGTGTGAGCAGGCCTTTGTCCGCAAGCAAACGGTCCATATCGTCAGAATTGGCCGTTTGGGGGGCTGCCTGCGCGGTGATGGCGCAGGCCAGGATAAGGAGGCAAAACCATCTGGACATGGGGGCGAAGGGTAACACGGTATGGTTGCTTATCAGAAATAAGCTGTTTTGCAAGCCATTGATTTGATTCAACTAAACGGCGATTACCAGGATTGCCAGGCACGGTGGCCTGAAAGCGGTACGCTGGGGGGGCATTTTTCGGCGCGCGGGTCCTGTGGCTGCCAGCCCTTGGCGTCCATCCTTGCGCAGAGTGATTTTTCTGCGGTGAATTTCATGAAAAAACCGGCCTTTGCGCGCATCAGTAGAGTCAAGGTAGCTATATTTTTTATAGCTTTTGGCTGCGTGGCCAGCAGCGGGGCCCAGAACAGCGGGCCGACCGTCTCGCTGGTCCCGGTGGCCTCCGGGCTGGCAAACCCCTGGGCGCTGGCCTTTCTGCCGGACGGGCAGTTTCTGGTCACTGAACGGCCTGGGCGTATGCGGGTGGTGAGCGCCACGGGCCAGGTGGGCCCGGCGCTGGCCGGAGTGCCAACGGTAGCAGTGGGCGGGCAGGGCGGTCTGCTTGATGTGGTGACGGATGCCGACTTTGCGCGCAACCGCCGTATCTATTTCTGCTTTTCTGAGCCCGCTGCCAGCGGCGCTGGCAACAGCACGGCCGTGGCACGCGCCACCTTGGCTGTCGATGCGCGCAGCTTGCAGGACGTGCGCGTGCTCTTCAGCCAGCGACCCAAGGTCGAAAGTGCGCTGCACTTTGGCTGCCGCATCGTGCAGGCGCCGGATGGCAACCTTTTTGTGGCTCTGGGCGAGCGCTACCACCGCAAGGACGATGCGCAAAAGCTCGACAACCACCACGGCAAGGTCATCCGCATCACCCCTGACGGCGGTGTACCGCCCGGCAATCCTTTCGCGAGCCAGCCAGGCGCACTGGCCGAGATCTGGAGCTATGGCCACCGCAACCCGCAGGGCGCCACGATCGGTCCCGATGGGAAGCTGTGGATGCACGAACACGGCCCGCAGGGCGGTGATGAGATCAACCTGCCCCAACCGGGCCGCAACTACGGCTGGCCCGTGGTCACCTTTGGCGAGAACTATGGCGGCGGCAAGATAGGCGAGGGTACGGCCAAGGCGGGCATGGAGCCGCCATTGCACCAGTGGACACCGTCCATCGCGCCCTCGGGCATGGCCTTTTTGACCAGCCCGCGCTATGGCATGGCTTGGCAGGGCAGCCTGATGGTGGGTTCGCTCAAATTTGGCACCCTGCACCGGCTGGAGCTCTCGGGCGGCAGAGTGCAGCGCGAAGAAAGATTGCTGCAGGGCAACGGCGAGCGCATTCGCGACGTGCGCCAGGGGCCGGATGGGCTGATCTACATGGTGACGGATAGCCCCCAGGGACGGCTGCTGCGCCTGCAGCCGGATTGATGGCGGCGGTGGGGCATTGCTTGACCCAGGTCATGCCACCCGAAGTTTCCGCCCGCCAAACGCTGTGGTGCGGGGTGTTCACCAAGTGCCTGTCGGCGCTTTGGCGTTAGGCTGGCGCCATGCACGCCGAGCCTTCTTCCCTCGCATCAGCTTCTGCCCCTCCATCACCAGTGCCCTCGGCGGACGCTCCGCCTCGCTCACAGCTGGCGTTGCGCCGGGTGGCCATCGACACCTGGCGTGAAAACGTGGCCTACCTGCACCGCGACTGCGCCGTGTACCGGGCCGAGGGCTTTCAGGCCCTGTCCAAGATCGAGGTGCGTGCCAATGGCCGCCATATTCTGGCCACGGTGAATGTGGTGGACGACCCCGCCATCGTGGGTTGCAACGAACTCGGCCTGTCGGAAGACGCCTTCGCCCAGCTGGGGGTGGACAATGGCCACACCGTGTCGGTGGCGCAGGCCGAGCCGCCCGCGTCCATGGGGGCGTTGTTCCGCAAGATTGCCAGCGAGCGGCTCACGCGAGAAGACTTTGGCGCCATCGTGCGCGACATTGCCGACCACCGGTATTCAAAGATCGAACTCACGGCCTTTGTGGTCGCCTGCCACCGCAATGAACTGGACCGTGAGGAGGTGTTCTTTCTGACCGATGCCATGGTCGCCAGCGGCAGGCGGCTGGACTGGCACGAACCGCTGGTGGTGGACAAGCACTGCATCGGCGGCATCCCTGGCAATCGCACCACCATGCTGGTCGTGCCCATCGTCGCGGCGCACGGCATGTTGTGCCCCAAGACGTCTTCGCGTGCCATCACCTCGCCCGCAGGCACGGCCGACACCATGGAGGTGCTGGCCAAGGTTGAGTTGCCGCTCGAACAACTGGCCGACATCGTGCGCGACTACCGGGGCTGCCTGGCCTGGGGCGGCACGGCCCACCTGTCGCCCGCCGACGATGTGCTGATCTCGGTGGAGCGGCCGCTGTCCATCGACTCGGCGGGGCAAATGGTGGCGTCCATCCTGTCCAAAAAAGTGGCGGCGGGCGCCACGCACCTGGTGCTCGACATTCCCATCGGCCCCACGGCCAAGGTGCGCTCCATGCCCGAGGCGCAGCGCCTGCGCCGCCTGTTTGAATATGTGGCGCGGCGCATGGGCTTGTCGCTGGACGTGGTCATCACCGATGGCCGCCAGCCCGTGGGCAATGGCGTGGGCCCGGTGCTGGAGGCGCGCGACGTGATGCGCGTGCTGCAAAACGACCCGCGCGCGCCCGACGACCTTCGGCAAAAGGCACTGCGCCTGGCCGGGCGCCTGATCGAATGCGACCCCGATGTGCGCGGCGGCGACGGCTATGCGATTGCGCGCGACATCCTGGACTCCGGCCGGGCGCTGGCGCGCATGAACGCCATCATCGCCGCCCAGGGCGGCACGGGGTTTGACCATAACCACCCGGCGCTGGGTGCGCTGACGCTGGATGTGGTGGCCCCTGCCAGCGGGGTGGTGGCGGGCATCGACAACTACCAGATCGCCCGCGTCGCCCGGCTGGCCGGGGCGCCCAAGGTGCCGGGCGCCGGGGTGGACCTGATGCACAAGCTGGGCGACACCGTGGCCGCAGGCGACCTGCTGTACCGCGTGCATGCCAGCTACCCGGCCGACCTGGAGTTTGCGCGCCATGCGTGCGAACGGGACAGCGGCTACCGCCTGGGCACGGCCGACGAGGTGCCGCGCGTGTTTGTGGAGTTCTGACCATGGCCGCACCTGAAGCCGCGTGCGTGCTGTATTTTGACGACGAAGCCGCACCTGCGCTGCGCCTCGCACGGGCCGCGGGCCTGACGGCCCAGGCCATCGAGCGCCACCGCTTCCCCGATGGAGAACTCAAGCTGCGCCTGCCGGTGGACGAGACCACTGGCCGCCTGCCACGGCACGCCGTGCTGCTGCGCAGCCTGCACCAGCCCAACGAAAAGCTGGTGGAGCTGCTGCTGGCCGCACGCACGGCCCGCAGCCTGGGCGTGCAGCACCTGACGCTGGTCGCGCCGTACCTAGCGTACATGCGGCAGGACATGGCCTTTCAGCCCGGCGAGGCCGTGAGCCAGCAGGTGGTGGGCGGGTTTTTGG
>NZ_QAIH01000226.1:0-2436 GCF_003060895.1 Acidovorax sp. HMWF029 | reverse complement strand
GGCTGTTTGACGCTGTCATCACCGTAGACCCGCACCTGCACCGCATCGACCGATTGGAGCAGGCCATCCCCGTGCCGCAGGCCGTGGTGCTCAGCGGTGCCGAGCCGCTGGCGGACCTGATTGCCCAGCGCCGCCCCAACGCTTTTTTGGTGGGGCCCGACGGTGAATCCGCCCAGTGGATCGCCCAGGCCGCCACCCGCCACGGTTTTGACCATGCCGTATGCACCAAGGTGCGCCATGGCGACCGCCATGTGGCCATCGAACTGCCCGCGCTCAACGCCCAGGGGAGGGCGGTGGTGCTGCTGGACGACATGGCCAGCACCGGCCGCACGCTGGCGCTGGCCGCGCGGCTGCTGCTGCAGGCGGGTGCGGCATCGGTGGATGTGGCGGTGACGCATGCGTTGTTTGCGGGCAATGCGCTGCAGGTGCTGCATGAAGCCGGGGTGGGGGAGGTGTGGAGCACGGACTGCATTCCGCACCCGAGCAACGCGGTGGCCATGGCAGGGCCGCTGGCTGCAGCGGTGCAGTCTGTGCTGCGCGGCTGAAAACCCCGGGCACAGGGCTGCGACAATGCACCATTGCCTTCAACGCTGCGCCCGCACAGCGATTCAACGAACACAGAAACGGTCCCACCATGCTGCTTGACGCCACCGAATCCCAACTCGTCCTGGTCGATTACCAGGAACGCCTGATGCCCGCCATCTTTGAGGGCCCCGCCGTGCTGGCCAATGCCCGCCGCCTGGCCGAGATCGCCCGCATGCTGGACGTGCCCGTGTGGGGCACCGAGCAAAACCCCTCGCGCCTGGGTGCCAACGACGCCGCGCTGCGCGCGCTGTGCCAGAAAACCCTTGCCAAGATGCACTTCAGCGCCGCCGAAGAAGGCCTGGGCGAATGGCTGCGCCCACCGGCCAAACCGCAGGGTGGCAATGCGCGCAGCCTGCCCAAGCACCTGCAAAAGCCCGCACCCCTGGCGGCAGAGCGCGGCACCATCGTCATTGCCGGTTGCGAAGCGCACGTTTGCCTGCTGCAGACGGCGCTGGATTTGCTGGAGGACGAGTTTGAGGTGTGGGTGGTGACCGACGCCTGCGGCTCGCGCACCGAACGCAACCGCGACGCCGCCTTTGACCGCCTGGCCGGCGCAGGCGCCGAACTGGTGACCACCGAGATGGTGGCGTTTGAATGGCTGGGTAGCTGTGAGCACCCAGCGTTCAAAGACGTGCTGGGGCTGATCAAGTAGGTGGATTGCGAGGTTTTTAGGCTATTTCCGCGCGCCTATAAAGCCTTTATTGCTATGAAAATGGTAGTAGAAATCTCACTTGAACAGCCGTGTGGCGGGCTGACCTGGCGGGCGTGCCGAGTGCTCAGGCCAGCCACGGCTTGAGAAACGTCACCGCCAGCCCCGCCAACGCGCACATGCCCAGCAGCGGCAGCACAGCCAACTTGAAACGGAAAAGTGCCACCAGTGCACCCATGGCGATAACGGCCGACACGGCATCGAAAGCGCCACCAAACCCCTTCGGCCACAGCAGGTGGTAGGCAAAAAACAGCGCCAGGTTCAGGATCACGCCCACCACGGCGGCGGTAATGGCCGACAGCGGTGCGGTAAAGCCGAGCTTGCCGTGCGTGGCCTCTACCACCGGGCCACCCGCCAGGATGAAGATGAATGAGGGCAGAAAGGTCACAAACGTCACCACGGCGGCAGCGGTGGCAGCGCCTGCCAACAACGCATCGGGCCCCCACACCTGTTGCAGCCAGGCGCCCACAAAACCCACAAACGCCACCACCATGATCAGCGGGCCGGGCGTGGTCTCGCCCAGTGCCAGGCCGTCGATCATCTGCGGGCCGCTGAGCCACTGGTAGTGCTCCACCGCGCCCTGGTACACGTAGGGCAGCACCGCATAGGCGCCGCCAAACGTCACCAGCGCGGCCTTGGTGAAGAACCAGCCCATCTGCGTGAGCGTGCCCTGCAAGCCCTGGGTAGCCACCAGCAGGGCCATGGCGGCGAGCCACATCGCCAGCCCGACTGCGAGCACTTTGGCCAGATGGCTGCGGGAGAACCGCGCGTGAGCGGGCGTGGGGGTGTGGTCGTCGATCAGCGCCGGGCCATAGTCCTTGCTGCCATCGGCATGGCCGCCCCCGAGAGCGAACACGGCGGGCCAGCGGCGGGCGCCAAAGTAACCGATCAGCCCGGCGGCCAGTACGATGGCCGGGAAGGGCGTATCGAACGCAAAAATGGCTGCAAACGAGGCGGCGGCAATGCCCCACATCCATCCGTTCTTGAGCGCCCGCGTGCCAATGCGGTGCGCCGCATGCAGCACCAGCGCCGTCACGGCGGGCTTGATCCCGTAGAAGATGCCAGCCACCACGGGCACATCGCCGAAGCGCACATAGACCCAGGACAGCGCGATCAGGATGAACAGCGAAGGCAGCACAAAC
>NZ_QAIH01000022.1 GCF_003060895.1 Acidovorax sp. HMWF029 | reverse complement strand
GGAGAGGGGGGGCTGGGGGTGCTGGAGTCCACTTTTGAACTTTTTAAGGCCCTTGCGCGCACCCCTATTGCCTCAGTAGCTATAAAAAGTGAAGCAATTGCTTGTGCGTCTGCGGCGGCGGCTGACACACTGGCCTGGCTGGGCCCTTGCATCGGCCCCCAGGCGTTTGAAGTCGGCGCCGAGGTGCGTGCGGCGTTCTGCGATGCGGATGTTGCCGCGCAATCCTGCTTTGTGCCCCGCGCAGATGTCCCGGGCAAGTACCTGTGCGATCTGGCAGGCCTGGCCCGCTTACGGCTGCGGGCCCTCGGCATCACTCAGATCTACGGCAACGACAGCACGGCCCCCTGGTGCACGGTGACCAACGCCTCACGGTTCTTTTCGCACCGGCGCGACGCTGCCGTGCTCGGCGCCAGCGGTCGGTTCGCTGCCTGCATCTGGCGTGGCTGATACGGTTGCTGCTGCCGCCTGCTCCGCATCGTAGGCAGCCTGCTCGGCGGCTTCGCGCGCCTTGATGGCCCGCTTGCGCGACGGTGTGCCCAGGATGTAGACCAGGATGCCCATGGGCAGCACGCCATACAGCACAAAGGTGATGATGGCGCCGAGCAGCGTGCCCGTGGGGCTGGTGGCTTCTGCCACGGCCATCATGAGGGTGACGTAGGTCCAGGCGATGACGATGAGGTACATTGAATTGTGTTCACTGCAAGTGCCGGATCCGTTGCCATGCGCCAATGGGTCGGCAACAATGAACCCGAGGGGGAGATCGCCAAGGTCTTCTGCCGCTGCGAGCGATCAACCATTGAGGAAAGAGCATGAATTCTGAATCACCCTGGGCTGAGAGTGCCCAGCAGTTTCAACAGATTTTCGGGCAAAGCTGGTCGCAGGCGCTGCAATCGTTTCAGAAGATGGACCTGGGCGCGCAAGTGCCCACGGCCCCGGCGCTGCAGCTTTCGCAACCCAAGCTGCAGGCCTTGCAGCAGCAATACCTGAAAGAAGCCCAGGAGCTGTGGGCCCAGGGCCTGCAGGGGGCGCCCGAAGTCAAGGACAAGCGCTTTGCTGGCGAGGGCTGGGCCAGCAACCCGGTGGCCGCGTTCTCGGCCGCCGCTTACCTGCTCAATGCCCGCACCCTGATGGGCTTGGCCGACGCAGTGGAGGCCGACGAAAAGACCAAGGCCCGCATCCGCTTCGGGGTAGAGCAGTGGATGGCCGCCATGGCACCCAGCAACTTCCTGGCCTTCAACGCCGAAGCGCAGAAAAAAGCCATCGAGACCAAGGGTGAGAGCATTGCCAAGGGCATGCAGAACCTGCTGCACGACATCACACAGGGCCATGTGTCGATGACTGACGAAAGCCTCTTCGAGGTGGGCCGCAACGTGGCCACCACCGAAGGTGCGGTGGTGTATGAGAACGAACTCTTTCAGCTGCTCGAATACAAGCCGCTGACCTCCAAGGTGTATGAGCGGCCCTTCCTGCTTGTGCCGCCCTGCATCAACAAGTTCTACATCCTCGACCTGCAGCCCGAGAACTCGCTGATCCGCTATGCCGTGGAGCAGGGCCATCGCACCTTTGTGGTGAGCTGGCGTAACCCCGATGACAGCCTTGCCCACAAGACCTGGGACGACTACGTGGAAGATGGCGCTATGGCCGCCATCGACGTGGTGCAGAACATCACGGGGGCTGAGCAGATCAATGCACTGGGTTTCTGCGTGGGCGGCACCATTCTCAGCAATGCGCTGGCCGTGCTGGCAGCGCGTGGCGACGAGCCTGTGGCCAGTGCCACCTTCCTCACCACGCTGATTGATTTTTCGGACACTGGCATCCTTGATGTGTTCATCGACGAGGCGTTCGTGAAGTTCCGCGAGATGCAGATGGGCAACGGCGGGCTGATGAAAGGGCAGGATCTTGCCTCCACATTCAGCTTTCTGCGCCCCAACGACCTAGTGTGGAACTACGTGGTGGGCAACTACCTCAAGGGAGAAACACCGCCTCCGTTTGACCTGCTGTACTGGAACAGCGACAGCACCAACCTGCCGGGCCCGTTCTACGCCTGGTACCTGCGCAACTTCTATCTCGAAAACAGCCTCATCAAGCCCGGCAAACTCACGGTGTGCGGCGAGAAAATGGACCTGGGCCAGGTGGACCTGCCCGTATACATCTATGGCTCGCGCGAAGACCACATCGTGCCCGCCACGGCAGCCTATGCCTCCACCCAGGTGCTGCCCGGCAAGAAGCGTTTTGTGATGGGGGCCTCGGGCCACATTGCAGGCGTGATCAACCCACCCGCCAAGGGCAAACGCAGCCACTGGATACGCGCCGACGGCAAGTTTCCCGCCACCCTGGACCAATGGCTCCAAGGTGCCACCGAACACCCCGGCAGTTGGTGGACCGACTGGTCTGACTGGCTCAAGGGCCATGCGGGCAAGCAGATTGCTGCGCCCAAGGGCTATGGCAAGGGCACCAAGTTCAAGGCCTTGGAGCCTGCCCCCGGCAGCTACGTTAAGCAGAAATCCTGAATTGAAACGGCACCCCCCCTCAGGTCCCTCGCTCTCGCAGCGCTGTGCTCTGCGAGAGCGAGGGGGCGCCGCATGAAAGCTGATACGCAAAAGTCCTGATTCTCAGCACTGCGAGAATTGGGCAACCGAACAACCCCCAACCACAAGGACATTCCATGGAAGACATCGTCATCGTTTCGGCCGCCCGCACCGCTGTGGGTAAGTTTGGTGGCGCGCTGGCCAAGACGCCTGCGAGCGAACTGGGCGCCATCGTGATTCGCGAGGCCATTGCCCGCGCAGGCTTGTCGTCCGACCAGATCGGCGAGGTCATCATGGGCCAGGTGCTGACCGCTGGCGTGGGCCAGAACCCCGCCCGCCAGGCCTCGATGAAGGCCGGTGTCGCCAAGGAAACTCCGGCTCTCACCATCAACGCCGTTTGCGGCTCGGGCCTGAAGGCCGTGATGCTGGCTGCGCAGGCCGTGGCCTGGGGGGACAGCGACATCGTGGTGGCCGGTGGCCAGGAGAACATGAGCCTGGCACCCCACGTGCTCAACGGCTCGCGCGACGGTCAGCGCATGGGCGACTGGAAGATGGTCGATTCCATGATCGTCGATGGCCTGTGGGACGTGTACAACCAGTACCACATGGGCATCACGGCTGAGAACGTGGCCAAGGCCTACGGCATCACCCGCGACATGCAGGATGCCTTGGCGCTGGGCAGCCAGCAAAAGGCCGCAGCCGCACAGGATGCAGGCAAGTTCGCCGACGAAATCGTGGGAGTGAGCCTGGCGCAGAAGAAGGGTGATCCCATCCTCTTCAATGCCGACGAGTACCTCAACCGCAAGACCAACGCCGAAGCACTCGCAGGCCTGCGTCCTGCCTTCGACAAGGCAGGCAGTGTGACGGCGGGCAATGCCTCGGGCCTGAACGACGGCGCAGCCGCCGTGGTGGTGATGAGCGCCAAGAAGGCTGCGGCTCTCGGCCTCAAGCCCCTGGCCCGCATTGCGGCCTTCGGCACCAGCGGCCTGGACCCCGCCACCATGGGCATGGGTCCTGTGCCCGCGTCGCGCAAGGCCCTGCAACGCGCGGGCTGGAATGCTGCCGATGTGGACCTGTTCGAGCTGAATGAAGCCTTTGCCGCACAGGCCTGCGCCGTGAACAAGGAACTGGCTATCGACCCCGCCAAGGTCAATGTGAACGGTGGCGCCATTGCCATCGGCCACCCCATTGGCGCTTCCGGCTGCCGCATCCTGGTGACGCTGCTGCACGAGATGCAGCGCCGTGATGCCAAGAAAGGCTTGGCCGCGCTGTGCATCGGTGGCGGCATGGGTGTGTCCTTGGCGCTGGAGCGCTGATGGGTTGACAGTCCCCGCCGCCGCGTCTCGGTGTATCTCGCCATCGGGTGTGGATGCCCCGGGACCAGCCTGAGCGACAGGCCGCGTTGTTGCAACGCGGCTTTTTTGTTTCTGACCGTTCCCGCGCCCCTCTTGATGTGCATCAGGCCGGCAAAAGCATGGCGCCATGCACCCAAACCGCTATTTGGAAGAGGGACAGCGTTGTGTCAAATGTGTGACGCATGCCGATATGCCAAAAAGGAAAGGGCTTCAGTGTTTTCCTTCACGGCGGGGCCAGTTTTCTTCGGTAGAGTGGGCGCTGGGCAAATCACTAACAAGGAGAAATCACATGAGCCAGAAAGTCGCGTATGTCACCGGTGGCATGGGTGGTATCGGAACCGCCATCTGCCAACGACTGCACAAGGAGGGCTTCAAGGTCATCGCCGGCTGTGGCCCTACCCGTGATCACGCCAAGTGGCTGGCAGAGCAAAAAGCCCTGGGCTTCACCTTCTACGCGTCGGTGGGCAATGTGGGCGACTGGGATTCCACGGTGGAGGCCTTCGGCAAGACCAAGGCCGAGCACGGCACCATCGACGTGCTGGTGAACAACGCCGGCATCACCCGCGACCGCATGTTCCTCAAGATGTCGCGCGAAGACTGGGATGCGGTGATCGAAACCAACCTCAACAGCATGTTCAACGTCACCAAGCAGGTGGTGGCCGACATGGTGGAAAAGGGCTGGGGCCGCATCATCAACATCAGCTCGGTGAACGGCGAAAAGGGCCAGGCCGGCCAGACCAACTACTCGGCTGCCAAGGCCGGCATGCACGGCTTCTCGATGGCCCTGGCGCAAGAATTGGCCACCAAGGGTGTGACGGTCAACACCGTGAGCCCGGGCTACATCGGTACCGACATGGTCAAGGCGATCCGCCCCGACGTGCTGGAAAAGATCGTCGCCACCGTGCCCGTCAAGCGCCTAGGGGAACCCAGTGAGATCGCGTCGATCATTGCCTGGCTGGCTTCGGAAGAAGGCGGCTATGCCACTGGTGCTGACTTCTCGGTCAACGGCGGCCTGCACATGGGCTGATCCCTGGGGCCTCTGGGCCCCTTGGGAAAATAAAAAACCCCGCATTGCGGGGTTTTTTATTGGGAGGAGCAAAGGGGGAAGGGGCTGCCTGCGGACCTTTCTTCGGTGGACTCAAGCAATACACCATAGAGTCAATGCGTCCATCATGCTATGGCATGGTTTTTGCATTGGCAACGTGGCGGTCATTGCGTGGGCTGCGAATGAGGAAACGGGCTGCCGCGCCTTCGTTCAGAAGCGGGCCGGGGCGCGTTTGCGATCGCGTTCGTCTTCGGGCCAAGCGGACAAGATTGCGGTGGTGTTCATGCTGAAAAGCTCCTGTGATGTACCAACAACGCGGCCCATTCACAGTCCGTTGACAGCGTTTCGCAAAAAAATGCAACCGCAAGTGCCCGAATGTTTACAATAAAAAACGCTACAAATTAAATAGCAGTATCCGTTTTGCAGTAGCGCGGCGAGCGCCAAAAAGACGGTTTATTGTTTACAGGAATTTACATGCTCAAGTTGCGGTGGCTGCCGAAATTTCTTCCAGCGCAGAAGAAATTTCCAGCCAGCGTTCTTCCAGCTGTGCTGTTTCGTCGTTCCCCGCCTTCAGGCGTCTGCCGCACTCGGCAATCTCGGCTGGGGGAAGGGACTCGGTCAATTTCTGCTCCAAGTGGGCCCGTTCGCTAGACAGTGCCGCGAGGCGCTTGTCGATCTGTTCCAGCTCTTTCTTGAGCGGGCGGGTTTTCTCGGCAAGCTGCTGGCGTGTCTGGGCGTCAATCTTGCGCTGTTCGCGGCCATCCCGGGCTGCGGGGGCTGCAGGCGCCGCGGGCGGGGTGGTGACAGGGGCTGATGGCGCAACAGCGGGTAAGGGCGCGGCGGCTGCGGTGTTCCCCACCGCCAACTGCGCCTGCTCAGCCAGGCGTGCCTCTTCGCGCAGGCGCTTGGATTCTTCGAGCAGGTAGCGCTGGTAGTCGTCCAGATCCCCGTCAAACGGCCCCACCACACCCCGACCCACCATCCAGAAGTCCTCGCAGACCGAGCGCAGCAGCGCGCGGTCGTGGCTGACCAGCATGACGGTGCCGTCGAAGTCGTTGAGCGCCATGGCTAGCGCCTCGCGGGTGGCCAGGTCCAGGTGGTTGGTGGGTTCGTCCAGCAGCAGCAGGTTGGGGCGCTGCCAGACGATCATGGCCAGCACCAGGCGGGCTTTTTCGCCGCCGCTCATGGTGCCCACGGCCTGCTTGACCATGTCGCCCGTGAAGTTGAAGCTGCCCAGGTAGCTGCGCAGGTCCTGTTCGCGGCTGGGTTGCTTGGCGTCTGCTCCCAGTTCCTTCGCCAGGCGGATCATGTGCTCCAGCGGGTTTTCACTGGGGCGCAGCACGTCCAGTTCCTGCTGGGCAAAGTAGCCGATGTTCAGGCCCTTGCCTTCGGTGATGCTGCCGCCCAGGGCCTTCATGGTGCGGGCGATGGTCTTGACCAGCGTGGACTTGCCCTGGCCGTTGGCGCCCAGGATACCGATGCGCTGCCCCGCCAGCACCGAGCGGTTCACACCCGTGAGGATGGTGGTGGGCGTGCCTTCTTCGTCCACATAGCCGAACGATGCATCGCTGATGGCCAGCATCGGGTTGGGCAGGTTGGCTGGTTCCTTGAATTCGAAGGTGAACTCGGCCTCGGCAAGCACTGGCCCAATCTTCTCCATGCGTTCGAGCTGCTTGACCCGGCTTTGCGCCTGCTTGGCCTTGCTGGCCTTGGCCTTGAAGCGGTCGATGAACTTTTGCAGGTGGGCCATCTTCTCCTGCTGCTTGGCAAAGCTGGCCTGTTGCAGCTCCAGCTGTTGTGCGCGCAGCTCTTCGAATTTGCTGTAGTTGCCGCCGTAGCGGTTCAGCTCGCCTTGCTGGATTTGCAGGGTGACGTTGGTGATGGCATCGAGAAACTCGCGGTCATGGCTGATCACGATCATGGTGCCTGCATAGCGCTTGAGCCAGGCTTCGAGCCAGACGAGGGCGTCCAGGTCCAAGTGGTTGGTGGGCTCGTCCAGCAGCAGCAAATCGCTGGGGCACATCAGTGCGCGCGCCAGCTGCAGGCGCATGCGCCAGCCGCCAGAGAAGCTGTTGACCGGCTGATCCAGCTCGCTCACGCGAAAGCCCAGCCCTAGGATCAGCGCCTGGGCGCGCGCCACGGCGTCGTGCGCACCGGCATCGTGCAGGTCCGAGTAGGCATGGGCGATGGCCATGCCATCGTCGCTGGCTTCGGCCGCGGCCAGTTGCTGTTGGACTTCGGCCAGGCGGGTGTCGCCTTCGAGCACGAAGTCGGTAGCCGACTGGTCGGTTTCCGGCATGTTCTGGGCAACTTCGGCCATGCGCCAGCTGGTGGGGATGTAGAAATCGCCCCCGTCCTCGTGCAGCTTGCCGCTGAGCAGGGCAAACAGGCTGGACTTGCCCGCACCATTGCGGCCCACCAGACCGACGTTTTCGCCGGGATTGATGGTGGTGGACACGCTGTCGAGCACGACTTTGGTGCCGCGTCGCAGGGTAACGTTCTTGAGGGTGATCATCCGGAACTCAGAAAAAGACGCACCCGCACAAGGCGGGTGGCATGAAATATCAAGGGGCCAGCGCGGTTGCGATCGGTGTCACCGATACGCAAGGCGGCGGCGCGCAACCCTCTATTGTGCCGTGAGGCGGGTTTGGGCGGCCAGGGCCTGTCTTGTGACCAGCAAAACCTGGTCTTCTCCAGCGCTGGTTTCCAGCCAGAAAACGGGCAGTTGAGGGAACGCCGCTTCGAAGTACGCGCGCTCGTTGCCGATCTCCAGGATGATCACGGCGTCTTCCGTCATGCAGGCGGGCGCTGCAGCAAACAGCTGACGCACAAAGTCCATGCCGTCATTACCACCCGCCAGGGCCAATTCGGGCTCGGCGCGGTATTCGCTGGGCAGCGCGGCCATGCTGGCGGCGTTGACATAGGGTGGGTTGCACAGGATCAGGTCCCAGGGGCCGGGCAGGGCGGCCAAGCCATCGGAGAGCTGCAGCCGGATGCGGTCCTGCAGGCCGTGTTTGTCCACGTTGATGCGGGCCACAGCCAGGGCGTCGGGTGAGATGTCGGCGCCGGTCACTTCCACCTCGGGCCAGGCTATGGCAGCCAGCACGGCCAGGCTGCCGTTGCCGGTGCACAGGTCCAGCACCTGGCGGGTGTTGTCGCTCAGGAAGCCGTCCACGCTGCCGTCGGCCAGCAACTCGGCGATAAAGCTGCGCGGCAC
>NZ_QAIH01000225.1:195256-234326 GCF_003060895.1 Acidovorax sp. HMWF029 | reverse complement strand
GGGCGGGCGGGCGGCGGCAGTCATTGCACCATTGTGGAACAAGCCGGGGCCTGAAAACTGGCAAATCGCTGGCTGGGGGCTGGCACGCGCCTTGCTCTAGGGATTTTACCAATTGGTAAATTTTTACGGGTTGGTAAATTGACCCACAACGCAGGGCACCGCGGCACCAAAGCAGCGGGCACCTGCACCCCACAGCGAGGACCACGATGAAACCTCCGAAGTTTGCGGGCGCCAGCCACGACGCTGGTGCCGCATTGGTTGGCGCCACTGGCTGGCGTTCCAACGCGACGCGGCGTGCGCCCGCACGCCCGATGGGCGCCCAGACCCCCAACCTGACCCTCTCGGAGGAAACCTGATGGACACACCCGCAAGCCGTGCCTGCGGCATTCATGCCGCACGCCTGAACCTGGCCGACTACGCCGTCAACTTCAGCGACGCTCACCCGCCGCTCACCCGCCCTCAGGCCCTGATCGAGGCAGAGCGCTGCTATTACTGCCACGACGCGCCCTGCGCCACGGCCTGCCCCACGGGCATCGATATTCCTTCGTTCATCCACCGCATTGCGCAGGACAACAACCGGGGCGCCGCCCGCGCCATCCTGGAGGCCAACCCGCTGGGCGGCATGTGCGCCCGCGTGTGCCCTACCGAGGTGCTGTGCGAGCAGGCTTGTGTGCGCAATACCAATGAAGACAAGCCGGTGGAGATCGGCTCGTTGCAGCGCTATGCGACTGACGCATTTTTTGAAAAGCCGGGCGCACCGCTGTTTCAGCGTGCAGCTGCCACCGGCAAACGCGTGGCCGTGGTGGGCGCGGGCCCTGCAGGCCTGGCCTGCGCGCATGGCCTGGCCGTGCGTGGCCATGACGTGGTGCTGTTCGAGGCGCGACCCAAGCTCGGCGGCCTCAATGAATATGGCTTGGCCAGCTACAAGACCACGAACAACTTCGCGCAGAAGGAAGTGGAGTGGCTGCTGTCCATCGGCGGCATCGAGGTGCGCACCGGCCAGCAACTGGGTCGTGACATCACACTCGACAGCCTGCTGGGCGCCTACGACGCTGTGTTCCTGGGCCTGGGCCTGCAGGGTGTGAACGCGCTGGGCGTGGCTGAGCCCACGGTCACCGGCCTGCGCAATGCGGTGGACTTCATCGCCGAGCTGCGCCAGAGCGCCGACCTCTCGACCCTGCCTGTGGGCCGCCGAGTGGTGGTGATTGGCGGCGGCATGACGGCGGTGGACGCCGCCGTGCAGTCGCGCAAGCTGGGCGCTGAAGAAGTGACCATCGTCTACCGCCGTGGCGCAGAGGCCATGTCCGCTTCAGCGGTGGAGCAGCAGTGGGCGCAGACGAATGGTGTGACGATCCGCCACTGGGCGGCACCCAAAGAGGTGCTGAGCGAAGGCGGCACGGTGAAGGGCGTGCGTTTTGCCGCCACGGCGCTGAGCGGCGGCAAGCTGGTGGAAACCGGCGAGACGTTCACGCTCGAAGCCGACATGGTGCTCAAGGCCATTGGCCAGACCTTTGTGGCCGATCCGGTGGGCAACCGCGTTGCCTTGGAAGGCGGACGCATCGTCACGGACGCCGAAGGTCAGACCAGCCTTGCGCGCGTATGGGCGGGTGGCGACTGCCGCGTGGGCGGCCGCGACCTCACGGTGGAAGCGGTGGAGCATGGCAAGGTGGCCGCTGTCTCCATCCACGCCGCACTGATGGCTTGATATGGCCTGACGTGGCCTGAACCCTTCCACCCCAGTTTTCACGGGAGCACCCCATGGCAGACATTCGCAGCAATTTCCTGGGCATCCAGAGCCCCAACCCCTTCTGGCTCGCCTCCGCACCACCCACCGACAAAGAGATCAACGTCACCCGCGCCTTCGAGGCGGGATGGGGCGGTGTGGTGTGGAAGACGCTGGGCGAAGACCCGGCCGTGGTCAACGTCAACGGCCCGCGCTATTCCACGCTCATGTCGCAAGACCGCCGCGTGATCGGCCTGAACAACATCGAGCTGATCACCGACCGGCCGCTGCACACCAACCTCGAAGAGATCAAGCGCGTTAAACGCAACTGGCCCGACCGCGCGATGATCGTCTCGCTGATGGTGCCTTGTGTGGAAGAGAGCTGGAAGAACATCTTGCCGCTGGTGGAAGACACGGGCGCCGACGGCATTGAACTCAACTTCGGCTGCCCGCACGGCATGAGCGAGCGTGGCATGGGCGCGGCTGTGGGCCAGGTGCCTGAATACATCCAGATGGTCACGGCCTGGTGCAAACACTACAGCAAGCTGCCTGTGATCGTGAAGCTCACGCCCAACATCACCGATGTGCGCCAGCCCGCACGCGCTGCCAAGGCGGGCGGGGCGGATGCCGTGTCGCTCATCAACACCATCAACTCCATCATGGGTGTGGACCTGGACCGCATGGTCATGAGCCCGAGCACCGACGGTTGGGGTTCGCACGGCGGCTACTGCGGCCCGGCCGTCAAGCCCATTGCGCTCAACATGGTGGCCGAGATCGCACGCGATGCGCAGACCGCCGGCTTGCCCATCAGCGGCATCGGCGGCATCACCACCTGGCGCGACGCGGCTGAGTACATTGCGCTCGGCTGCGGCACGGTGCAGGTGTGCACTGCCGCCATGGTGTATGGCTTCAAAATCGTGCAGGACATGTGCGATGGGCTCTCCAACTTCATGGACGACCACGGCTATGCCACGCTCGACGACTTCAAGGGTCAGGCCGTGCCCACGGTGAAGGACTGGAAGAACCTCAACCTCAACCACATCGAAAAAGCCGTCATCAACCAGGATGCCTGCATCCAGTGCGGCCGCTGCCATGTGGTGTGCGAAGACACCTCGCACCAGGCCATCACCTTCACCAAGGAAGGCGGCGTGCGCAAGTTCGAGATCAACGAGGCCGAATGCGTGGGCTGCAACCTGTGCGTGTCGATCTGCCCCGTGCCCGAGTGCATCACCATGCGCGCACTGGAGCCCGGCGAGGTGGATGTGCGCACGGGCAAGACGGTGACGGGCGAATACGCCAATTGGACCACGCACCCCAACAACCCGCAGCGGGTGTCTGCCGCAGCTTGATGTGCGCCCATGCGTGCGTGTGCCACAGGCCCTGCAAGGCGTTGTGACAGCACCCGTTGTGGTGCTGATTTGCAACGCATGCTGCACTGCATCTGGTGCAGTTCTTGCGTGATCTCTAGCATCGCTCGCTTCCCTTTGCCCGCCATCTGCCAGCGTGAGGGCGCCGGACCAGACAGCGGGTTGTGTGCAACCCCAACGACGTCTTTGACAGGAGTACAGGCATGACCAACAGTACCGGCAGCGCTGCCCACGTGGCGGGGCCAATGCCCGGCGGAGCATCCAACACGCTCGCCAATGAAGATCTGCTCCCCACCACCGCCGCGCAGCGACACTGGACGTGGAAGGACTTTGCCGCCCTGTGGGTGGGCATGGTCGTGTGTGTGCCCACCTACACCATGGCGAGCTCCATGCTGGACCAGGGCTTCACCTGGCAGATGGCCGTGTGGCTGGTGTTCCTGGCCAACTGCATCGTGCTCATCCCCATGGTGCTGATCGGGCGCGTCGGGCCCAAATATGGTGTGCCTTTTCCGGTGCTGGCGCGTGCTTCGTTCGGTGTGAAAGGCGCCAACCTGCCGGCCGTGCTGCGCGGTCTGGTCGCGTGTGGCTGGTTTTCCATCAACTGCTACTTCGGTGCGCTGGCGCTGCATGGCTTCTTGAACATCCTGGGCATGGGGCTCGCGGGCCCCGCAGAGGGCGAGACCATCAGCACCTCGCAGTTCATGTGCTTCCTCGCGTTCTGGGCGGTGCATATCTACTTCATCTGGAAGGGGCCGGAGTCCATCCGCCTGCTGGAAGTGATTGCAGCGCCGCTGATGATCGGCGCCTCGGTGCTGTTCGTGGTGGTGCTGATGATGAAGGTGCCATCGGGCCAACTCTTCAATCTGCCTGCCAAGGTGGTGGAAGGTGGTCCCAAGACATGGGCCGCCCTCACAGGGCTGGTGGGCTTCTGGGCCACGCTGGCACTCAACATTCCAGACTTCACACGCTTTGCCAAGTCGCAGAAGGACCAGGTCGTGGGTCAGGCGATTGGCCTGCCGCTGCCCATGGCCCTGTTCTCCATGGTGGGCGTGATCGGCTTCTCGGCATCGGCCATCCTGTATGGCAAAGCGCAACTGTTCCCTGACGGCCTGCTCACCCAGATGGGCAGCGTGGCGGCGGGCCTGGGGCTGCTGGTGATCTTGCTGGCCAACCTCACGACCAACGTGGCCGCCAACCTGGTGTCGCCTTCGTATGACTTCAGCCAGTGCGCGCCCTCCAAGATCAGCTTCCGCATGGGGGGCGTCATCGCTGCGCTTATCGGGCTCGTGTTCATGCCCTGGAAGATTCTTGCCACTTCGGGCGGCTACCTCTTCACCTGGCTAGGTGGCTATGGAACGCTGCTTGGGGCCATCGCGGGCATCTTGCTGGTGGACTACTACTTGGTGCGCAAGAGCGAGTTGAAGGTGGACGACCTGTACCGCCGTGGCGGCGAATACGAGTACAGCAACGGCTGGAACCTGCACGCACTGATCGCCTTTGCGCTGGGTGTGCTGCCCTGTCTGCCTGGCTATCTGGCGGTGTCGGGCGTGGTGGACAAGGCAGGCATGCCCGCCATCTGGCTCACGCTGTTCGACTCGGGCTGGTTCTTCAGCCTGGCCGTTGCGGGCACCTACTACTACCTGACTGCCAAGAAGAAGTGACCCCTTGGCCCTGCCTGGGCCTGGTGCCAGTGCAGGGCCTTTTTTGATCTGATCCGTATCCCTGAAGGAGACCCCCATGAGTCAAGCCCTTGTGATCCGCGGTGGCACCGTGGTCAACGCCGACCGTGAACAGCGCGCCGATGTGTTGTGCGTCGATGGCCGCATCGTGGCCGTGGGGGAGGATGCTGCGGCACAGGCCCCTGCCGGCGCGCAGGTGCTGGACGCCAGCGGTCAGTACGTGCTGCCTGGCGGCATTGACCCGCACACGCACATGCAGCTGCCGTTCATGGGCACCGTCACCATGGACGACTTCTTTACCGGCACGGCGGCTGCGCTGGCCGGCGGCACCACGAGCATCATCGACTTCGTGATCCCCGATCCGCAAGAACCCATCCTGGATGCTTATCGTAAGTGGCGCGGCTGGGCGGAGAAGTCGGCCGCCGACTATTCGTTTCACGTCGCCATCACCTGGTGGAGTGAGCAGGTGCGCGCCGACATGGGCACGCTGGTGCAGGACGAGGGCGTGAACAGCTTCAAGCACTTCATGGCCTACAAGAACGCCATCATGTGCGATGACGAAACCCTGGTGAACAGCTTCAAGCGCGCGCTGGAGCTGGGCGCCATGCCCACGGTGCATGCCGAAAACGGCGAACTTGTCTACCTGCTGCAGCAAGAGGTTGCCAAGATGGGCATCACCGGCCCCGAGGGCCACCCGCTCTCGCGCCCGCCCATGGTCGAGGCCGAAGCCGCCAACCGCGCTATCGCCATTGCCGACGTGCTGGGCGTGCCCATTTACGTGGTGCACGTGAGCTGCATGGAATCCGCCGACGCCATTGCCCGTGCCCGCGCACGTGGTCAGCGCGTGTACGGCGAGGTGCTGGCGGGCCACCTGCTGGTGGACGACAGCGTCTACCGTGACCCCGACTTTGCCAAGGCCGCCGCCTATGTGATGAGCCCGCCCTTTCGCCCCAAGGGCCACCAGGAGGCGCTGTGGCGCGGCCTGCAGTCGGGCCAGCTGCACACCACAGCGACCGACCACTGCACCTTCTGCGCCGCACAAAAAGCCATGGGCAAAGAGAACTTCGCCAAGATCCCGAACGGCACGGGCGGTGTGGAAGAGCGCATGGCTGCGCTGTGGGATGGCGGCGTGAACACTGGGCGACTCACGCCATCCGAGTTCGTGGCCATCACCTCGGCCAACGCGGCCAAGTTGTTCAACATCTACCCGCGCAAAGGCTTCATTGGCGAAGGCGCCGATGCCGACCTGGTGCTGTGGGACCCGCAAGGCACCAAGACCTTCTCGGCCAAGACCCAGTTCAGCAAGGGCGACTTCAACATCTTTGAAGGCCGCACTGTGCGCGGCATCCCTAGTCACACCGTCAGCCAGGGCCGCGTGGTGTTTGCCAACGGCGACCTGCGGGCCGAGCAGGGCAAAGGCCGCTACATCAAGCGCCCTGCGTTTGGCGCCAACTTCCAGGCCGTGCAAAAGCGTGCGCAGGACTTGGCGCCCACCGCCGTTGCGCGTTAACTGCTGCAATGCATCCGGAGAACACCATGGACACCAAAGTGAAGACCGACATCGAAAACCTGCGCATCAACGGCCAGCGCCTGTGGGATTCGCTCATGGAGCTGGCGCAGATCGGTGCCACGCCCAAGGGTGGCGTGTGCCGCCTCACCCTCACCGACCTGGACAAGCAAGGCCGCGACCTCGTGACCCGCTGGGCGCGTGAGGCAGGCATGACCGTCACCATCGACAAGATCGGCAACGGCTTCATGCGCCGCCCCGGGCGCAACAACAGCCTGCCGCCCATCATGACCGGCAGCCACATCGACACCCAGCCCACGGGCGGGAAGTTCGACGGCAACTACGGCGTGCTGGCGGGCATCGAGGTGGTGCGCACGCTGAATGACCACGGCATCGAGACCGAGGCACCGATCGAAGTGGCTTTCTGGACCAATGAAGAAGGCAGCCGCTTTGTGCCCGTGATGATGGGCTCAGGCGTGTTCGCCAAAGCCTTCACGCTGGAGCACGCCTACGCCGCCACCGACACCGAAGGTAAGACCGTGAAGGGTGAGCTGGAGCGCATCGGCTACATCGGCGACCAGGAGCCCGGCGACCACCCCATTGGCGCCTACTTCGAGACCCACATCGAACAAGGCCCGGTGCTGGAAGACAACGATAGGACCATCGGCGTGGTCAGCGGCGTGCTCGGCATTCGCTGGTTTGACTGCACCGTCACCGGCATGGAAGCCCACGCAGGCCCCACGCCCATGGCGCTGCGCAAGGACGCGATGCTGGCCGCCACCCGCATCATGCAAGACGTGGTCGCCGCCGCCCACCGCCACCCGCCGCATGGCCGGGGCACCGTGGGCATGGTGCAGGTGTTCCCCAACAGCCGCAACGTGATTCCGGGCCGGGTCAAATTCAGCATCGACCTGCGCAACAGCACGGACGCACTGGTGGACGCCATGGCCGCCGAGGTCAAGGCCTTTGCCGACCAGGTGGCCAAGGAGCATGGCGTGCAGGTGCATATTGAGATGGTGTCCAGCTATCCCGCGCAGCTCTTCCAGCCCGAGTGTGTGGAGGCCGTGGGCCGCGCAGCCGCCAAGCTGGGCTACAGCCACATGCCCGCTGTGTCAGGCGCGGGGCACGATGCCGTCTACATGGCCAAGCTCGCGCCCAGCGGCATGATCTTCATCCCCTGCAAGGATGGCATCAGCCACAACGAGATCGAGGACGCCAAGCCCGAGCACATCGAGGCGGGGTGCAACGTGCTGCTGCATGCGATGCTGGAGCGCGCGGGAACCTGATCGCGCGCGCAGTGGGGCGGCGCGCCCGCAGGGTTCGGGTGGCGTTGTATCTTCCGGGGCTCTGTATTTTTCTGTTTTCCGCGAAGAGGGCGGTCCCATGAAACTCAAAACCCGCATCCTGTGGCTGTGCGCTGCCACGCTCCTGGGCCTGGTCGTGCTGTCGGCCATGGCGCTCACCACGCTCTACCAGTCGATGATGAAAGAGCGCACTGCACAGCTCTCCAACCTGGTGGTGCTGGCCCACGCGGCCGCCCAGAAGTCGCACGAAAAAGAAAAGAGCGGCGCGCTCTCGCGCGAAGACGCCATCAAGGAGGCCACCCAGACCATCGGTAGCTTTGTGGACAAAGACAAGTACTTTTTTGTCCGGGGCTTCACCAACGATGTGAACTACGTGCACCCCAACCCCAAGCGCATCGGCATCGTCGATGAAAAGGGCGGCAAGGAGGCGGGTGTGCGCTACCGTACTGCGCTGCAGGGCGTGACGGTGGGCACCGTGACAGCGCCCGGCACGCGCCCGGGCGCCAAGGAGCCGGTGGACAAGCTCTATGCCGTCATCAAGTTCGAGCCCTGGGACTGGATCATCGGCTTTGGCGACTATGTGGACGACATCGAGAACACCTTCTGGCGCAACACGGCCATCTTGCTGTCGATTGGCGCGGTGCTGATGTTCATCGTGGCGCTGATGGCCTGGCAGATGTTGCGCACCCTGGTGCACCAGCTCGGCGGCGAGCCGCAGTATGCGGCAGAGGTAGTCACCCAGATCGCTGAAGGCAACTTGGCCGTGGATGTGCAAACGCTGCCTGGTGACACAACCAGCATCCTGCACGCCATACGCGCCATGCGCGACAACCTATCGCACTTGGTCAAGCAGGTACGCGACAGCACCGACTCCATCAACACCGCGTCCTCCGAAATCGCTGCCGGAAATGGCGACCTGTCGGCCCGCACCGAGTCTCAGGCCAGCGCACTGCAGGAGACGGCAGCCTCGATGGAGCAACTCACATCCACTGTGCAGCAGAACGCGGCCAACGCAAAGCGCGCTGACGAACTGGCGCGTGCCGCATCCGACATGGCCGTGCGCGGTGGCGATGTGGTGCAGCAGGTGGTGGGAACCATGGGCTCCATCGACCAGTCCTCGCGCAAGATCGTGGACATCATCAGCGTGATCGACGGCATTGCCTTCCAGACCAACATCCTCGCACTGAACGCGGCGGTGGAGGCGGCCCGTGCGGGCGAGCAGGGTCGGGGGTTTGCTGTGGTGGCTAGCGAAGTGCGCAGCCTGGCCCAGCGCAGCGCGGCTGCAGCCAAGGAGATCAAGGGCCTGATTGATGACTCCGTGGCCAAGGTGGGTGTGGGCACGCAACTCGTGGAGCAGGCTGGCGCCACCATGGGCGAAGTGGTGGCTGGCGTGAAGAGCGTGACCACCATGGTGGCCGAGATCAGCGCTGCCAGCGGCGAACAAAGCGCCGGCATCGCCCAGGTCAACCAGGCGATTTCGCAGATGGACCAGAGCACGCAGCAGAACGCAGCTTTGGTGGAGGAGGCACTGGCGGCCGCCCAGTCGCTGAGCCAGCAGGCCGTGGCCTTGTCGCAAACCGTGGGGCAGTTCCGCGTGGCATGACCGGATGGGTTGGACATGCCACGGGAGTGTGCGAAGATCCAAGGAGTTGCGTCTGGCGCGTTGTCTTGCGCAAACATTCCTTGTGGTTTTCTTCGCCTATTCGCAGTTCATGCCTGACCGGTTGTTGCTGAACCATTTGTGCGTGCAGGCCTTGGGCCTGGCGTTGGGCTGCGGGCTGGCATGAGCGGGTCGATGCCCACTCCGGCAGGTCGCCTGCCGGTGGACCGCCAGCCCACAGCCGCCGAGCTTGCAGCGCGCACAGCCCGCTACGCCGCGCTGGAGTGGTTGTCCCGCCCTGTCTGGGTGTTCGACATCGAGGGGCAATGTGTGCACTGGGCCAACACCCCCGCGTTGGAGGTTTGGAGCGCCACAACGTTGGCCGAGCTGTGTGGCCGCGACATGGGGCACGACATGTCCGAATCCGTGGCGCAGCGCCTGGCACAGTACCAGTGTGACTTTGTTTTGCGGGGCAAAACCAGCTTCAACGAGCAATGGACCATCTATCCCGGCGGCGTGCCGGTGTCGCTCAACGTGCGCTTGACCGGGCACCAGCTGCCCGATGGCCGTATGAGCATGTTGTGCGAAGCCGAGCCTGTGGGCGTGGTGCCGCCCGAGTCGCTGCGCTCGGTGGAGGCGCTGCTGCACACGGCGGTGATGATCACCCTCTACGGCCAGAACGGCGAGGCGCTTTACCGTAACCCGGCCGCGCGCGCCGCCGTGCTCAGCCCTGGCGAGCGGTTGCAGGACCGGATTGGCAACCCCGCTGCGTTTGCCACGCTCTCACGCAGTCTGGAGCAGCAGGGCGTGGCCACGCTTACGTTGGCCGTGCGCACGCCCCGGGGTGACCGCTGGCACGAGTTATCGGCGCGCCGCTGCAACGACGCCATCACCGGCCAAGACGCCGTGCTCGTGAGCGAGGCGGACATCAGCGCCATCAAACACACCGAAGAGCGCGCCAATTTCCAGTCGCTGCACGACGTGCTCACCGGCCTGCCCAACCGAGCGCACTTCACCCAGCGTTTTGCGCGAGCGATGGAAGAAGCCCGCGCCCAGTCGCTGGAAGCAGCGTTGCTGCTTATCGACCTGGACAACTTCAAGGACGTGAACGACACGCTGGGCCACGCGGCGGGCGACGAGCTGCTGGTGGCACTGTCGCAGCGCCTGCGTCACACTCGACATGGCACTGAAGTGCTGGCCCGCTGGGGCGGCGATGAGTTTCTGGTGCTGCTCACATCCCCGCGCATCCGCGCCGACCTCGACGCGCTGCACGAGCGCATCTCTGTGGCGCTGGCCGCACCGCTGTCGGTGGCGGGCACGCTACTGCGTGTGACATCCAGCATGGGTGTGGCGCTCTACCCGCAGGATGGCGACACCATTGAGTTACTGCTGCGCAACGCAGGCCTGGCGATGCATGCCGCCAAGAAGCGCGGGCGCAACACGCTGGTCTACTTTGACGGCAGTCTGGCAGAGGTGGCGCGCAGCCGCACCGAGCTGGAGAAGGAACTTCGCCAGGCGCTGGAGCGCAAAGAGTTCGAGGTCTACTACCAGCCCCGTGTGGATGTTGCCACCAACACTTTGCGTGCGGTGGAGGCGCTGGTGCGCTGGAACCACCCGCGTCTGGGCCTGGTGCTGCCCGCTCAGTTCATCCCCGCTTGCGAAAGCATGGGCCTGATCGGCCAGTTGGGCCTTTGGGTGCTGGCGCAGGCGGCGCACCAGCAGGTGGCGTGGGCGGCGCAGGGCTGGGACCTGGTGGTGTCGGTCAATCTGTCGCCGCGCCAGTTTGCCTCGCCCGAACTGCTGCACGACATCACCGGTGTGCTGCGGCAGGCCGGTGTGAACCCTGCGCGCATGGAGCTGGAGATCACTGAATCCATGCTGCTGGGCGAAGACCAGCATGTTCTGGACGTGATGCGTGAGCTGTCGGCGCTGGGGCTTTCCATGGCGCTGGATGACTTCGGCACGGGCTATTCCAACCTCGCTTACCTGCAGCGGTTCCCCGTCCACACGCTCAAGATCGACAAGACCTTTATCCAGGATACGGATGCCAACCGATCGCTGGCCGAGCTGATTGTTTCGCTCTCCTTGCTCATGAGGCTCACCGCTGTGGCCGAAGGTGTGGAAACGCAGGAGCAGCTCGATTGGGTGGCGGGGCGCGGCATCGCGCAGTACCAGGGCTACCTGTACGCGCGGCCCATGCCGGTGCGCGCCCTCACAGAGTGGCTGCACAGCCACGCGTGACAAGCCCCCCCTGAGTCGCTTCGCGCCTTCCCCCTCTCTCGACTCGCTGGGCGATTCGGGAGGGGGACGCCCCCAACGCATGCGCTGGATACGCCGCCTTCGCGGCGGGGCGACCCTTGCGCGGGGCGCTGTATTGAGCGCGCCAGTTGCATGCTCCACGGGCCGCGTTTAGCGCGATGGATAACCGATCGTCAGTCCCCAGAAGACCGCTGTGCCCCGGTGATCGTCAGGAAGTGGTCCAGCATGTGGAAGTGGTCTTCAAAGAACTCTTCTTCCATCCCCGCCAATTGATCAATGCGCGTCCACTGCACCAGCATCGCATCGTCATCGGCCTGCACCACCGGGAAGGGGGCGTCGCCCAGGTCGAAGTAGTGCGCGTGGGTGATGGTGCGGCCGCGCTGGCTGCGGTCGGGGTGGTCGAACACGGCGACCGATTGCAGCGCTGCGCGCATGCGGGCCTCGGGCAGGTCGCAGTGGGTTTCTTCCACCAGCTCGCGCAGGCAGGACTGCCACACGGTTTCGCGTTGCTCTATGAAGCCGCCGGGCACCGCCAGCTGCCCTTTGCCTGGCGCGTGGGCGCGGCGGATCAGCAGTACATGATCCTGGCAGCGAAGCACGGCGTCTACCGTTACAAATACAGGCGGGTAGGGCGCGGCCGACCAGGCTTCGCGGTAGCCGCGCAGCATGTGCCACTCCTGCTGCAGCGCTGCGTAGTGTGGGGTCCGGGCCAGGGTCTGCAGATGTGTGAGTGTGCTGGCCGGGATCTCTGTCGCCAGCGGTGCCAGAGCCTCGCCCACGGTGTCAGCCGTGGCGCCAAAGTAGGCATCACGGATGGTGGTGGCGTCCATGCTGCCCTGGCGGGGCAGGTCGATGAGTGACCAGCCGGGGAAGGCTCGCAGGTAGCTGCTGGTCGCGTCCTTGAAATGGCCTACGAGCGCGATGCGTGCACCCGGCTGCGTGCGCTGGGCCACGCCTGCGCGCACGGCCTGCACCCACACGGTTTCGTTGTAGTAGTCGCGCACTGGCAGCACTTGAATGCGGGCGCGATCGGCCTCAGGCAATGCACCCAGCAGCATGGCCTCGCGCTCTTGCCAGGTGAAGGGGTTCTTGGGCGAGCGGGCCTGCCAGGCCGAACCCACGACCACGATCACCTGGGGCGCCTGGCGCAGGGCCTCTTGCAGCAGGGCCAGGTGGCCGCTGTGCACGGGTTCAAAGCGGCCGATGAGGAGGGCGGTGTCGTGCATGGGTCTCCAGTAATTTTGAGAAAAAAATGGCTTCTGCGCCTGATAGATAAGCGAAATCAGCTATGGTTTTTGTAGTGATTTTAAGGTTTTGATGCTCTGTGGCGGGTGCCATGAAACCCTCAAAGTTCACGCTGAGGCTGTTGTAGCGTGGCGCGTGGCTTCGACAAGCTCAGCCAGAACGGGTCAGTGTGTGCGGGTTTCGCCTGGCGCTCCCAGTGGTGTCCGTCACACGTACTTGGCAGCAATTGGCATCTGTCTGCCGTTGCCAAACGCCCGGGCCCGCACGCGCACGATGGGCGGAGCCTGGCGGCGTTTGTACTCGTTGCGGGCTACCATGGTGCGCACGCGCTGCACCAGGGCGCGGCCTGTGTCGTCAGTGTGCAGTTGTGCCACGAAGGCCTGCGCGGCGGCATGCTCGGCAGCAGAAAGCCGGTCACCTTCAATGAGCAGCTTAAGGACCTCGTCCAGCACCGGGTAGGGCGGCAGGCTGTCCACATCCCGCTGGCCGGGGGCCAGTTCGGCAGAGGGCTCCTTGTCGATGATGGCCTGGGGTATCAGCTCGCGCCCGGCGTGTGCGTTGACGTGGCGCGCGAGGGCAAACACCTCTGTCTTGTACAGGTCGCCAATCAGGCCCAGCCCGCCGTTGGTGTCGCCGTACAGCGTGCAGTAGCCCACCGAAATTTCGCTCTTGTTGCCCGTGGTGAGCAGCAGGTGGCCGAAGGCGTTGGAGTATTCCATCAGTACCGTGCCTCGGATGCGCGCCTGCAGGTTTTCGAGCGGCAAGCCCTGCAGCGGCTGGCCAAAGCTGGCTGCAAACTGCTGGGCGTAGTCCACCACCAGCTCGGCAATGGGGTGGGTGTGCAGCTTCACCCCCAAGTTCTGACACAGGGCCACAGAGTCATCGACCGAGCCGCTGCTGGAGTAGCGCGAGGGCATGGTCACGCCCACCACGTTGTCGGCACCCAGCGCCTCCACAGCAAGCGCCAGCGTGAGCGCGCTGTCGATGCCGCCCGAGCTGCCCACCACCGCTTGCTGGAAGCCGCAGCGCCGCGCGTAGTCGCGCAAGCCCAGCACGATCTGCTGGCGGTAGAAGTCCATGGTGGGCAGGCCCTCGGCGGGTATGTTTGCGGGCGCTGCGCCATCGGCGGTGCGGAAGTGGCCGCGGTCGAACTGCAGGGTGCGCACATCCTCCACAAACCGGGCGGCCTCGAACACCACGCCCGCATCCGGCTCGGCGGCGAACGATGCGCCGTCGTACACCAGCTGGTCGTGCCCGCCAATCTGGTTCACGTACAGGATGGGAAGGCCGTGGCGGCGCGAGGCCCCGGCAAAAATTTGGTGGCGCTGCTCGCGCTTGCCGATATGGCTGGGGCTGGCGTTGATGCTCACCACCAGGTCGGGGGCCGCGTCGCGCAGGCGCTCGAACGGGTTGGTGGAGTAGTCGGCACCGTGGTCGTTCCAGCCGTCTTCGCAGATCAGCAGGCCCACCTGGGCGCTGCCGATGCGCAGCACCTTGGCCACGTCGGGGCCGGGCTCAAAGTGTCGGCGCTCGTCAAAGATGTTGTACGTGGGCAGCAACTGCTTGGCGTACTGCAGGCGCACCGTGCCGCCTTGCAGCACCAGCAGGCTGTTGTGCAGCTTTTTGCCCGGGCCTTGCGTGGGTGTGGGCGCACCTAGCACCCAGTGCAATTGCGGCAGCGCGGCAGAGGCCTGTTGCAGCGCGGCCAGGCCCACCTGGATGCGCTGCAGAAAACCGGCTTCTTCCAGCAGGTCGCCGGGGTAGTAGCCGCACAGCGACAGTTCGCTGAAGACGATGAGGTCGGCCTGCTCGCGGGCGGCTTGCTGCGCCGCCTGCACCATGCGGGCCACGTTGCCTTCGATGTCGCCGACGGTGAGGTTGAGTTGGGCGAGGGTGATGCGCAGCATGGTCAGTCCTTCACTTGGAACACTTGGCGCAAATAGGCCAAGTAGGTTTCATCGTCACACAGCGTTTTGCCGGGTGTGTCTGACAGCTTGGCCACGGGCTGCCCGTTGGCGTGCGTGAGCTTCATCACGATGTTGAGCGGCTTGTGGTCCGCACCCATGTCGTTGGTGAGGTTGGTGCCAATGCCGAAGCCCAGTTGGGTGCGGTCGCCAAAGTGGCGGTACAGCATCATGGCGCGTTCCAGATCGAGCCCGTCAGAGAACACCAGCCGCTTGGTGTGTGCATCAATGCGCAGCTTGGCGTAGTGCGCCAGTGCCTTCTCGCCCCAGGCCACCGGGTCGCCCGAGTCGTGCCGCAGTCCGTCAAACAGTTTTGCAAAGTACAGGTCAAAGTCGGCCAAAAAGGCGTCCATGCCCACGGTATCGGTCAGCGCAATGCCCAGGTCGCCCCGGTATTCCTGCACCCAGTCTTCGAGCGCCGCCTTTTGAAAGTCGCGCAGGCGCACGCCCAGGGCCTGATAGCTTTGCAGGTATTCGTGCGCCATGGTGCCGATGGGCACGAGATTCAGGTCGCGCGCCAGCAGCACATTGCTGGTGCCCTTGAACCACTGCGGCGCTTGTGTGGCAAAGGTCTGCACCACCTCGCGCTGCCAGGCCCCGCTGTAGCGGCGGCGCAGGCCAAAGTCGAACAGCTCAAACGGGTGGCGCAGCGTGGCCTGCTGCGCCAGGGCCTGCAGTTGCTGCACCTTGGCGGCCAAGCGTTCGCGGCCTTTGGTGAGGGCCTTGGCCGCGTCAAAGCGGCGAAAGTACAGCTCGTTGACGATGGCCAGCACAAAAATCTCAAAGCCCATCACATGCACCTGCGGCCCCTGCGCCACGATGTGCAGCTGCTCGCCCTCGGCCCAGGCGCGGATGAAGCTGCGCTGGAACTGGAAGATGCGCAGAAAGTCCACAAAGTCGCTTTTGATGTAGCGCAGGCTGGCCACGTAGGCCAGTTCGTCGGTTGTGAAGCGCAGCGTGCACAGGTGGTCCAGCGCGGCATTCACCTCGGGCAGCAGCTCGGCCAGCGGGTAGGCGGGTGTGTTGCGGCACACAAAGCGGTATTCGCTTTGCGTTTGCGGGTGGCGGTGCAGCAACGCCTGCCACATGGTGAACTTGTAGAGGTCGGTGTCGAGCAGGCTGGTGATGACGGGTTGCATGGTGATGCTCTCCTTTTGTAGCTGCTTGCGCTTTATAGATAAGCGCTAGAGGCTGATTTGGCTCGTGGTGGAAAGCTGAGCGCCTGCGGCGCGCATGCCCTCCAGAAACGCTTGGTGTTGCGCCTCGAAGCCGCCCACGGGGCTCATGCCATCGGTCAGCAGCACGATGCGGCTGGCCTGCCAGCCCGGCTGCAGGCGCGGCAGGTGCTGCACGATGTGCTCGGTGGTCGATCGCACGCAGTGGCTGCTGGCCTCGCCCGCAATCAGCAGCACATCGGCCTGGCCCAGCTGGCGCAGCAGGGCGGTATTGAGCGCGGTGCTGTCGTCCGCAGCGTCGGGCACTTCGGCCTCAATGGCGCTGTAGTGCTCTGTCCAGGGGTTGGTGCCCTTGAACACGTTGCGCACAGCGCGCTGGCGCTGCAGTTGCCACTCGCCGCAGGCGGCCAGCACATCGGCATGCACGCCGTGGCCCCAGCTGCCCAACTCGCAGTGCACGGGCCACACCATCAGTGTGTAACGGCCCTGGGTTTCCAGCGCGTCCAGGTACTGCAAGGTGCGCGGCAGGGCGGCGGAGTCGTGCGGTGTGAAGTCGCCCGCCCGCACCTGGGCGGCGGTGATAGGGGTGAAGGGCGCCACATCGGCCCCCACGCCGCTCTGCCAGAAGCCGGGGTGGGCGATGTCAAAGCGCTGGTGCGAGTCCAGCGTGACGGTGATGCCGTCGAGCAGGCTGCCTTGCTGGCGAATGAACTGGGCCAGGCGTTGCATATCCGCATGCGCTCCGGGCACAGGCAGTGCGGGCGCGGTGTGTTGGCCGGTGAGCGCATCCACGGGCTGCCATGCGGCAGGCAGGTCGCAAAAGTCGTTTTGGGGGTCTATCACCAGCAGCTGAATGTTGCGGGGCATGGTCTTCTCCTGGGTTGTTGGACGCAGTGTAATCTTGTTAGTACAAAAAATAAACTAACTAAGTTGAAAGCACTTGTTTCGTAGTGGCTTAGAAGAATTTGCATCGGGGCATGTGGTTCGCTACCGGGATGCCGGTTTGTTCATGCTTGTGACAAACTTGGCGCATGACCGAATCCGCCATGCCCGTTGTGATCTGTACCGTCGATGTGGTGCTGCTGACCTTGCAGCAAGGTGCGTTGCAAGTGGCCCTGCTGCGCCGTGAACGCGCGCCGTTTGCCGGCGCGCTGGCGCTGCCGGGGGGCTATATCCATGCGCAAGAAGACGCCGATGCGCAGGCCAGCGCCGCCCGGGTGCTGCGCGACAAGGCGGGCTTACAGAGCCCCTACCTGGAGCAGTTGGCCACCTTCTCCGGTCCGGTGCGTGACCCGCGAGGCTGGTCCGTGGCCGTGGCCTATTGCGCCCTCGTGCCGCCCGAAGTACTGGCGGGCACGCCATTCACGCTGGTCGCAGTGGCTGAGTTGCCTGCGCTGCCTTTTGACCACCGAGCCATGGTCGATGCCGCTGTGGCCCGTGTGCGCAGCAAAAGCCAGTATTCCTCCATGCCCGTGCACCTGTGCGCCGAGCCCTTCACGCTGCCGCAACTGCAGGCGGTGTATGAGGCGGTCCTGGGCGAGCCGGTCAACAAGGTGAGCTTTCGCCGCAAGATGGACGAGTTGGCCATGCTGGAGCCCGTGCCGGGCGCGCTGCAAGGCGGCGGCGCCCACCGGCCCGCACAGCTGTACCGTGTGCGCCCGGCTTACCGGGGTCACCTGTCTCTGAGTGTGAGGGGGCTGTAGCGCACCCGCAGCGCACAAACTATTGGACCGCTGCGGGGAAATCTGGCACAAACGCAAACTTTGTGTCCCACGAACGGTGGGTGCGCCGCGCGGGCCAGGAGGCTGGCGATGCACCACCAACAACAAGCCAGCACCGCGCTGGCGCTTGAGAGAGATTCATGTCTTTGCGGCTCAAATTCAATTTGGTGCTGGCGGGTGTGCTGCTGCTGGCCGTGCTGGGCGCGGGCGCCTATGTGCACCGCTTTCTGCAGCAGTCTGCCATCGAAGAGGTGCAGCACAACTCGCAGATCATGATGCACGCCGCCATGGCCATCCGCGACTACACCACCGAACTGGTCAAGCCCCACCTGGATGTGACGCTGGCCGAAAAATTCCTGCCCCAGACCGTGCCCGCCTACGCTGCCACCGAAACGCTGCGCCGCCTGCAGAGCCGCTTTCCTGGCTATGAGTACAAGGAGGCGGTGCTCAACCCCACCAACTTGCGCGACCGCGCCAACGAGTGGGAGGAGCGCATCATCAGCGACTTCCGCGAAGGCCGCGCCGACCTCAAGAAGGAGGTCACGGGCGAGGTGGGTGAGGGCATGCACCGCGCCATGTACGTGGCCCGCCCCATCACCATCAAGCAGGCCCAGTGCCTGGCCTGCCACAGCACCCCGGAGGCGGCGCCGCCCACCATGCTCAAGGTCTATGGCGACAAGAATGGGTTTGGCTGGGGCTTGAACGAAACTGTGGGCATCCAGGTGGTGAAGGTGCCGATGTACTTCCCGCTGGAGAAGGCGCGCCAGACCTTCAATACGGTAATGGCAGCACTGGTGGCCAGCTTTGCACTGCTGTTTGTGGTGCTCAACCTCTCGCTCTCGTCGCTGGTGATCGAGCCCATGGCGCGGCTCAACAGCAAGCTGGAAGACCTGGCCACCAAGGACTTCCTGACGGACTTGGTCAACCGCCGTCGCTTCTTTGAGCGGCTGGAGACCGAGATGGCCGACACCCGCATCAAGAAGGGCAGTCTTTCGGTGGTGATGTTCGACATCGACTTCTTCAAGCGCATCAACGACACCTTCGGGCATGACTCAGGCGATGTGGTGCTCAAGAGTACAGCGCTGCGCGTGCGCGAACTGCTGCGGTCGTCCGACTGTGCGGCGCGCTTCGGGGGCGAGGAGTTCATCATCCTGCTCAAGGAAACCCCAGTGGATGCCGCCATGGCCATGGCCGAGGCGGTACGCGCGCGCATTGCAGGGGCGCCGTTTGATGCGGTCGGCCATGTCAGTGCCAGCTTTGGTGTGGCCACCTGGGACCACAAGGAAGACAGCCATGCGCTCATCAAGCGCGCGGACACGGCGCTGTACAAGGCCAAGTCCAGCGGTCGCAATTGTGTTGTGCAGGCCGAAGACGCAGCCTGATGGATGGACGCAGGGCTTCAGGTCGTGGCGGCCCTTGCTTTTTCGCTGTCCACCCGGTGCTCAGCTGCGAGGGCAGATTTCTGCTTTTCCGTCAGCAGCTTGTCGGCCATCTGGAAGATGCTGTGTTCCCCTTCCTGCAGGTGGTGCGCCACCGTCTCGGCCAGGGGCAACCAGGCGGGTCTTGATAGTTAGATCTCTTTCAGTGACTCCAGCAGTTCGTCGATCTGGTGGTACTCCGAAATGGCGTGGCGCGACAGGCCAATGCCCGCTGCGCCTTCGGCGACACCGCTGAATCCCAGGGCATTGGCCACAAGGGTGTGCAGGAACGAACCGGCGGGCTGTAGAAGGCGCGGTCAGTGCAGGCGGGTGGCGTGTGCAGGAGGGCGCCGCTGGTGGATGCCCAAAAGAAAAGCCGCAACGCGCTGGGCGTTGCGGCTTCGCGGAGGGTACGGCTCCGACCGTCTTAGAACCGCGCTTGCGCGGCGGGCTTACAGCCCTGCTGCAGCACGCAGTGCGGCAGCCTTGTCCGTACCTAGGTCTTCGTTCACATCGCTGGGGCGATATGAACTGCGCCCGAAGACCGAAAACCGCGCCAGTGCGCGGCGGGCTTTACAGCCCGGCTGCTGCGCGAAGCGCAGCAGCTTTATCGGTCTTCTCCCAGCTGAACTCGGGTTCTTCGCGGCCGAAGTGGCCATAGGCCGCCGTCTTTTCGTAGATCGGACGCAGCAGGTCCAGCATCTGGATGATGCCCTTGGGGCGCAGGTCGAAATGCTCGCGCACCAGTGCGGCCAGGCGGTCGTCCGACACCACGCCTGTGCCTTCGGTGTACACGGTGATGTTCATCGGCTCTGCCACGCCGATGGCGTAGGCCACCTGAATCTGGCACTGGCGTGCCAGGCCTGCGGCGACGATGTTCTTGGCCACATAGCGGGCGGCGTAGGCAGCGCTGCGGTCCACCTTCGTTGGGTCCTTGCCGCTGAAGGCGCCGCCGCCGTGGGGGCAGGCACCGCCGTAGGTGTCCACGATGATCTTGCGGCCTGTCAGGCCGCAGTCGCCTTGCGGGCCGCCGATGACGAAGCGGCCCGTGGGGTTGATCAGGTAGCGCGTGTTCTGCAGCCACTCCTTGGGCAGCACGGGCTTGATGATCTCTTCGATGATGGCTTCGGTGAACGAGGCCTTCATCTTGGTCTGTGTTTCGCTCTGGTCGGGGTGGTGCTGGGTGGAGAGCACCACCGTGTCGATGCTGTGCGGCTTGCCGTCCACATAGCGCATCGTCACTTGCGACTTGGCATCAGGGCGCAGGAAGGGCAGACGGCCATCTTTGCGCAGCTGGGCCTGGCGCTCGACGAGGCGGTGCGCGTAGTAGATGGGCGCGGGCATCAGCTCGGGCGTCTCGTCGCAGGCGTAGCCGAACATCAAGCCCTGGTCCCCGGCGCCGGTGTTCAGGTGGTCGTCGCTCGCGTGGTCCACGCCCTGGGCGATGTCGTTCGATTGCTTGTCGTAGGCCACCAGCACGGCGCAGCCCTTGTAATCGATGCCGTAGTCCGTGTTGTCGTAGCCAATGCGCTTGATCGTGTCGCGCGCCACCTGGATGTAGTCCACGTGGGCGTTGGTGGTGATCTCGCCCGCCAGCACCACGAGGCCGGTGTTGGTCAGCGTCTCGGCGGCAACACGCGAGCGGGGGTCTTGCTTGAAGATCGCATCGAGAATCGCGTCCGAGATCTGATCGGCCACCTTGTCGGGGTGGCCTTCGGAGACGGATTCCGAGGTAAAGAGAAAGTCGTTCGCCATTTGAATAAACTCCTGTGTTCCGGCATTTGGGGCGTTGCCCTCACCCCGAAGGAGCTCTGGCGAACGCTTTAGCAGATTTTTTTTACGTCGCCCTGCAAGTTGCTCATTTAACTCAGCGACCCAATTATTTTAATGCCAGTCGTCTTCCGATTCTTTTCCGCGTTTCCACTGTGGTTGCTGCATGCCATGGGCGCAGCGATGGGCTGGGTGGCGTTTTGTGCGTCGCCCACCTATCGGCGCCGCTTTCTGGCCAATTCAGCGTTGGCGGGCTATTCGTTTGGTGCTGTTCGGGCTGCGGTGGCCCATGCCGGGCGCATGGTGGCCGAGCTGCCGCGCTTGTGGATGGGGGCCACCATGCCCTGTGCCATTAAGGGCGAAGCCTGTGTGGAGCAGGCCTATGCAGCCGGGCGGGGCGTTGTGCTTCTGACCCCGCACCAGGGGTGTTTTGAGCTGTCGGCCCAGGCGGTGGCGCGGCGCTGGAGCGCCGAACGTGGCCCGATCACGGTGCTCTATCGCCCCGCGCGTCAGGCCTGGCTTGCCAAGGTGATGGAAACCGCGCGCAACCGCCCCGGCATGGTGGCCGTGCCCACCACGCTGGCGGGCGTGCGGCAGATGATCAAGGCTCTGCGCCGGGGCGAGGCTGTGGGTCTGCTGCCCGACCAGGTGCCGCCCGAGGGGCAGGGCCAGTGGGCGCCGTTTTTTGGACGCGATGCCTACACCATGACCCTGGCCGTACGCTTGGCGCAGCAGACCGGCGCTGCCGTTGTCCTGGTGCGCTGCGAGCGCCAGCCCTGGGGGCGGGGCTATGTCACCCATTTCGAGCCCCTGGCACAGCCGCTGTCCGACCAGATGGACCCGGCCGTGCTGCAGGTCAACCAAGCCATGGAGCACCTCATCCGCCAATGCCCCGAGCAGTACCTCTGGGGCTATGGCCGCTACAAGCAGCCGCGCGCGGACGCCGCACCAGCTGAACCTGCTGCTGGGGGTGCCGCATGACCGGCCGCCTGGGGGTGTGGTTCATGAGCGTGCTGGCACTGCTGCCCTTGCCCGTGCTGCGCGGCATGGGCTGGGTGCTGGGGCAGGTGGCCTATGTGCTGGTGGTGCGGCGGCGCAAGGTGGCGCTGCGCAACCTGGCGCTGTGTTTCCCTGACTGGACCGAGGCGCGCCGCCGCGCCGTGGCGCGGGCGAACTTTGTGGTGTTCTGCCAGACCTGGCTGGACCGCAGCTGGCTTTGGGCCGCGCCGCGCGCGGTGGTTGAGCGCCGCGTGCGCCTCACGGGCGCGGTCCACGAGCTGGAGGGCGATACGCCCACCATCCTGTTCGCACCGCATTTCTACGGCATGGACGCAGGCGGCCTGGCGCTGCCGCTCAACACCCAGCGCGCGTTCACCTCAATTTTTGCCACCCACCCCGATCCGGCGGTGGACGCCTGGTTCATGGCCGGGCGCCAGCGTTTTGGCGATGTGCGCATGCTCAACCGTGCCGATGGGGTCAAGCCCATCATCTCCAGCCTGCGCAAGGGCGGCCTGCTGTACCTGCTGCCCGACATGGACTATGGCCGCAACGACTCGCTGTTTGTGCCGTTCTATGGCGTGACGGCGGCCACCATCCCGTCGCTGTCGCGTTTTGCGCGGCTGGGGCGGGCCAAGGTGGTGGGGGTGTATTCGCGCATGACGCCCACGGGCTATGTGGCCGAGGTCTCGCCCGCCTGGACTCGCTACCCCACCGACGATGCCGAGGCCGACACCGTGCGCATGAACCACGAGCTACAGGCCGTGATTGACACCATGCCCGAGCAGTATTACTGGGTGCACAAGCGCTTCAAAACCCGGCCTGAGGGCGAGGATTCGGTGTACTGATCTCTGGTGGGGGGCCCTGTATGCCTGGTGCGCCCGGTCTGCCCCTTGCCTTTGGCCGACGCGGCTTCGTCCCAGCTTTTGGCGTCATTTTTTGGGTAAAAATTGCCGTCTCCGCGCGTCCATCATGCCTTTGTAGCTATCATTTTTGATGAAGTAGGCGTTGCAGCTCCAGGGCCACGTGCTCCGGGTGCTCGTGCACGATCCAGTGCGAGGCACTGTTGACCTGCTGCAATTGCAACTGCGGCACCCAGCCCGGCAGGCCATCGAGCAGGCTGGGCAGCAGGGCCGGGTCGTCCATGCCCCACAGCACCAGCGTGGGCACGTTCACGGTGAGCATGCTGTCGGGCAGGCTGATGGCCTGCGCGCCAGGGTCGCCATCGCGTGGCGGGCGGATGGGGCTGGCGCGGTAGTAGTTGCAAGCGCCGGTCAGGCCCTGCTGCCACAGCGCGCGGTACTGGGCGCGCACGCTGTCCGTGAGCCAGGCGGGGGCGCTGCCATCTGGCGCGTCGAAAAAGCCGAACAAGCGGCGGTAGTCGTCGTCCGCCAGCAGCGCCTCGGCATCCGGGCGGCACAGGAAGTGCATGTACTGGCTGCCTGCCTGCTGGGCCGGGTTGTGCGCCAGCTCGCGCACGAATGCCCCGGGGTGGGGGGAATTGATGATGGCCAGGCGCTTCATGAGCTGTGGCTGCTGATTGGCCAGGTTCCAGGCCACGGCGCCACCCCAATCGTGGGCCACCAGGCATTCCAGCGCGCCGCCGGGGCATTCGTGGGCGATCAGCGCAACCAGGTCCTGCACCAGATGCTTGGCACGGTAGGCATCCACCTCGGCGGGGCTGCTGGAGGGGCCAAATCCGCGCAGGTAGGGCGCCACGCAGCGGTAGCCACCGTTTTCGGGGCGGGAAAAGTGCAGCAGCAGCTCATCCCAGATGAAGGCGCCCTCGGGGAAGCCGTGTAAAAACAGCAGCACTGGGCGGCCCGCCACGCCGCTGGTGCGGCAGTGCAGCGTGATGCCATTGGAAAGAAGAACGGCGTGTTGTTGGATCATGGCACTTTGCTATCAATTAAGTAGCTCCTAGTGCATGATGATCGCGCGCTAGAGGCTGTTTTTGTCTGAATTTTTTGGAGTGGCGTCTGCTACGGCAGTCGGCGCACCGGCATCGGCTGCTTCAGGGTCTGCCGCCGGGCGCACGGGGTGGGCCCACTGCCACAGCAATTGGGCAACGTCGTCCACCCCCTGTTTCTTGAGGGCCGAGAACATCTTCACCTCGCCGCCGCCCGCGTGCAGTCGCGTAATCGACAGGACCTTGGCCTGCTCTGCGCGCGTGAGCTTGTCGGCTTTGGTCAGCACCACGAGGAATTTCAGGCCCTCCTCGACGCGAGGCCGCACCACTTCGAGGAGGGCCTCGTCCAGCTCGGTCAGACCCAGTCGGGGGTCGCACAGCAGCACGATGCCGGTGAGGCTGGTGCGGCTGACCAGGTAATTCACCATCACCTGCTGCCAGCGCACTTTGTCCGAGCGCGACACTGCGGCATACCCATAGCCGGGCAGGTCGGCCAGCACGGCGTCCATCACGCCTTGTTTGCCCAGCGAGAACAGGTTGATGTGCTGCGTGCGACCGGGTTTTTTGGAGGCGAATGCCAACTGCTTTTGCTGTGTGAGCGTGTTGATGCAGGTGGATTTGCCGGCGTTGGAACGGCCCACAAAGGCGATTTCGGGCACGTCAATGGGCGGCAGATGGTGCAGCTGTGCGGCCGTGGTCAGAAACTTGGCGGTGTGCATCCAGCCCATGGCGATCTTGGCGTCGGGTGCAGGCGGAAGGGAGCCAGCAACTGGCGCGATTGAGGAAGTCGTCATGGGGAATTGGGATACAAGGAAGCCTCATTGTAGAATCGCGCGGTTTTGCGCACATAAACATACACCCTCGATATGAAGTTGCTCGCCTCCTTGCTGACGGCTGCCATACTGGCAGCACCTGTTTTCTCGGCCTACGCGGCGGGCGACGCCCCCAAGGCGGCCAAGCCGGATCTCGTCAAGGGCGAGGCCAGCTTCACTGCCGTGTGTGCGGCGTGCCACGGCGCCGACGGCAACTCGGCCATCGCGGCCAACCCCAAGCTGTCGCAGCAACACCCCGAATACCTGGTCAAGCAATTGCAGGAATTCAAGTCGGGCAAGCGCAACAACGCCGTCATGAAGGGTTTTGCGGCCGCATTGTCTGACGACGACATGCGCAACATCTCCTACTGGCTGGTCTCCAAGCCCGCCAAGGCTGGTTTTGCCAAGGACAAGGACCTGGTCGCCCTGGGCGAGCGCATCTACCGTGGCGGCATTGCCGACCGCAACATCGCCGCCTGCGCCGGTTGCCACAGCCCCAACGGCGCTGGCATCCCAGCGCAGTACCCTCGCCTGGCGGGTCAGCATGCCGATTACACGGCAGCCCAGTTGAACATGTTCCGCGATGGCTCCCGCGCCAACAGCGTCCAGATGACCCAGGTGGCTGCCAAGCTCAACGACAAGGAAATCAAGGCTGTCTCGGACTACATCGCTGGCCTGCGTTGATTGACCTTCGTGAAACCGTGGCCCCTTGAGGTTTTTTAAACCGGGCCGCACGGAACCTACCGCCAATAACAACCCCAAAAAGGGCGGGTCCATCTCAATAGATGGCCCCGCCCTTTTTCTTTCGCGCTTCGCATACCCCGTTTTATCCATGTCCGACAACACCCAAGGCCTTCGCATCCAGTCTGGTTCCCAGGCCTGGCGCGCCGGTATCGAACTGCTGTCCTCCATGCGGTTCGCCATCTCGCTGTTGACGGTGATCTGCATTGCATCGGTGATCGGCACGGTGCTCAAGCAGCATGAGCCTGCGGTCAACTACGTCAACCAGTTCGGGCCCTTCTGGGCCGAGCTGTTTGGTGCGATTCAGCTCAACGCGGTGTACAGCGCCTGGTGGTTTCTGCTGATCCTTGCGTTCCTGGTGATCAGCACCTCGCTGTGTATCGCCCGCAACACGCCCAAAATCCTGGTGGACCTCAAGGCCTACAAGGAAAACATCCGCGAACAAAGCCTCAAGGCCTTCCATCACAAGGCGCAGGCCGATCTACCTGAGTCGGCCGAGGCCGAGGCGCGCCGCATTGGCTCCCTGCTCGCCGGGGGGGGCTGGAAGGTGCGCCTGCAGCAGCGCGACACCGCTGCGGGCTCCGGCACCGGCTGGATGGTGGCGGCCAAGGCGGGCGCGGCCAACAAGATCGGCTACATCGCGGCGCACAGCGCCATCGTGCTGGTGTGTGTGGGCGGGCTGCTGGACGGCGACCTCATCGTGCGCGCCCAGATGTTGCTGGGCGGCAAGACGCCGTACCAGGGCGGCGGGTTGATTGCCGATGTGAAGCCCGAGCATCGTCTGTCGGAGCGCAACCCCACCTTCCGGGGCAACCTGCTGGTGGCCGAGGGCACGCAGTCGAGCACGGCGATCCTGAACCAGTCCGATGGTGTGCTGCTGCAGGACCTGCCGTTCGCCATCGAACTCAAGAAGTTCATCGTGGAGCATTACTCCACCGGCATGCCCAAGCTGTTTGCCAGCGAGATCATCATCCACGACAAGGCCACGGGCGAGAAGACCCCGGCGCGTGTGGAGGTGAACCACCCCGCGAGCTACAAAGGCATCGAGATCTACCAGTCGAGCTTTGACGATGGCGGATCGCACCTCAAGCTGCGCGCCGCGCCCATGGTGGCGGGCGCCAAGCCGTTTGATGTGGAAGGTCTGGTGGGCGGCTCCACCCAGCTTACCAACAAGGGCGGCGGCCCGGGCAGCGACACGCTGACGCTGGAGTTCACGGCGCTGCGCACCATCAATGTCGAGAATTTTGGCGGTGCCGGCCCCGGCGGCAGCGGCGTGGATGTGCGCAAGGTGGACCTGCGCGAATCGGTGGAATCCCGCCTGGGGGCCGCCAACAAGACCGTGACCAAAAAAGAGCTGCGCAACGTGGGGCCCAGCGTGAGCTACAAGCTGCGCGACGCTGCTGGCCAGGCGCGCGAGTTTCACAACTACATGCTGCCGGTGGATACGGGTGACGGCGTGCCGGTGTTCCTGCTGGGCGTGCGCGAGTCGCCTGCCGACCCCTTCCGCTACCTGCGGGTGCCCGCTGACGACAACGGCACCATGGATGGGTTTCTGCGCATGAAGGCCCTGCTGGCCGACCCCGATGCGCGGGAGCAGGCTGTGCGCCGCTATGTGGCGCAGGCCATGGATTCCTCGCGCCCCGACCTGGCCGAGCAGCTGCGTCTTTCCGCATCCCGCGCGCTGGCGCTGTTTGCGGGCCAAGGCATGGTCGATGGCAAACCCACGGGCGGCCTGCAGGCGGTGTCGGACTTCATGGAGTCCAATGTGCCTGAGGCCGAGCGTGCGCGTGCGGGCGAGGTGCTGGTGCGCATCCTTAACGGCACGCTGTTTGAGGTGGCCCAGCTCGCGCGCAAGCAGGCGGGCCAGGCACCGCTGCAGCACGATGACCGCACCCAGGGCTTTATGACGCAGGCCGTGCTCTCGCTGTCGGACGCGCAGATCTACCCTGCGCCGTTGGCGTTCGAACTCAAGGACTTCACCCAGGTGCAGGCCAGCGTGTTCCAGGTGGCCCGCGCCCCTGGCAAGAACATTGTCTATCTGGGCTGCGCCTTGCTGATTCTGGGCATTTTTGCCATGCTCTACGTGCGGGAGCGGCGCGTATGGGTGTGGGTGGCCCCCCATGAGGGGCGTACCCACGCCACCATGGCGTTGTCCACCAACCGCAAGACGCTGGACAGTGACCAGGAGTTTGCACAGCTCGCACACAAACTGATCGGGGCCTCGCCCCGCCAAGGTACTGCATGAACACCGCAACCTCTTCTTCGAACACCACCACGATCACCCTGAACGAGGGCTTTTTCGCCCGCCGCAACTGGCTGGACTGGCTGTTTGCCGCCATCGTGACCGTTGGGGGGCTCTACGCGCTGCAGCGTTACGGCAGTTTCATGGACGTTTATGAAAAAGGCATCTTGCTCGGGACCATCCCGAGCTTGATATGGCTTTGCTGGTTCTGGCGTCCGCTACGGGGGCTGGTGCTTATCGTGGCGGCTTTGGCCCTGATGGCGATTGGCCTGTACCAGCAGGACGGGGTGGGCAACCTGGCTCGGGCTGACACGGTGTTCGGCCTCAAGTACTTCCTCTCCAGCCAGTCCGCTATCTTGTGGATGAGCATGCTTTTCTTTATCAGCACGGCGTTCTACTGGATCGGCATGTTCTCGCGCGGCGAGGGGCGCACGATGAGCATGCTCGGCTCCCGTATCGCCTGGGTGGCGGTGGCCATGGCGCTCATCGGCACGCTGGTGCGCTGGTACGAGAGCTACCTCATTGGCCCGGACATTGGCCACATCCCGGTGAGCAACCTGTATGAAGTGTTCGTGCTGTTCTGCTGGATGACGGCAGCGTTCTACCTCTACTACGAAGAGCAGTACGACACGCGTGCCCTGGGCGGCTTTGTGATGCTGGTGGTCAGTGCGGCTGTGGGCTTTTTGCTCTGGTACACCGTGGTGCGCGAGGCGCATGAAATCCAGCCCCTGGTGCCCGCTCTCAAGAGCTGGTGGATGAAGCTGCATGTGCCCGCCAACTTCATCGGCTACGGCACCTTTGCGCTGGCCGCCATGGTGGCGTTTGCCTACCTGATCAAGCAGCAGGCCACCGAGACTCGCTGGTACAAGCTGGCCCCGCTGTGGCTGCTGGGCGTGGTGCTGTGCTTCGAGCCCATCGTGTTCCGCCAGGGCGCAACCGAGAACGGTGGCGGCTACTGGATGGTGTATTTCGGTATTTCTGCCTTCATCGTTGCGGGCATCCTGCTGGGCCGCAAGCGCATCGCGGCGCGCCTGCCGTCGTTCGAAATCCTGGACGATGTGATGTACAAGTCCATTGCCGTGGGTTTTGCGTTCTTCACCATTGCTACCGTGCTGGGCGCGCTGTGGGCGGCCGAGGCCTGGGGTGGCTACTGGAGCTGGGACCCGAAGGAAACCTGGGCGCTGATCGTCTGGCTCAACTACGCGGCCTGGCTGCACATGCGTCTCATGAAGGGCCTGCGCGGCACGGTGTCTGCCTGGTGGGCGCTGGTGGGCCTGGCGGTGACCACGTTCGCGTTTCTCGGGGTGAACATGTTCCTGAGCGGCCTGCACAGCTACGGCACGCTGTGATGGGTTGAAGGGATAGGGGCCCGGTCGGGCATCGGCGCAGGCGGCGGCAACTATTGCGTCGTCGGTGTAACCTGCGCTGTCCAGGGAACGAACTAACAGTTGTGCTGCTCTACCGCTGCAGCTGTTTCCACCAGACCATGACCGGAGCCTCCCCATGCTGATCCCCTCGCGCGACTCGGGTTTCAACCACCCCCACCCCTCCGAAATCACACCCCGCGCGGTCTACGAAGACCGCCGCCAGATGCTCAAGCTCATGGCGGGCGGCGCGACAGGTGCTGCGATGGCGGCCTGGGCAGGCCGCGAAGCGCTGGCGCAGCAGGCCCAGGTGGTGCGTCCCAACAAGCTGGCTGTGCTGGCGGGTGCCAAGTCCACCGTGGCCGGGGCGGTCACGATGGAAAAGCTCACCGACTACAAAGACGCGAGCACCTACAACAACTTCTACGAATTCGGCACCGACAAGGCCGACCCCGCGCGCAATGCCCACACGCTCAAAACCACCCCCTGGACGGTGGAAGTGGAAGGGCTGGTCAAGAAGCCTGGTAAGTACGGCATCGAAGACCTGATCAAGCTCAGCACGCAGGAGGAGCGCATCTACCGGCTGCGCTGTGTGGAGGGCTGGTCCATGGTGATCCCCTGGGTGGGCTATTCGCTGGCTGAACTGATCAAGCGCGTGGAGCCGCAGGGCAGTGCAAAGTATGTGGAGTTCGTAACCCTGGCCGACAAGGCGACCATGCCTTTCGTCGGGTCGCGTGTGCTCGACTGGCCCTATGTGGAAGGCCTGCGCCTGGACGAGGCCATGCACCCGCTCACCCTGCTGGCGTTTGGCATGTACGGCGAGGTGCTGCCCAACCAGAACGGAGCGCCAGTGCGCCTGGTGGTGCCATGGAAGTACGGCTTCAAGAGCGCCAAGAGTATTGTCAAGATCCGCTTCGTCGAGAAGGAGCCGGGCACGGCGTGGAACAAGGCCGCCAAGCAGGAATATGGCTTTTACTCAAACGTTAACCCCGAGGTGGACCACCCCCGCTGGAGCCAGGCCACCGAGCGGCGCATTGGTGAAGACGGCTTGTTCGCCAAGAAGCGCAAGACGCTCATGTTCAACGGCTATGAAGCCCAGGTGGGGCAGCTTTACGCTGGCATGGATCTCAAGAAGTTCTACTGACCTCGTGGCGGCCACCTGACGTTCTCTGGCCCCTGTCTTTTTGCCCGGCCTTCCGCGTGGGGGCTGCGGCTGCCAGGACGGGCGCCGATCTCCATGCGCAAACTCCTTGTCCATCCTGCCGCCAAACCTCTGGTGTTTGTGCTGTGCCTGCTTCCCCTGGTCTGGCTGGTGGTGGCTGCAGCGACGAACCAGCTGGGCGCCAATCCCGCAGAGGCCCTGATCCGCGCCACGGGCGACTGGACGCTGCGGGCGCTGTGCCTGGTGCTGGCCGTCACGCCGCTGCGGGTGCTGACGGCCACGCCGCAGCTGGCGCGGTTTCGGCGCATGCTGGGCCTGTTCGTGTTTTTCTACGGATTGCTGCACCTGCTGAGCTACAGCTGGTTCGATATGGGTTTTGATGTGGCCGATATCCTGCGCGACATCGCCAAACGGCCATTCATTCTGGTCGGATCGCTGGCGCTGGTGTTGCTGGTGTTGCTGGCAGGCACTTCGTTCAACCGCGCCATCAAGGCGCTGGGGGGCAAGCGCTGGCAGGCGCTGCACCGCTCGGTCTACGCAGTGGCGGGCTTGGCCGTCCTGCACTTCTTCTGGATGCGTGCCGGGAAGAACGATTTCGCTGAAGTGGCGCTGTATGCCGTCATCTTGGCAGTGCTCCTGGGCTGGCGCGCATGGCGCCACTGGCGCAGGCCGCGATCCGCCTTGGCCGCCACCCAGCGCGGGAGTGGCTCTGCGGCGGGAGCACCTTGGCGCGGCTGATTTTGCTATAAATTTAATAGCTGACTTTGCTTGCTCAACGAGCGGAAACGCCCTTTTTTCCTTGTGATGGCACGTTTTTATGCATTGACGGCCCGCAGTGCCGGGCGCATCTGCCGGGTCACAGGGTCGATGTGTGCTGTGGGGATCTGGTAGGCCCGGTCATCGAACAGATCAATGCCACACATCAGGTTTTCGATCCATTCAAAGAAGTCGTTGATGGCTGCTTTGCCCATGATGGGGGCGCCATGCTGCGGCACCAGCATGGCAATGTCGAGCTGCCGAGCCATGCGTGCCCACAGCCGCAGGATCTTGTTGGACACCATGTAGCGGCGATGGAACCCTTCCATGCGTGGGATGTGGGCCTTGAGATCGGTCACCGGCACGCGGGCTTCAGCGCCCGACATCATCGACACGCCCAGATCGCCCGTGAACAGGATGCGACTGACCGGGTCGTAGAAGTGGAAGTTGCCTTCGGAGTGCATGAAATGCGCAGGCAGCAGCACCAACTCATGGCGGCCCAGTGGCAAATGTCCGCCGCTATCGGGCACGCCGATGACGCGGTTCTCGGTCTTGCCCACCTTGGTGAAGTGGGGGGCAAAACGCTCCCACACGCGCGAGATCACCAAGTTCGCCTTGGTGCTGGTCATCCAGCGGTCGAGTGACGCAATGATGTCCGGATCGGCGTGCGAGGCAATCAGGTAGGAGAGCTTGTGGGGCGGGAAATGTTTGGTCATTCCCATGAACAGTTCGTTGAACGCGAGGTTGCCGCCCGGGTCGATGATGGCGCCCGTATCGTCATCAACGATCAAAAACTGGTTGGCCTGCACGGCTTGACCGTCCTCTTCAATGAGGTCGGTGAACATCAGGCAAGCGTGATTTTTGTCGCGGTAGAGTTCGAGGGCCATGACCATCCTGCAATGCAATAAAGCGCAGACTGTACGAGTGCCCCTAGGGTTTGTACTTGATGGAAATCAAGTGAGACTGCTTTGGCGCCCGTCGACAGGGCTTTGCCTCAGCTGCGTCAGCGCGGGGTTGATGCAGCACCGGCAGGCGCCGGGACTGTGGCGGAGCCGCTGCTGGGGGTGAGTGTTTCTGGCAGGGTGGCGCGCTGGCCCGCCGCAGGCCCTGTCGGCAGGTACAAAGGCCCCCGCTGTCCACAGCCAAGCAGGGCCGCCGCACTGGCAGCAAGGACAAGTGTCCTGACTAGAATTTGGGGAGCTCTCAACATGCGTAAATTGTAATGACCGACCTCGAATTCATGGACCACGCCGAACAACTGCTGCTTGCCGTCGAGCGCAGCTGTGATCGCATTAACGACACCACGGATGCCGATGTGGATGCCCAGCGGTCAGGGGGCATGGTGACTCTGTCCTTTCCCAACCGCAGCCAGATTGTCGTCAATCTGCAAAAGCCTCTGCACGAGGTCTGGATGGCAGCCCGTTCGGGGGGCTACCACTACCGGTTTGACGGTAGTACGTGGCAGGACTCCAAGGGGGCGGGTGAGTTCTTCGCGTGCCTCAGCCGCGACGCCACCCTGCAATCAGGACTGCCCTTGCAGTTCGCTGCCGTTTAGGCGGCAGCTCTGGCCGAGCGATCGACGCTTCGTTGTGCATTGGGTGAGTACCATGCAAGCTCCCGCCATGCTCATTGCAAATGAGCGCTGTGCGCCCGCATCAACGTCGCGCTTTGGGTCAGCGTTGCACAGTTAGTTGCGGAACAGGTCCAGTATGCGGTTGCGTTCTTCGGAAGGTGGTGGTGCCTGGGGGGTGACCGCCGGTGAAGTGGAGCGCTGATCCTCGAGACCGACGCTCGATACGCCCGCGCTGCGGGCGTACTCGTCATAGAACCACTCGCCACCCACATTGACCACCCCAGCAGGCACGGTGGGCTCCATCACGGGGACACCCTTGAGTGCGCGCTCCATGAAGCTGATCCACACGGGCAGGCTGAGCCCACCACCGGTTTCACGGCTGCCCAGGTTGCGGGGCGTGTCGTAGCCGATCCAGGTGACGGCTGCGATAGTGGGCTGGTAACCAGCAAACCAGGCGTCCACCGAATCGTTGGTGGTACCGGTCTTGCCGTACAGGTCGGGGCGTTTGAGAGTCGCCTGGGCGCGGGCCGCCGTCCCGGAGCGGGTGACTTCCTGCAGCAGGCTGTTCATCAGAAAGGCATTGCGGGCCTCAATCGCCCGAGGTTGTTCGCTGGTCACCGGCGGTGTGGTCTCGGAAATCACCCGGCCCTTGTGGTCCGTGACCTTGGTGATCAGCCAGGGGTTCACGCGATAGCCCCCGTTGGCAAACACCGAGTAGGCGGCCGCCATCTGCAGTGGCGTGACGGAACCCGCACCCAGTGCCATCGTCAGGTAGGCGGGGTGCTTTTCAGGGTCAAAGCCAAAACGTCCGACCCATTCCTGTGCCGTCTTGGGGCCTACGGCCTGCAGGATGCGGATCGAGATCATGTTCTTGGATTTGGCCAGCCCTGTGCGCATGCTCATCGGGCCGTCGTACTTGCCGTCGTAGTTCTTCGGCTCCCAGGGTTGACCACCGGTCACGCCTGCATCAAAGAAAAGCGGCGCGTCGTTGATGACGGTGGCCGGAGTGAAGCCCTTTTCAAGGGCTGCAGAGTAGATAAACGGCTTGAAACTGGAGCCCGGTTGGCGCCATGCCTGTGCGGCATGGTTGAACTTGTTCTTGTCGAAGTCGAAGCCCCCTACCAGCGCGCGAATAGAACCGTTGCGGGGATCCAGGGCTACAAAGGCTCCTTCGACTTCAGGCAGTTGCGTGATTTCCCAGGGGCCCTTAGGCGTCTTGACCACACGTATCACTGCACCCCGACGGATCTTGATGTTGGGTGGCGCCTTGTCGCTCAGTCCGGACTGAGCGGGCTTGAGGCCATCTCCGGTGATCTCCAGCGTGTCGCCATTGGCACGTGCTGCAAGGATTTTGCGCGGCGTGGCCTCCAGTACCACGGCCGAGAGGACGTCGCCGTTGTCCGGGTGGTTAGCTAGGGTGTCATCAATAGCTTCTTCGACTTCTTGCGGCGTGCTGGGCAGGGCCACGAACTTCTCTGGGCCACGGTACTGCTGGCGCCGCTCGTAGTCCATGATCCCTCGGCGCAAGGCGTTGTAAGCGGCTTCCTGTTCTGCTGCATTCAGGGTTGTGTACACGTTCAGGCCACGTGTGTAGGCCTCATTGCCATACTGTGTGAAGATCAGCTGGCGGGCCATTTCGGCCACGTATTCCGCGTGGACCCGCGTGTTGTCGGGGCCGGTACGGATCTTCAGCTCTTCCTTCTTGGCTTCGGCCGCCTGTTGCGCCGTGATGAACCCGTTTTCTTCCATCCGCTCAATGATGTACTGCTGCCGGACTCGGGCACGTTTGGGATTGCTGATGGGGTTGTAAGCCGATGGGGCCTTGGGCAGTCCGGCCAGCATGGCGGCTTCTGCAATAGACAGCGATTTCAACGGCTTGCCAAAATAGGCCTCGGAAGCTGCGGCAAAACCATAAGCCCGGTTGCCCAAGAAAATCTGATTCATGTAAATTTCAAGAATCTGATCCTTGGTCAGTAAGTGCTCAAGTTTGAATGTCAGTAAGATTTCGTAAATTTTGCGAGTAAATGTTTTTTCTGAAGACAGATAAACATTGCGTGCCACCTGCATTGTGATAGTGGATGCCCCCTGGCTTTTTACGCGGCCCAAATTGGCAAGCCCCGCGCGCACCACTCCTTTGTAGTCCACGCCGCCATGTTGGAAGAAGCGAGCATCTTCGATGGCCAAAACTGCATCCTTCATCACCTTAGGAATGTCATCGATCGGAGTAAGGTTTCTTCGCTCCTCACCAAACTCACCCAGCAAGGCCCCTTCGGCAGAATAGATGCGCAACGGTAGCTTGGGGCGGTAGTCCGCCAGGTCGGAGATGTCGGGAAGATTGGGGTAGGCCACGGAGAGCGCTACCGCAATGATCAGCGCGAGCCCGACGGCCGCAGCCGTCGCCAACCCAGCCATCCACAGCGTGATGCGAAGAAGCCAGCGAAGCCAAGTGGAGCCGGTGCGAGCGGAGGATGTGTCCGACTTGTCGGACAACTTCGAAGAGGAGGGCGGCATATCGCTCCGGAAGGGTGAGGCTGCCTATTATAAAAATGTCTGCTCATACATCCCTGGAAGCTCAAATCCAAGGCGTTCCGGTGCCGCCGAAAGGCACGCCACCCTTGTCGGACGGTATTGCCGAGCATCGAAGTTTCGTCTGCTTTTGGCAACGCTCCGCAGCCGTTACAACGGGAAAAATCTTTGCTGGAGAACTACCTTACTGATAGCATTCATGTGAAGTGTTAAGTTTTGTTGCCTCATTTTGGCAAGTTACAGGGGACCAATCTTGATCTCAATGGGGTCTTTGTTCAGTCGCCAGTCTGCTCCGCTGCTGGGAATCGACATCAGTTCCTCCAGTGTCAAGCTGGTGGAGTTGGGGCGTGATAAGGCAGGCGGTCTGGTGCTGGAGCGATGTGCCATCGAGCCGCTGGAGCGCGGCTGGATCACGGACGGTAACATCGAAAAATTTGACGAGGTCGCGGACGCTCTACGGCGCCTCGTGAAGAAGAGTGGAACGAGGACAAAAAATGTCGCTCTGGCGTTGCCGCCATCCGCCGTGATTACTAAAAAAATCACCCTCCCGGGTGGTATGACAGAGCAAGAGCTCGAGGTCCAAGTTGAGTCCGAAGCTAATCAGTACATCCCCTTCTCGCTGGACGAGGTGAGTCTGGATTTTTGCGTAATCGGGCCCAGCAAGAATGCGCCGGGTGATGTGGACGTGCTCATTGCAGCGTCGCGGCGCGAAAAAGTCCAGGACAGGCAGGGTTTGGCGGAGGCGGCGGGCTTGAAGCCTGTGGTGGTTGATATCGAGTCCCATGCTTCCCGTCTCGCTGCGGGGCGTCTGATCGAAGCACTTCCGAACAAAGGTGTCGACGCAATGGTGGCTTTGTTCGAGGTTGGTGCGTTGACCACCAGCATGCAGGTCATCCGGAATGAAGAGGTTCTGTATGACCGTGACCAAGCCTTTGGCGGCGCGCAACTGACGCAACTGATCGTGCGCCAGTATGGGTTCTCAGTAGAAGAGGCGGAGGGCAAGAAGCGGAACGGCGATCTTCCTGAGGACTACCAATCGGCAGTTCTTCGCCCCTTCGTTGATAGCATGGCACAAGAAATTGGCCGTGCATTGCAGTTCTTCTTCACCAGCACGCCGCACAACCGTGTTGATCACATCATGCTTGCGGGAGGTTCGGCCCCTTTGCCGGGTCTCACGGAGGCGGTGACTCAGCAGACAGGGTTTGCCTGCAGCGCGGTCAATCCATTCGATGGGATGGAAATAGGAAGTTCAGTCCGGCTTAAAAAGATGGTGCGTGAAGCCCCGTCGTACTTGACCTCTTGTGGCTTGGCTATGCGGAGGTTCTTGCAGTGATTCTGATTAACTTACTTCCTCATCGAGAGGAGGCGCGGAAGCGCCGCAAAGAGGCCTTCCAGGCCACTATGTTTGCATCATTTCTCCTCGGCTTGGTGATTGCTGGTGCTATCTATTGGTGGTTCCAGATGATGATCACCGATCAGCAGGCCAAGAACAGTTTCCTTCAACAGGAAATAAAGGTGCTAGAGGAGCAAATCAAAGAAATTGCATCTATCGAAGATGAGATTGCTGCCTTGCGCGCGCGGCAGAAGGCCGTCGAAGATCTGCAATCTGATCGAAATCTTCCAGTTCACCTTTTGACTGAATTGGTCAAGCAACTGCCTGATGGTGTTTACATCACAGCGATTGGGCAAGCTGGGCAAACGATCACCATGCAGGGTATGGCTCAATCGAACGAACGGGTTTCGGAGCTGCTGCGGAACTTGTCCGCGAATACTCCGTGGCTAGACAAGCCAGAACTGAGTGAAATTACAGCCAATACTGTTTCTTTGAGTCAGCGTGATCAAAGGAGAGTGTCTGCGTTCAATCTGAAATTTCAATTGGTTCGCGCAAGTGAAGCCCAGAAGACGATGGCTGCGGCTAGCGCTGCTGCATCGTCGGGAGGTAAGTGATATGGCTAATAAGAAGGAAAAATCTATTAGCTTTGCCGAGCAGATGGATGTTGTTCAGCGGCAATTCAAAAACCTGGATACCAAAGACCCCTCGCTTTGGCCTGCTTTGCCCAAGGCGCTGTTGTGTCTTTTTATTGCAGTCGCTGTAGCGACGGCTTTGTGGTTTGCACTTTTGAAAGACTACGAAGCTGAATTGGACGGCGAGCGAAATAAAGAGATTGCACTCCGGGCTGATTATCAGAAAAAACTAATAAAAGCTGTGAGTCTGGATGCGTTGAAGAAGCAGCGAGAGCAGATTCAGCAGTATGTTATCCAGCTGGAGAAGCAACTTCCCAGTAAGGCTGAGATGGCAGCGTTGCTGTCTGACATCAATCAAGCGGGACTTGGGCGGAGCTTGCAATTTGAATTGTTTAGGCCTGGGCAGGTTGTTGTAAAAGATTATTATGCCGAGCTGCCTATTTCGATTCGCGTCACGGGTAAATACCATGACATAGGGGCATTTGCGTCTGATATTGCGCACCTCTCGCGTATCGTTACGTTGAATAACATGGCAATAACTCCTGGGGCTCGCGATAACTTGATTATGGACGCGACCGCCCGCACTTTCAGATACCTGGACCCTGAAGAGATTCAGGCACAGAAGAAGGCTGGGGGCGCGAAATGAGGAACGCCATGCGTACCCTGCTGCTTATCCTGACCATGTTTTTCCTTGCAGGATGTCTTCCCTCTGGGGAGGACGAGTTGCGCCTGTGGATTGCGGATCAGCGAGCTAATACTAAGCCTAGTGTTACTCCATTGACGGAGCCCAAGAAGTTCGTTCCGGAGCCATACTCTCAGGGAGCGGCGCTTGAGCCTTTTAATCAAGTGAAACTCACTCAAGCTTTGCGGAAAGATTCCACTCAAATTGCCTCCAATGCGGCGCTAATTGCCCCTGAAATGACTCGGCGTAAGGAGCCTCTCGAGGCGTTTCCTTTGGACGCCATGGCAATGGTAGGTAGCCTTAATAAGACGGGGGTTCCTGTTGCATTGCTAAAGGTGGATAACCTAATTTATCAGGTTAAGGTTGGAAGTTACTTGGGGCAGAACTATGGAAAAGTTGTTCGGATAACTGAAAACTCCATTCAATTGCGTGAAATTGCGCAGGATGCAACTGGAGACTGGATAGAGCGCCCAGTATCGCTTGATCTGCAAGAGGGGAAGAAATGAAATATCGGAATAGCTTTGTTGTAAATCATTGCCGTAGCGCTGTTTTAGGGGTCTCTATTGCAGTCATCTCTTTAAGCGCAGCTGCCCAAGGGTCTATCAATGCGATTGCTGCTAGTATTCAAGGGGGTGTGGAGGTTTTGAAGGTTGATTTCGATGAGCCACTTATAGCGACCCCGACAGGGTTTTCAACGCAGTCACCAGCGCGCGTTGCTCTTGATTTTCATGGGATTGGTAATTCTACTGGTAAATCCAGTTACGAGATAAATCTTGGTAATTTAAAATCAGTTAATGTTGTTCAGGCTGGCGGACGGTCCCGTATTGTTCTAAATCTTAAGTCTGCGACTTCATATAGAACAGATATTCAAGGTAAGACTTTGATGTTGTCGCTTGATCCCATTGCTGGGGCGTTGGTAAGTGGGCCCTCATCCGTGGTTCATTTTTCTGATGGCCAAAACGGTGATATTTTGCCGTTGAAAGACATTGATTTTCGTCGTGGTGCAGATGGTTCTGGCAGGGTTGTAGTTAACTTGGCCAACAATCAGGTCGGTGTTGATCTTCAGCAGCAGGCTAAGGGGGTTGTAGTTGAGTTTGCTCGTTCTGCACTACCCGAAGGGTTGAGGCGTCGTCTTGAAGTTACTGATTTTGGAACGCCTGTGCAAAATATAACCACGTCCCAGGTGGGCGAGCGAGTGCGAATGCTCATCGAGTCGGTGGGGGATTGGGAGCATAGTGCTTATCAGAGCGATAGCCAATTTGTTGTGGAGATTCGTCAGAAGAAAGTAGACCTGAACAAACTCACGCAGGGGCCGGGGTATTCGGGTGAAAAGCTATCGTTGAATTTTCAAAACATTGAAGTTCGCTCCTTGTTGCAGGTGATTGCGGATTTTACCAACTTTAATATTGTTACCTCCGATACCGTTACTGGTGCACTCACCTTGCGGTTAAAGGATGTTCCTTGGGATCAAGCGCTCCAGATTATTATGGATGCAAAAGGTCTGGGGATGAAGAAAACAGGGTCTGTGCTCTGGATTGCGCCGAAAGATGAAATTGATGCGCGGACTAAAAAGGACTATGAGGCAGCGCAGGCTATACAGAAGCTTGAGC